>JAJDNC010000061.1 GCA_022340865.1 Gemmatimonadota bacterium
ACGGCCCGCAAGGTGCTCATGGTCACGGCGGGGATCTACCTGCTGATCGCACTCTTCGCGTTGCTCATGAGGGGTGCCTGGCGTTAGTGGGGCCGCCCCGGCCCCTCAGTGCGTCAGCGCGTAGATGATGTAGTCCACACCCAGCTTGTAGGCCTCGTTGGAGAGATCGACCGGGACGTATCCCTCGTCCGAGAACTCCCAGAAGTTGGATATGTCGGTGTTGAAGTTGATCACCACCATGAGCCGCTTCGTGGGGTCATTGTCCTCGTAGATGCCCCGGAAGACGGGCTTGCCCCGGTCGTAGTACTGGGGTACGACGTCGAACGACGGGATGTCGAAGAACGAGTGGAAGATGGGGTTGTCGGGCGTCAGGTCGACGATCTCCGCGTTGGGGAGCACCCGGCGCATCTGGCGGGCGAAGTTGCCCCAGCCGTCGTTGCGGAAGTCGTCCCGGAAGTCGTCGAAGATCACGAACCCGCCCTTGAGCAGGTAGTCGTGGAGGTTCTTCGCCTCCTGATCGGTCATGGTCCAGTAGCCGGCCTCTGTCATGTACGCCACCGGATACTTGAACAGCTCCGGGTCGTCCAGGGTGAAGACGTCGGTCCCGTCCTTGTGGGCGCGCAGGAGCGTCATCGCGTCCATGATCTTCATCAGGTTGATGCCCGCCCGGGGATAGCCGTGCGCCCATGCCGGCAGGCCCATGTAGTAGTAGCCGCCCGGGCCGGTGACGTAGGCGATGCGCGCGAAGGTGAAGCTGCCGTCGTACGGGAGGTTGTGCACGGTGGGCTCCCGCTCCTGCTGCCGGAATCGCCGGCCGAACCCACGCTGGCCGGCCGCCGGGGCGACCATCGCCAGGACGAGGGCGGCGGTGAGGAGGGTCGTGCGCATGCGTAACGTATACCCCACACGGCCGAAATCCGACAGACGTGGACGCTACGCCGCCGTTCCGACGGCCGTTCTCCCGAATGGCGTCACGCTCGCCAGAGCCGCGCCGACGAACGGGAGCAGCGCCACCGGGCGGATGCCGAGCGCGCCGCTCCCGGCGACACCGTCCAGGGCGAGGAACGCCAGTCCGCCGCACACGAAGACGGCGCCGAGCACCTGGCGCCAGGGCGCGGCGGGGGGGATGCCGGGACGGTCCCGCTCGAAGCGGCCGAAGATCATGGCGAGGCCCGCCAGCGCCACGAGGTACGCGGCCAGCCAGACCGGTCGCAGAAGCCACCACGTCGGGCTCCCGGGCACCGCCGTCAGGCCGATGTCTCCGGCGACCATCGCTCCGCCGATGAGCAGGGTGGAGGCGGTGAGGTGCCACAGGAAGATCGTCATGATCATCCCGTTGACGAGCACGGTCGCGGTCCATGGCGTGATCCGCCTGAGCCAGCGGCGCATGGGCGCTTCGATGGAGATCAGCAGGCCGCTCTGCACGACCCCGATGAGGAGCATCGGGAGCTTGGGCGGCAGCGTGTTGCTCACGTCCTCTCCGGGCACGCTCACCATGCTCACGGGATAGGGCCCGATGGTCACCAACGCCACAAGGGTCAGCAGGCCGGTCGCGGCCCAGACCAGGGTGCGGCGGGTCCCCGCGAACCAGCCCTCCCGCCACGCGTATCCGAGCTGGTGCACGGCGAGCCAGACGAACCCGTAGTTGAGCCATCCCAACAGCCGGAGATCGGCGCCGAAGAACAGCACGTCGTCCAGCACGGCGGCGAGGGCGAGCGCCCAGAACGACCACATGCCGAACCGGTGCCACGCGGCGTAGGTGAAGGGGACGAGCACCACCGCCATCGTGTACACGGCCAGGAACCAGATGGGGACCAGGGCCATCTGCGAGCCGGCCCTGAGCAGCACCGGCTCGACGTGGGCGGCGGTGCCCGCCGCTCCGAGGACGACCCACACCACGAGGAGCGGCATGACGGGGCCCAGCAGCCGCTGCAGCCGCCCGTTGAGCCAATCGGCATAGCTCTTCCCGTCGCGCACGGCCGCCTTCCACGACACACCGTTGGAGTATCCACCCACCAGGAAGAACACCGGCATGACCTGGAACACCCACGTGAGGAAGTGCGTCCACGAGCGGTATTCCAGCAGGTTGGACAGACGGACCCCGCCACCACTCACCCACGGCGCGGCCATGAGCCAGTGGCCGCTGATGACGGCGAGAATGGACACGGCACGCAGGAAGTCGACGTACCGGTTGCGCGTGTCGGGGGTGCGCGCGGCGGCGCCGGCCGCCTGCGTCCAGAGTGAGGTCATCGCGTCGATGACGGCGACGTGCCGCCTGCGTCCGTGGATCTCGTCACCTGAGGACCGCCAGCAGGATATCTACTGCGGGCTACCTGCTTCGGGCAATAGGAGGAATCGCGCGAAGACCGTGACGTGCGCCGGAAGAGCGAGGGCGGCCGCGGAAACGACAGGGCCGGGAGCCCAGGTCGTGATCTGGGCTCCCGGCCGCCCCGGGGGGTTGCTCTTTGCCCGCCCGACCCCAGCGGACGGGGTCCGCGTCAGCCGGACGCCACCACCTCGAAGTCGTTCCCGGTGGATGCCGTCCCTGCGGTCAGGTCGACGGCCTGGCTCGCCGGATTCGTGGCATAGCCGGTACCGACGGTCACCGTGATCGTCCACGTGCCGGCAGGGAGCGCCCCGAACTCGTAGGTGCCGTCCGATGCGGTAGTGGTGGTCAAGGAGGGCTCATCGGTCGCGGTCGCGGTCACCGTCAGCCCGGCCACCGACACACCCGAGAGCGACGTGGTCACCGTGCCGGCGATGCTGCCGGGCTGGACGACGCCGAAGTCGACACCCGTCACGTCCTGGGAGTTGCCCACGGCGACGTCGGCCCAGACGGGAGTGGTCACCAGCGTATCCGCTACGGCTACCGTCACCACGTAGGATCCGGGCAGGATGCTGTCGATGGTGAAGGTCCCGTCCGATGCGGTCAGAACCCTCAGCGTGTCCATGCCCGCCGTCTGCGGGGCCGCGGTCACCGTCAGCGAGTCCACCGACACCCCGGTGAGCGACGTCGACACCGTCCCGGAGATGCTGCCTCTGACGTCGATCACGTCGAAGTCCACGCCGGTGGTGTCCTGGCCGTCCGCGAGGGTCACCGCCTGGCTCGCCGGATTCGTGGAGAGTCCGGCCGGCAGATCGACCGTCACGTTGTAGGTGGCGGGGACCAGGTAGGGGATCGTGTAGTTGCCGTCCGAATCGGTCACCGCCGTGTCCGTCTGCGCCGTGTACCCCGGCGCCGTGCCGGCGTCCGTAGGCACGGCGCGGACCGTGAGGCCCTCGACGGACTGATTTGCGAGGGACGTGGAGATCGTCCCGGAGATGCTGGCGGCTGCGTTCTGGCCCGTCACGCTGATGGTCGGCTTGAAGATCACGCCGTGGATCCCCGCAGGCGTCACGGGATTCCCCTGCAGCACGAAGCTCTTCTCGACGTTGAAGTCCAGGACCAGGACGGTCTGTCCGGGCACGACGGCGAGCGGACCGCCGTCGGCGCCGTGCAGGTTCAGCTTGATCCCGGTCTGCATCCCGCTGGGAACCTTCAGCGCCTTCTCCGTGGAGCCGTCCCTGAACGTGTACCCCGGAGCCAGCTGCACACGCGCGGAATCGACGATGAGGCGCATCTGCGTGAACGAACCCGGATCGATGGTCGCCTCGGCGAGGGGCGTCGTGGCCGGCGCCTGGAAGTCCAGCAGGTTCACGAAGCCGTCGGTGCCGTTGTCGGTGAGCTTGACGTGCTGGCCGTCGGCGGAGATGAGCTCGACGGCGCCGATGTCGACCTCGGCAGCGGCGATGTAGTCGGCCGGGGCGTCGGTCAGAAGGACACGCACCGTCGCCGGGGTATCGGCCGTGGGCGCGGCCACGCTCCCCGAATCGTTGGCGCAGCCGGCCGCCAGGAGCGTGAGCAGGCAGGTGGACAGGATTCCAGCGGACCTCATCGTCACGGGCTTCATCGTTCCCCCCCTGGGAGATCTGGCGTTGCTCTAGAGGACAAGCCGTCTCCTGCACACTCGGCGAACGGCCATTCGGTCACATCCCCCTCCCCGGCGACGCCGCCGGCGCCCCGGGCAGCCGGTGCCCGCCCGGCTCCGGCGGCGCTCCCGCGCCGCCTCGGCTCCCTCCCGCCGCCACGGCCTTCACCGGATGCGTCCACGACTTCCCCGCCGTCCGGTACGCGGCGGGGATGTCGGTGGTGACGAGGCCATCGAGGGCGGCGACGGCCTTGGCCGCGGCCTCGAGGGCGTTGTCCAGGGCCTTTCGCTGATCCACGCTGGGCAGGCCACTCCACGCCTCGATGGGGGCGCGCTGGCCGTTGACGCCGTTGAAGGCGCGGTCCACCTCGGTGCGGAGCCGCGCGACCCGTGCGACGATGGAATCCCCCCGCGCGCCCAGATCGGCCTTCAGGGTGTCGTCCTGCGACGCGAGACCGGCGACGGCCAGCCGCGCCAGGCCGAGGGTCTTCGTCCAGTCGTAGATCTTCATGAGGAGCACCTGCCGGGCCGCGCGATCGGCCGCCGTGACCTTCGGGAGCGGGTCGGCCTGGACGACGACGCTGCCGGTGAGCGGCGTCTGCCCGGGAATCGTCACGCGCACGGTGTAGGTGCCCGGCATCACCAGCGGGCCCTCCGGGGGGCCGCCGCGCCCGAAGCCACCCCGCCCGGCAGGATAACCCACCTGCTTCGCCACGGGGGGGCCCCCGAATCCACGGCTGCGGCGCGCGGGAACGTTCGCCGAATCCACCGGCGGCGCGTACCGGAGATCCCAGTCGACCCGGTTCAGGCCCCTGGCCAACGGGCCCTGGAGGGTGCGGACGGTCCGGCCCGCCGAGTCCGTCACCGTGATCTCGGCGGACCCGGTGGCACCGTCCTTCAGCCAGTAGGCGATGCGCGCGTCCCAATCGGGGTTGGGGGAGAAGTGCTCGCCGGCGCCGTACCAGGCCTGCGGGGTGAAGGTGCTCATCTCACGCGCCGGGTGGAGAGGCAGGAGCGTCGCGTCGGACTTCAGAGCCTTTGCGGTCAGCGCCTCGATGGGGCCGATGTCGTCGAGCACCCAGATGCCGCGCCCGTGGGTGCCGGCCACCAGGGCGCCGTCCCGCTTCTGGAAGACGACGTCGTCCACCGGGACCGTAGGCATGTTCGTCGTCAGCCGATACCACGTGGCGCCGCCGTCGTTGGACACATGGATGCCTCGCTCGTGGGCGAGCACCAGCACGTTGGCGTCCCGCGGATCCTCGGCGATGCGGTTGACGCTGGTCTCCGGCAGGCCGGCCGCCAGCGAGCGCCAGTGCTCTCCGTAGTCGTCGCTGACGAACACGTACGGCTCGTAGTCGTCGGAGTAGTGCCCGTCGAAGGTCACGTAGACGCGGCCGGCGACGAACCTCGACGCGAGGACGGTGCTCACATACGTGCGTGGGGGCACACCCGGGACCCGGCTCGTGATGTTCTTCCAGGTCTTCCCGCCGTCCCGGGTGAGCTGCACCTGGCCGTCGTCGCTGCCGGTGTAGATCACGTTCCCGTCCAACGGTGACTCGCTGATGCTCGTCAGGGTGCCGTAGCTCGACTGGCCGTCGTTCCGCGAGAGCGCGTCGGGACCGACGACCGCGCCCATCATCTTCAGCGTGTCGCGATCGAGGTCGAGGGTGAGGTCCGGGCTGATCTTCGTCCAGCTCGACCCCTTGTCGGTGCTCTTGAAGAGCACCTGCGCGCCCATGTACCAGACGTCGGGATCCCGCTGGGAGACGATGATGGGCGTGTCCCAGTTCCAGCGGTACCGACCGCCGCTTCCCCCGAAGCCGCCGGGCCCGGCGGCCACCTCGCCCGGCACGGGGCGCTCACCCGTGCCCGGGCGGGCGCCGCGGCGCTCCATGGTCTCGATGTTCACCCACGCCGCGTTCCCGTTCTGGGCCTCCTGCAGCACCATGTCGCTGTCGGTGGGATCGAAGATCGCGTGGAAGCCGTCGCCGCCTCCGATGTTCCAGGCGTCGCGGTCGGCGATGCCGTTGCGGTCGCGGACCGCGCTGGGCATGCACCAGATGCCGTTGTCCTGCAGCCCGCCGCAGATGCGGAACGGCACGCTGTTGTCCACGTCGACTTCGTAGAACTGCCCGATGGGCATGTTGCGGCGGAAGTCCCACGTCCGCCCGCGATCCCAGGTGATGGAGACGCCGCCGTCCCCCCCGACGATCATGTGGCTCGGCTCGTCGGGGTCGATCCAGAGCGCGTGGTCCTCGCCGTGGACGTCGCTGAAGCGGTCGATCCAGGTCTTGCCGCCGTCGTTGGAGATGTAGAACCCGCGGTTCGAGCCGAGAGTGTAGACGTGGTCGCGGTTCTGAGGGTCGATGCGGATCTGTGAGAAGTAGTTGGGCCGCGTGTCCAGGGACGAGACCTTCTTCCACGTGGTGCCCGCGTCGAGGGTGCGATAGATGCCCTGCCCCTCGCCGTGCGCCTGGACCGTCGCGTAGACGATCCAGGGTTCACTCGCATAGATGGCCAACGCGATCCGCCCCTTGTCGCCCTCCGGGAGTCCGTTGCCGAGCTTCGTCCAGGTCTCGCCGCCGTCGCTGGTCTTGTAGATGCCCGAGCCGGGGCCGCCTCCGTTGAAGCCCCATGCCCGGCGCTGGCGCTGGTACGTGCTCGCGTAGAGGACCTGGGGATTCGCGGGGTCGATGACGATGTCGTTGGCGCCGGTGTTCTCGTCGACGAAGAGGACCTTCTTCCAGGTGCGGCCGGCGTCGGTGGTCTTGAACACGCCGCGCTCGGCGTTGGGACCCCAGAGATGCCCCTGGGCGGCGACGTACACGATGTTCGGGTTCGTCGGGTCGATGACGATGCGGCCGATGGAGCGCGTGTCCTTCAATCCCGTGTCCGTCCAGGTCTCACCGCCGTCGGTGCTCCTGTAGACGCCGTCCCCCCAGCTCGAGCTCTGGCGCGTGTTTGCCTCGCCGGTGCCCACCCACACCGTGAGCGGCGCCGACGGCGCCACGGCCACCGCGCCGATGGACATCATGGCGTTCACGTGGTCGAAGACGGGCTTCCACGACACGCCGTTGTTCCGGCTCTTCCAGAGCCCGCCGCTGGCGGTGGCCACGTAGATCGCTTCGGCCCTGCCCTTCACCTGCGCGACCGCGATGTCGTCGATGCGTCCGCTGGTGTTCACCGGGCCGATGGACCGCCACCGGAGCGAGGAGAACGGCGATTGGGCGGCGGCGGGCGGCGGGGCTCCGGCGAGGCCGACGAGGAGGACGGGGACGAGCAGGGCGAGGGGCGCGAGGCGCGACGGACGATATGACATGGGGGCTCCCGGGGCGCGGGTCAGTCGAGCCGGGAACTTATGTCCGCACCCTCGCCGCAGCGACCGGGACTGGCAAAGTGGCGGGGCAGCGCTAATGTTGCGTCGCATGTCGAGCGTTCCTGCCCCGCTGCAGGCTGCCCTGGCCGATCGGTACTCCATCGAGCGGGAGCTCGGTCGGGGCGGCATGGCCGTCGTGTATCTCGCCCGGGATCTGAAGCACGGCCGGCACGTAGCACTGAAGGTGCTGGACTCGGCGGTGGGCGCCACCGTCGGGGCGGATCGGTTCCTGCGTGAGATCCGGGTCGCCGCGGGCCTGCAGCACCCGAACATCGTCACGGTCTTCGATTCCGGCGACGCCGACGGCACCCTCTGGTTCACCATGCCCTACGTGGAGGGCGAATCCCTGCGCGAGCGCCTGTCGCGCGAGCGACAGCTGCCTGTCGCCGACGCGGTGTCGACGGCAGCGGAGGTGGCCAGCGCCCTCGACTATGCGCATCGCCAGGGGGTGGTCCATCGCGACGTGAAGCCCGAGAACGTTCTCCTCCAGGACGGCCGGGCGATGGTCGCCGATTTCGGAATCGCCCTCGCGCTCTCGACGGTGGACGGCACCCGCATGACGGAGAGCGGGATCAGCCTGGGCACGCCGCGCTACATGAGCCCGGAGCAGGCGACGGGCGAGCGCGAGATCACGCCGCGAAGCGACGTCTACGCGCTGGGTGCCATGCTCTACGAGATGCTGGCGGGGGAGCCGCCGTTCGACGGTCCCACCGCCCAGGCCATCGTCGCGCGGGTGCTCACGGAGGAGCCACGGCCGCTCACCGCCCAGCGCAAGACGGTTCCGCCCCACGTCGAGGCCGCGGTGCTCACGGCCCTCCAGAAGCTCCCGGCTGACCGCTTCGCCACGGCAGCCGAGTTCGCCGCGGCCCTCGAGGACCGCGGGGGGCCGCTGCGGGGCTACGTCCCCCACCCCTCCTCGGTGCGGCCGACCGCGCTCTCGCTGCCCCGCCCCGCCGCCGTCGGTCTGGGCATCGCGGTCCTGGCCCTGGCCGGAGTGGCGCTCTGGGGCTGGCTCAGGCCCCGGTCCACACCCCCGGTCAGTCGTCAGGAGATCGTTCTCGGCACGGCGAGCGACCCGGGTGTCGTCGGGTTCGCGTCCGCCATCGCGCCCGACGGCTCCGCCATCGTCTACTCCGATACCACAGGCGGCCAGGCGCGGCTCTGGATCAAGGAGCGTGGCGAGGCACACCCGCGGCCCCTCGCGCCGCTGCGGCCGGCGAACCCAGCCGGCCCCTCGTTCTCACCCGACGGCCAGTGGATCGTCTTCTCCCACGAGAAGCTCGAGAAGATCTCGCGGCAGGGCGGTGTCCCCGTGGTCGTGTCGGACTCCGAGGCGGCGTACGGCTCCGCCTGGCTCGACGACGGCACCATCGCCTTCATCGCGGGCGCCGGTGACCGGCTCTACACGACGACCGCGAACGGCGGAGACACTAAGCTGGTGCTTCCCAGCGACTCGCTGAGGGGAGGGCTGCTGCGCGTGTCGCCCGTTCCCCACACGAGAGACGAGGTGCTGCTGGGCATCGGGGGAGCCGCGCCGCGCGTGGTCGCGTTCGATCTCCGGACCCGGATCATGCACGACGTCGTCGGTGGCGCCACGGTCGCGTGGATCATCCCGCACGGGCGATTGATCTACGCGCTCCAAACCGGCCGTCTTCTCGCCGCGCCCTTCGACATGCGTGGCCTGGCCATGACTGGACCTGCCGTCCCCATCCTCGACGGCATCCAGTCCGTGAGAGGCTCACCCGACGTGCAGGTCGGTGCCGACGGCACCCTGCTCTACGTCGAGGGCACGGCGGTGACAGGCGGCGTCATGGCCGAGCTGGTGTCGGTAGCGCGAGACGGAACCGTGACGCCCGCCGACAGCCTGTGGCGCTTCGCTCCGCCGTCGAACGGTGGGGTCGCGCTCTCGCCGGATGGGACACGGTTGGCCCTGAGCGCCACCGACGGCGTCACGGCCCAGAGCAACCTCTACGTGGTCACCCTCGCGACGAAGGTCGCGACGCGACTCACCTTCGAAGGAGATGTGAATGGCCGTCCACGCTGGTCGAGCGACGGCAGGAGCATCCTCTACGTGTCCACCGCCGGCGGGAAGCCCGAGCTGTGGAGCCGGCGTGCCGACGGGTCGGGACAGGCGACGCGCGTGCTGAGCAAGCGCAGGTCGATCTACGAGGGGCTGTGGTCGCCCGACGGCAAGTGGATCATCTACCGCACGGACAACGTGCAGGCGGGCAACGGCGACATCCTGGCTGTCGCGACAAGCGGTGACACGGCGTCGATACCCCTCGCCACCACCCCGGCCTCCGAGACCGGACCGGACCTGTCGGCGGACGGCCGCTGGCTCGCCTACGCCTCCGACGTCTCCGGCCGGAAGGAGGTCTACGTCCGGCCCTTCCCCAACGCGGCTGGCGGCATCTGGCAGGTCTCCACCGACGGCGGCACGGAGCCTCTCTGGTCGCGAGACGGTCGGCAGCTGTTCTACCGCAATGCGAACGGCGACCTCGTCAGCGCGTCCGTCACCCTCGAGCCCACCTTCGCCGTGGGTAAGCGCACCATCCTCTTCAACGCACGCGACTACTGGAGCAACGACACCAGCCACTACTACGCCGTCACCCCGGACGGGCAACGGTTCCTCATGGTGCGCAGCGTGGCGCCCGCTTCCGACGTCGGCGGGAAGCTGACGCTGGTGGAGCACTGGTTCGGGGAGGTCGCGCGCAAGCTGGGACGGTGAAGGTCGGAGGCGCGTGAGAACGATGCGTCCCGGCTCAGGCGGCCCGGGCGCCCTTGCAGGGCCGGGTACCCTGGTACCTCTCCCCCGCCCCGTTCGCGCCACACCACACGAGGTCGGCGATCTCCCGGCATATGGCGACGCCCCTGTCCCTGGCGTACCAACGCCGGAGCTGCGGGTAACGCTCGGACTGGGCGAGGCCTCGACCCACCTTCTCGAACCAGTCCTGTAGCTCGCGCGGCCTCGGACCCCACCAGCCCCGCTCCTCACCGTCCTCGTCCAGAAGGATGGCCACGGGAATCGAGCGCCCGCCGCGGGTCAGGTGCGCATCCATGACCTCCGGCGCCTCCTCCCGGCCCCGGATGCGCAGCTCCACGTTCGGGACCGCCTCGGCGAGGCGGGCGATGACCGGCACGATGTTCACCGCGTCTCCGCACCAATCATCGGCCAGCACGAGGAGCCTCCAATGCCCTCCGACTGCGGTGATGCGTGCCACCGACTCCTCGTGGAGCGCCGCGCGGCCGGTCACGGCCAGCCACAGATCCCTGCTCGCTTCCGCCGCCTCCAGAAACTCAGTGAACGTCCTGCCTTCTTCGTAGGCCTCGACGCTGGTCATCCATGCCTCTCTTCGTACCGGTCAACTCCCTCTGACAAAGCCGGAAGGCGGGATGAAGGTTCCGTGGCGACGAGCGCGCCCCCCCGGGCAGGAACGACGAAGGCGACGCGGGTGGCCGGCCGGGTCAGCCCCCCTCCGGAAAGGGGAGCTTCACGTCCTCTCCGTACAGCCATTTCGCCACCCACGCCCAGTTGTGCCAGGTCGCGGCCAGGCGCTGCTTCGGGGTCGGGACACCGTGGCTGCCCGCGTGGTAGAGGATGAACTTCACCGGCACGCCCACGTCCTTCAGGCCCCGGTACAGCTCGAACCCGTTGGGCGGCGGCACCCGGGGGTCGCCGTCGTCGTGCTGGATGAGGGTCGGGGTGGTGGCCTGCTTGATGTAGGTGATGGGTGAGGTCTTCGCGTACACCTTCGGTAGGTCCCAGGGCGTGCCGCCCAGGTACGAGATCGTGAACGGGTGGATGTCCGTGTTCACGTAGTAGGTCATCCAGTCGGAGATCCCCGCGCCCACCGAGATGGCCTTGAAGCGATGGGTGGTGGTGGTCAGGAAAGCCGAGATGTACCCGCCCTCGCTCCAGCCCATGGCCACCATGCTGTCGGGATCCACGATCCCGCGGTCGATGAGCGCCTGCACGCCCGACATCACGTCCCACGCGTCGCCCACGCCCAGGTTCCCCACGTTGAGCTTCTCGAACGCCTGTCCGTAGCCGAGGGAGCCCCGGTAGTTGGGCATGAGCACCACCGCGCCGCGGGCGACCCACTGCGTGAGGGGATACACGTAGGACTCGACCTGGCTGGACAGGATGGGGAGGTCGATGCCGGTGGGGCCGCCGTGGATGCGGACCACCAACGGGTGCCGGCGGGTCGAGTCGAAGCCGGGCGGCGTGATCAGCACGCCGTGCACCGTCGTGCCGTCCTTGCTCTTCCACGTGATGTCGCTTTCCGTGCCCAGGGGCCAGCCCTTCACCTGGGCGGTCATGTCCGTGAGCTTGCGCGGATTCCAGCTGCGCCCCGACGTGAGGTAGACCTCAGCGAGCTCGGTGGGCGTCGCCCCGACGAAGGCCGCCCAGGCCCCGTCGTGCGTGTAGTCCACCGAACGGAACGCCCGGGGCGCGTCGGTGATCTCGGTCATCTCCCTCGAGTCGGGATCCATGCGGTAGAGCACCGACTGCCCCTGCCGCCACCCCTGCACGACGAGCCCGCCCGGCAGCCACGCCACCGGGTCGGCGTTCGAATCGTAGGAGCCCGTGAGGAGCTCCGGCTCCCCTCCGGTGGCCTGGACCTTCGCGATCTCGTCGGTGCTGTAATAGGCGGAGTCGCCGGCGCCGGTGGAAAAGGCGATCCAGCGCCCGTCGGGGGACCACACGGGCCCGCCGTCCATGCCGGGCCGTTCCACCAGCGTCCGGATGGAGTCGGTGGCCACGTCGACCACCGACAGGTCCCGATGTGTGAAGGACGGCACGCGGTCGTCGGGCTGATGGCCGAATGCGATCCGGGACCCGTCGGGCGACCAGCGGAAGCCCTCCACCGTGTAGGCGGCCCCCGGGGTGAGGGCACGGAAGGCCGCATCCGTCCCGGCGGTGGCCGAGTCGGTGGGGAGCTTCGCGCCGTCGTCCGTCGACAGGGCCTTCGACACGTCCATCATCCACAGGTGCACCGGGGGCGCGTTCTCGCTCTCCACCCTCCAGTCCCCGTAGTCCTTCTTCCGCGCCTTCATCGCGGCGCTCTCGGGCTCCTGGATGGAGACGGCCAGGCTGGCGCCGTCGGGGCTCCAGGCGAAGGAGCGCACCCCCTCGGCCACGTCGGTCAGCGGCCTCGCCTCGCCCCCGTCGGGCCGGATGACCCACACCTGTGTCTTGCCCTCGTCCCGGGACGACAAGAAGGCGATCCACTTCCCGTCGGGAGACCAGGCCGGACTGTTCGAGCTCCCCTTCGCGGTGCGTGTGAGCTGGAAGGGTGCCGAGCCCGGTCGCACGAGCCAGATCTCCGTGGCGTACCGGTTGGCATCCCAGTCGGTGCTTCGAACCTCGTAGGCCACGGCCGAGCCGTCGGGTGCGACGGCCACGCCGCCCACCGAGCGCAGGCTGAGCACCTGGCGGAAACTGGGGGCGCCGGCCACCTCCTGGGTCCGGGCCGGGATGGGGGAGGCGAGGGCCGCGACGAGGCACAGCGCCGTGAGGGCCAGAGCTGGACGGCTGGTCATGACGGGAAGCTCCGCGCAGGGGTGAGCGTCTCAGGGAGTCGGCTGGCCCACGCCCCCCCCGTGCCGGTCGCACGAGGTGTTGCATACCGTGGGCCCGACGAAGTGCTATCTTGTATCGAGAATCTTTAGTTGCTCTCACGCTGCCGAACACCTCTCGCGAGTCTTCGGCGAGGAACCGAGCATGGCCACCCGACGCGTCCTCCGCCAGTATCGGAGACCCGTTCCCGAATACACCTCCCGCGGATGCCCCTTGACCAGGAGCCACACTGCCTGGTGTCACAGGCTGTGCACACCCGTCGGGGGGATCGGGTTCTGTGGTCGTATCGCCCCCCACGCCCTTCTTGGGCGTACCCAACGGGCGATCCTCAGCCACAGGGACCGGAAGGCGGCCGAAGGCGAGGCATAGCCGTCGGGCGACTCACAGGGCAATGGTCCCCGTGAGTCCCCCGGCCAGCAGGGTGCTGAAAAAGGGGAGCACCCCGCTAGGGCTCGATGGAGGCCTTCAACCCAGCTCTCCCCAGAGCCGCGTTGAGGGCGGGAGCGTCAGTGTCCACCAGCTTTCGGAAGGCCGTCCGCGCAGTGGAGATCCGGCCCCGGAGCTCCTGGTTCACTTGCCTCTGCTGGGCCGTCGGGCCCTGGTCGGCCCCTCCGCTCCCGCCGCCCGCCCGGCCGTCCATCTCGGTGATGAGCCAGGACAGGCGCCCGTAGAGCTTCATCGGGTGCCAGAAGATGTCCTCGCTCCGACCGGTGGTCCGGACGTCGACGAGCCGTGACTCCACCGCCACCGCCTCCTCCTCGAGCTTCCGGGCCGACGCCACCACGGCGGTGTCCGCGCCCGGGCTGCCGTGGAGGAGGTGCTCGAGGTCCTCTATCTGGCGGCGAGTGCGCTCGACGTGGTTGATCATGTCGGCCACCGTGTCGATCTCACCCCTCACCTGGAGCAGGAAGTCGACCTGAGCGCGGATCGACGTCGGGGTGCCTTCCGAGCGGGGGTCGGGCTTCACCTCGAGCTTCCGGCTCAGAGTGCCCCCGCCGGCCGCGAGCTCCACCGTGTACGTGCCGGGCGCGACGATGGGGCCGGGTTCCGGCGACGCGATGCCGTACGCCGTGTACTTCCGGTGGGCGTCGGCCCACGGGGCGTCCGGGGGTGGCGTCCGGAACTCGATCGTCTTCGCCGGCTCGTAGCGGAGGTCCCACCACACGCGGTTGATGCCGTGCCTCCCCTTGGCCTTCAGCTTCCGCACGGTGTCGCCCTTCGCATCCAGGACCCGGAGCGTCACGCTGTCCTTCGTCGCCTTGGCGAGCCAGAAGTCGAGGTCGGCGCCGTAGGGCGGGTTCTCACCGACGACCTGGCTTCCCTCGGGACGCTCGTGTCCGTCGGCCGTCTGCCGGAAGCGGTAGGCGGGCCGCGGACCGAAGAGGTAGGCGTCGTGCGCCCGGGCCTCCCCGTAGGCGCGCAGCGGCGAGACGTCGTCCAGGATCCAGATCCCGCGGCCGTACGTCCCCACCACCAGGTCGCCGAACGTGGGCTGGACGGTGAGCCACGTGACCACCGTCGAGGGGAAGTTGTTCCGGAGCCGCGTCCAGTGCGCTCCGTCATCCCACGTGACGTAGATCCCCTTGTTGGTTCCGATGTAGAGCATGTCCGGGTCGACGGGGTCCTGGGCCACGCAATTCACCGAGCTGTTCACGGACTTGGGCACGCCGCCCGAGATCAGCTTCCAGCTCCGCCCGAAGTCCCGGGTCTCGTACACGTAGGGCGCGTAGTCGCCCATGTTCTCCCGGCTGATGGCCACGAAGGCCGCGGCGCTGTCGAACTTCGAGGGCTCGATCCTCTCCACCACGCCCCACGACCCCAGGTCCGGGATGTTCTTCGTGACGTCGGTCCAGTCCTTGCCGCCGTCCCGGGTGACGTGTACCAGGCCGTCGTCGCTCCCCACCCATACCACCCCCTCCTTCACCGGCGAGGGAGAGATGGCATATACGGTGGCGCCGTCGTAGGTCACCAGGTTGTCGTAGACGAGTCCGCCCGAGTTGTCCTCGTGCGTCGTGTCATTCCGGGTGAGGTCGCCGCTGATCTTCGTCCAGCTCTGGCCGCCGTCGGTGGTCACGTGGACGGACTGGCTCCCGGCGTACACGCGGTTGTGGTCCAGCGGGTCGATGGCGATGGGAAACACCCAGTCCCACCGGTACTTCATGTCCTTGGGCGCCCAGCCCAGCGCCGACTCGGGCCACACCGTGACGTCCCGCTCCGCCCCGGTCCTCAGGTCCAGCCGGTCCAGCCGTCCGTTGTCGCAGCCGCCCCACAGGACGTCCGAATCGGTGGGGTCGGCAACCAGGTAGCCGTCTTCGCACCCGGCCGACGTGGTCCAGTCGCTGACGGTGATCGACCTACCTCCCAGGTTGCGGCTCGGACCGCGATAGGAGGGTCCGTCCTGCTTGTTCCCCAGGACGTGGTACGGCACGGCGTTGTCCGTGGCCACGTGGTACATCTGGGCGTTCGGGAGCACTGAAGCGTGATAGCTGTGACCGTGGTCGGTGCTGATGCTCGGCCCGCCGTCGTTGGCCACCAGGATCCGGCTGGGGTCGGTGGGGTCGATCCACACGTCGTGGTTGTCGCCCCCGGCGCTGCCCAGGCCGCTCGGATCGTGCCCGCCGTACCTCGGAACGTACACGCTCTCTCCACCGTCCCGTGACACGCTGTAGGCCACCGAAACGAAGTAGAGCAGGTTCTCGTCGTCGGGAGAAACGGCGAAGCGCGTGTAGTAGGGGGGCCGCTCGTCGGGAATGTGGGAGCGGTTCACGAGCTTCCAGCTCCCGCCACCGTCCTCGGACCGGAACAGCTCGGGGGTCGTGTCCTCCACCAGCGCGTACACGCGCTCGGGATCGCTGGGTGCCACCTGGACGGCCACACGCCCAAGCGGGTGGTCCGCCCCGGGGAGCCCGTGGCCCGTCAGCTTCTTCCAGGTGTCTCCACCGTCGTGGCTCACGTACACGCCGCTCCCGATTCCGCCGCTGTAGATGCCCCAGCGGCGGATCTGCACCTGCCACATGCCGGCGAACAGGGTGTTGGGATCGTGGGCGTCCATGGACAGCTCGGAGCAGCCGGTGCTGTCGTTGACCATGAGCACCTGCTTCCACGTCTTGCCGCCGTCCAGCGTCCGGTAGACACCCTGGTCGGTGGAGGGCTTGAACGTCTGGCCCAGAGCACAGGCGAACACGCGGTTCGGATCGCGGGGATCAACCACGATCCGGCCGATGTGGCCGGTGTCGTCCAGGCCCACGTTGTGCCAGGTCCGGCCCCCGTCGGTGGACTTGTAGATCCCGTCGCCCATGGCGTAGTAGGGCCGGATGAGCCACGTCTCACCGGTCCCCGCCCACACCTCGTTGTGGGCCGAAGGGGCCACGGCCAGCGCCCCCACCGGCGAGACGTCCTGGTGGTCGAAGACGGGCTTCCAGGTCAGGCCTCCGTCGGTGGTCTTCCACACGCCGCCGTCCGCCGAGCCCGTGTAGGCCACGGAGGGGTCACCCGGCACCCCCACGATCGAAGAGACGCGGTTCCCTGCCGGCCCCACGAACCGGAAGTGGAGCTGCGAGAGCGCGCTGGTGTCGGGCGCCGCGGACGCCTGGCCGTACAGGGCCGGAGCCCCGACGAGCAGAACGCCGGTGAGCGCGGCGATGATGGACAGCGGGCGCGTGACGACAGGCGAGCGGGCGGAAGGGTCGTGGATCACGGAAGCCTCCTCGGATTCCCCTCAGCAGGTGGGGGAAGAACCCGGCGGATGAGCTCGGGCCGCGTTACGGCGTGGCGGGACGGGCAGGTGACGTGGGTGCTGTCGGGTGCCGGCGCCGGTTGCCCCGGCACGGGACGGCATCGGACTCTCGAATCGCGGCAAGCTACGGATGCGTCGACGGGAGCCGCAACCCGGCTCTCGATGGATGGACGCCCCGAACGGTGGGGGTCGGGCACGGCCTTCTCCGTGCGCCGGCCTCCCCACGCCTGGGACGTCGGACGACAGCCGGGTCCGGATGAACGAGACCGCAGGAGAGACGGACCCCGCCCGGCGCCGTGGCACCGAGCGGGGTTCGCCTTCCCCGTCTGGAGGCTCGACTGCGTCCTAGAACGCGCCCGTGCCCTTGGGCGTGCCGTTCCCCGTCGGCCCGTCGTAGCCCGTGCCGGCGGTGCACAGATACGAGCCGCCGCAGCTGCCGTTGCTCCCCGACGTGATGTCGTTCAGCGCTGACAGGTGGGAGTACGAGAACGAGCCGTACGTGAGCGAGGCGGCGTTGCCGGCCAGCGCATACACGCCCGCGATGATCGGCGACGACACGCTGGTCCCGCCGAACACCAGCCAGCCGCCCGGATGCAGGCGGTACGTGTCGTAGACCGCCACGCCCGTGTTCGGGTCGGCCACCGCCGAGACGTCCCCCACCGTGCGGTTGGCGCAGCCGGCATCGGTCTGCCAACTCGGCTTCGAGATGTACGCGCTGCACCCGCTGCCGGCACCGCTCCAGGCCGTCTCGCTGTATGAGTTGCCGCTCTTCGTCAGCGAGGTACCGCCCACGGCCGTCACGTACCGCGAGGCCGCCGGGAACTCCACACCGTAGCCGTTGTCGCCCGTGCTCACCGTGATGGCGATGCCCGGATGGTCGTAGTGCGACTGGTCGCTGGTCTCACTCGAGTACTCGCTGCCGCCGTACGAGTTGGAGATCGCGTTGGCTCCCAGGCTCGCGGCCTCGTCCACCGCCGCCGCCAGGTTGGCGAACGAGTTCGACGACGCCTCCACCAGCACAATATTGCAGTTGGGGCAGATCGCGCTGACCATGTCGAGGTCGAGGGAGATCTCCTCCGACCAACCCGCATCGCTGCGCGGGTAGCTCGTGCCCCCGTTCTGGTCCACCTTTCTGAAGCAGCCGTTGGCCGTCGTGCACGCCGGCAGACCGAACTGGCTGCGATACACGGCCAGGTCGCTCTCCGCGTTCGGATCGTCGTAGGCATCGACGATGGCGACGGTCTGACCCGAGCCGGCGCTCGCCGAGGGCAGGTTGTAGGCGGCCTGCAGATCCGACGGCGTGTAGCCGCTGGGGGTGGGATTCGGCTTCGGCTTTCCACCCTTGTCCACCTGTACGATGGAGTGGCAGAGCGCAAAGCCGGCCGCCGCGGGACCTGGGCACACACGGGCGTGTAGCGCCCTCATGGCCAGCCCTGTGGCGCTTTGCGACGCAGTCACAGTTGGGGCGGTGATGGTATTCGGCTGGGTCGGCGTCTCTGAGCACGCGGCCAACGTGGCCAATGCCGCCAGGCCGAGCAGCGCTCGAGCTTTGGGGCGCATGGGACGACTCCTGAGCAGAGGAGAGCGTATAGAGACGCCCATTCTATGCTCTTCCATGCTGTAGTTGCAAAGGTGGCGTCATTGGGGCCGGCATCGAATCGCCCTCGCCGTCGCCACTACAAGTGTCGTCGTTATCGGCGTTGCGGCGCCGGAACGGCGCCATAGTTGGGCGCTCCCCGCACCTTTGACGCCGGAGCAAGGCAGGCTGCTTCCGCTCCCCCCTTGCCAAGGACCGTCTACGGACGTAGATGCGGATAACCAGAGTCCGATGAAGGTGGAGGTTCTCATGCGCCCATCGATCGTAGCGGCACTCGTCGCCGCAATGCTGATCGCGGCTCCGTCGTGCACTCCCAACGCCCCGGCCGGGCGCCCCGCCGTCGTCCTCATCCACGGCACGGTAGCTCCTGCCGAAGGCGGTCGCTTCGCCCTCGCCGAGGTGCGCCTCTTGCGGCCCAACTCGGCGCGTACCCTGGCCATCGCCACCGTCGCGCCCGACGGACGCTTCGCCATCGCCACCACGGAGACCGGCGAAGTCGGTCTCGCGTTCAGCGCGGTGGACCACTACTCGAAGTATGTGCCCCTCGTGGCGCCCGAGCCGGGCGACGTGGCCCTCGACGTACGCCTCAAGCACTACACCTACACACCCAGCGACAGCCTCGGCCGGGTCATGGCGATGGGGGACTTCACCGACTGGAAGAGGAGCGGAGCGCGTCCGCTCACCAAGCAGCCCGACGGCACCTATGCTCTCGACGTGGAGACCACCGCCGACTCCGTGGCGTACCAGATCCTGGGGCTGGAGGCGGGCGGTGGCCGGAGCATCAACGGCACGGAGTCCGACTCCTGGGTCTACGACGGCGGAGGCGACTACCGCTCGGTGATCGAGGGGAAGAACGGCCACGCGAAGATCGTTCTCGATCCGAAGCTCCTGAAGCGCGACACCACCGGCCAGGCCGTCGTCCTCTTCCCCGATACCACCTCGCGGGACGCGCGCTTGAGCGCGGCGGTGGGAAGGTGGATGGACATCCGCGAGGCGTACAGGGACTCGGTCCTGGCCCGCCACGCGCGCAAGGACACCACGCACGTCGACATGACGGCGGGTGTAGCGCACCAGACGGAGGCGTTCCACGCGGCGTCCGACCCGCTGGTCCGGCAGATCGACGCCCTCTCGCTCCTCGACGCCCTCGAGTGGGGAGCGAAGGTCGACACGTCGCTGGCGAGGGAGCTCACCCGGGCCGTTCCGGCCGCGTCCCCGCTATGGGGGACGCTCCCCACCCAACCGGGCGCGGTGCTCCAGGCGTACCGGGCGGCCGCGGGTGACACCTTCCACACCGCGGCCGTGGACTCGGCGGTGGGCCTCCCGACGCTCGCCTATCTCGACAGCATGATCGCGGTGCAGCACGACAGCATGCTGGTACAGGAGACGTTGACGCAGGCGATCTACATCGCGAAGGGGATGAAGGACCAGAAGCGCGCGAACGACTACTACGACCGGCTGGTGACGGACTATCCGAACTCGCCGACCACGGACTTCGTGAAGGCACAGCTGTCGCCCACCCGGGCGATCCAGGTGGGCAAGAAGATGCCCGAGTACTCCTTCGCCTCGCTGGGCGACTCGACGGTGACGTACACGCGCGAGTCCATGCTCGGGAAAGTCTACCTCCTGGACTTCTGGGCGACCTGGTGCGGTCCGTGCGTCGGTGAGGTGCCGAACCTCCAGGCGGCGTACGATACGCTCCACGCCCGAGGCCTCCAGATCCTTAGCGTGTCGCTGGACGACTCACCCAGGGACGTCGTCGAGTTCCGCGCCGATCACAGGATGCCCTGGCTCCAGGCGTTCGTCTCCGGCGAGTTCGACAACGCGGAAATCAAGCGGCTGGAGATCATCTTCCTGCCGCGCGAGGTCCTCGTCGGCAGGGACGGGACCATTCTCGCCGCGGACAGCGAGCTGCGCGGGAAGGGCCTCATGCCGGCGTTGAGGAAGGCGCTCGGCGTCAAGAGCACGTCCT
The DNA here is from genome assembly GCA_022340865.1 of Gemmatimonadota bacterium. Classification (GTDB taxonomy): domain Bacteria; phylum Gemmatimonadota; class Gemmatimonadetes; order Longimicrobiales; family Gaopeijiaceae; genus SZUA-318. The sequence continues at coordinate 20,228 of JAJDNC010000061.1, forward strand.
GAAGAGCGCGCCGGTGGGGCCCTGAGACGGCGGCCGCGGCATCACGAGGGTACCCCCCGCCGCGATCGTCACCCAGTCGACAGGGCGGCCGGATTCCCTATCCTTCTGGGACATTTCGCGGAGGGAGGACACCCTGATCGCCAAGATCATAGCCATGCTGGCAACGGCCATCGTCGCCGTCATCTCCGATCTCGGCTACGGCGGTGTCGTGCTGATGATGGCCATCGAGAGCGCCTGCATCCCGTTGCCGTCCGAGATCATCATGCCGTTTTCCGGCTACCTCGTGTTCCAGGGGACCATGAGCCTGTTCGGGGTGGCGGTCGCGGGTGCCGCCGGCTGCCTGCTCGGTTCATGGGTAGCCTATGCCGTGGGCGCCTGGGGCGGACGGCCGCTCATCGAGAGATACGGCAGATACGTGCTCATCTCCCACCACGATCTCGATCTCGCGGACCGCTGGTTCACCCGCCACGGGGACATCACCGTCTTCACCGCCCGCCTGCTGCCGGTGGTGCGCACCTTCATCGCCTTTCCCGCCGGCGTGTCGCGCATGCGGCTGTGGCGCTTCAGCGTGTACACCTTCGCCGGCTCGCTGATCTGGTGCTGGGTCCTGGCCTGGATCGGCAAGAAGCTCGGCGAGAACTGGGATACGCTCGGCGTCTATTTCCATCGCTTCGACGCCCTCATCGGCATCGTGCTGCTGGCGGGCATCGTCTGGTACGTGCGCCGTCATCTGCGGCACATGCGCTGACCCGCGAGCGCGTTGCTCCGCCCGCCGCCGGCATGGAGCGGCACGGGCCGGCGCTTCGAGAGCGAGGCGTTCCGGCCGCAGGGAGGGAAGCCCCCCCCCGCCGCTCACCGGAAGCTCATGAGGCTCGTGTTGCCGAGATAGCCGAGCTGCATGGCCCGCATGTAGTCGATGGCCACCTTGCGGATGTCCTTGGGATGGACGTGCCGCAGTCCCGCCACGTACTGGTCCGCGAGACGGTAGTCACCGAAGTAGAGCTCCGCCCGCGCCAGAGCCTGCGCCTGGGCGTCGTTCGTGAGGTTCTGCGTCAGCTGATCGAGGACGAACTGATCCAGATAGTGGTTCAGGGCCCACCCCGGTACCTGGGACAGCGACTGCAGCCACTCCACCTGATCGATCATCAGGCTGAATACCTTGGCCGGGTCGGCGCTGGTCGCGTACACGGCGGCGGTGGGTATGGCATCCTCCTGGAATGAAGCGTACACGGCGTACGACAGCGAGTGCTGCGTCCTGATGACGTCGTGCAGCCGCCCGGACAACAGGTTCGTGGCCACCTCGAAGGCGAAGTACTCGGGATTCGTCGGCGGCGGGCCGACGATGTAGCCGAGGATGTAGTTGGTGGGCAGGGACCTGTCCTCGAACGCCCAGGTGTTGGGGCGCGCCGGCACCGGCGGAGGGAGCGTCCACGTGTAGGTCCCGGCAGGCAGCTTGCCCAGCGTACCCGCCACCAGCTGACGGACGCTGTCCTGCGCCACGTTGCCCACCACGACGAGGAGCATCCGCGACTTGACCATCTGGTCGCGGGCGTACCGGCGGAGCTGCGTCCCCCACAGCCCCGAGATGGACTGCACGGTCCCGTACGGGTCGAACCGGTACGGGTGGTTCCGGAAGAGGTTCTGCCACGCCAGCGTCTCCACCCGGGCGTCGGGATCGCCGTAACGCCGGCGCGCTTCACTCAGCATCTCCCCGCGCGCCTGGCCGACTGCCGCACCCGAGAGCTCCGGCGCGGTCACCCCGACCACCCAGGCATTCCAGGCCGATGTCACGTTTCGACGCAGCGTCTGGAAGCCCGTTACAGTCCAGTCGCGTCCCACCTCCAGGATCGAGTGCGCGCCGGCCGCGGCCAGCGCGTCCGCCCGCTCGATCTGCGACGTGCGCATCAGCAGCGCCTCGATCCCCTCGGTGCCGTGCTTCAGCTGGCGGGACCCACCGAGGAGGTAGAGTCGGACGGAGACGATGTCGTTGCGGTCGGTGATCCGCTGGATCACCCGCACTCCCGACACCTCGTACTTCGTGGTGATGGTGTCCGCCTCCGCTCCGCCCGTCGCCGCGGGCACGGCGCAGCCGGCGCTCGACGGGATGGCCGCCGCCAGGGCGACGACGGCAGCGAGGGCACGTATCGTCGCGTTCATCGCCGTCCCTCCCCGGCCTGGATCTTGGTCCGAACCTGCTCCGCCAGAGGTCCCGGCACGGTGACGCCGATCACCCGGGGTCTGCCTTCCAGGTACTTCCGCGCCGCGCCGAGCACGTCGGCGGCCTTCGACTGGTTGCTGTCGTAGGGATGCTCGAGGTCCAGGAATTCCCCTCTTCCCCACAGCTTCGCCAGGTACGGCGCCAGGGTGGCTCCCTCCTCGAGGGTGAGCGCGAGATCCAGGTCCTCCAGGTTCCTCACGCGGCCCGAGGCGCTGTCACCACCCGCGAGGTACGCCGTGAGGTCGTTCAGCGTATCGGACAGCGTCCTGGCCGCTTCGGTGACACGGGCCAGGTCCGCTGTGCCCACGAAGACGACGGTGCCCGCGGACCGACCCTTGTCGAAGTCGCACTCCAGCTCGCGGAACGGGCCGTTCCCCACCATGTCCCGCCGGAAACGGGAGCCCGGGTCGTTCAGGATGTCCACGAGCCTGGCCATGGCCTCCGCGGCCGTCGGGTCCCGGTCGAGGCCCGGTCCCTGGAACTCGATGCGGACCGTCGCCTCGGGCGCTTCGGAGGTCACCACGACGACCTGCGACGCCGCCAGCGGCGTCATGGGTGGGAGCGTGTCGCCGGCGAAGGGATCGTTCCCCCGATGCCAGCCGCCGAAGTGGTCCGCGGCGGCGTGGAAGACGTCCTCCGCGTCCACGTCCCCCGTCACGAAGAGCGCGGCGTTGTTCGGCACGTAGTATCGCTTGGAGTACTCCTCGAGGCGCGTCAGCGTCACGTGCTTGAGCGACGTGCTGTCACCTCCCGGGTCCTTCAGATACCAGCTGTCTCCCCACAGCACGCGGTCCTCCTTCCGCGCCAGCCGTCCGTCGGGGTCCGCGGCGTCGCGGGCCAGCTCGTTCAGGATCACGGGCAGCTCTTCGTCGAGATCCTTGTCCCTGAAGTGTACCCGGGTCACCAGGTATGCCAGCTGGGCGATGGCCTTGTCCGTGTTCTCCGATGGCAGAAGCATGTAGTACGAGACGTTGTCCTCGTTGGTGACGCCGTTGTAGACCGCCTTCAGCTCGGCGGCATCCTCGTCGAACTTCGACGGATCCAGCTTGTAGGTCCTGAACAGCATGTGCTCGTACACGTGGGAGAGCCCCGCCTCGTCCGGCCGCTGCGTGAAGGCACCGGTTCGTGCGGTCACCAGCACCGTGGCGAGGGGGGCCGAGTGGTCTTCGAGAACCTTCACCTCGAGGCCGTTGGCCAGCGTGGTGTCTCTCGTCCCGCGGGAAGCCTGCTGAGCACCCGCGGGCGTGGAGGGCAGGACCAGGGCGGCAGCGCACAGGGGCACAAGCATGACCATGCGCAGGGGCGTGCGGTGGAGTGGGGGATCGAGCATGGACGCCGTCATGACGTCACCTGTCCTGTGGTGAGAATCGGAGATGCAACGGCGATGGCACAACTCGGCCGGAAGGCCATGGGGGGCGACGCAGAGCGTACGGTCCCCGTGCCACGACGGCAAGAGAGAAGCCGATCATGCGGTTTGAGGCCGGCCTACCGTCTCGCCCGGTCGCGCTTGCCGCCCAGGGAGCCGGGGTCTACCGTCTCTGAGAGCCCCATGGGGAGCCCGTGATCCCCATCCTGTCTTCACTCTCCTCCACAAGCCGAGCCGACGTGCGACGGAGCCGTCTGGACAGCCTGCCCGGCAGCGCTCCCATGGCGGGCGACGAGACCGCGGAGGCCGACGACCCGCCGGTCGGCCATCCGCGACCGGTGGATGTCTCCATCGTCCTCCCGGCGAGGAACGAGGCCGGCATCATCGCGAACGCGGTGCATCGCGTCTCGGAGGTCCTGGACCGCGTGGGTCGATCCTGGGAGATCGTCGTCGTGGACTCCGCCTCGGAGGACGGAACCGGCGAGCGGGTCCGGGAGCTCGGATCGAGACGGGTGCGGCTCGTCCGGGTGGAGCAGCCCGGAAAGGGTGCCGCCATCGGGGCGGGACTCCACGCCGCCCGCGGCCGCTACATCGGCTTCCTGGACAGCGACCTGGAGATCGATCCCGCCGAGCTGCCGCGCTTCATCCACGCTCTGGACGACGGTGCCGACGCTGCCATCGCAGCCAAGACGGATCGCGCCGGGGAGCGCGCGCTTCGGCGCCAACTCTCCACGGTCGTGTACAACCGCTTCGCGCGGATCCTCCTCGGTACCCCCTACGCCGACCACCAGGGAGGGATGAAGCTGTTTCGCGGCGACGCGGCCGCCATCGCCAGAAGCGTCGAGTGCACGGGGTGGTTCTGGGACACGGAGGTCCTGGTCGGCCTGGCCCGCCACCGCTGCACGGTCCGGGAAGTGCCCGTGACCGTGGAAGCGCGCCGCGAAGCGCGACTGTCCATGGTCCCCGTCACGCTCGAGCTGCTGCGAGGGCTCGTCCGCCTGCGCGGCAGGAGGCTCTTCAGGGGCGATGCCGCGGACGCGAGCGGCAGGCCGCATGCACAGCAAGGCGACCACGCACAGGCACCCGCGGGGGGACCCGTGGGAGCACGCCCCCCGGGGCGCCCCTGGGGACTCCTTGCCGCCCTCGCGTGCGCCGTGGCGATCCTGGCCCTCCTCCACCCCCGGCTCCTCCTCACGGACACCACCCCTGCGGGCTATGATCTCAGCGGCCACGTTTATCCCCTCTGGGTAGCGGTGCAACGCCTCCTCCACACGGGCCGGACGCACGGATGGAGCGACGGATGGTTCGCGGGCTTCCCCCTCTTCTACTTCTACTTTCCGCTCCCGGCATACGTCGCCGCGGCTCTCACACCGCTGCTCGGCTTCGCTCCCGCGTTCAAGGTGATGTCCGTGTGCGGCGTCGCCGCCTTCCCGCTGACGGCCTACTGGCTGCTGCGCGAGATGCGGATGGGGGAGGCAGCCACGGCCACAGCGACGGTGGTGGCCTCGGGCTTCCTCTTCACCCGCTACGTCGACCTCGGCGGAAACATCCCTTCCACGATGGGCGGCGAGTTCGCGTACGGGCTCTCCCTCTCGTTGTCGCTGGCGTACGTCGCGGCCCTGCTCCGCGCCGTCCGGCGTCCGCGGGATCGAGTCGCGATGGGGCTGGCCGCCGTCTTCCTCGCGGCGACGGCCCTCTCGCACACCCTCACGACGGTGGCGGTGGTGCTGGGCGTCGCCCCCCTCCTTCTCCACCGGCGCGGCCGCGTGCCCGTGCTGGTGTCCTGGGCCCTGGGATTCCTGCTGACGGCCTTCTGGTCCGTCCCGTTCGTCGTGCGCTCGGGCCTCATGTGGGCCCCGTTCCCGGGGACGACTCCCACGTGGCCCCGCGTGCTTCCACTCACCGTAGCGGTGGTCGCGCCGTTCGCGTTGGCAGGGTTCTGGGTCATGCGCCACTCGCGCGCCGCCATGACCATCGCGTGGCTCGGGCTCGTGAGCCTCCTGGCCGCCGCCGTTCCACAGCGCGCGTTCCTGGCGTTGCGGTTCCTCCCCTACTGGTACCTGGCGCTCTTCCTCTTCGCCGGCGTGGCGGCGGGCCTCCTGGTGGAGGCCGCGCTGCGACGGCGCTCGGCGGCACGAATGGCCGCGGCCGTCTTCCTGATCGTGATCCCCCTTCACGGTCTCCTCCGCGTCGGCTACCTGCACGGCTGGGCGGGCACCGAGTACGGCGGGCTGGAGCGAGGGCCGACCTGGCCGGTGCTCAGCCGCCTGGCCGGCGAGCTTCGCCGACTACCGCCCGGACGAGTCTACTGGGAGGACGACGCCCGCCTCTTCAGCCGTCTGGGATCGAGGCACATCCTCACCCTGATTCCGTACTGGGCGCCGGGCCACGACGCCCTGGGCGGCCTCTGGGTGGAGTCGTCACCGACCTCCGCCACCGTCGCCGCCCTGCATCGGGAGATCGCCGGTGCCGGCGGAGTCGCCGGGGACGGGGCGCTCTGGCCGGCCATCGTCTCCAGGATGAGCTCGCTGGGAGTACGCTACTTCATCGCCGTGCATCCCGAGTCGGTGGCCGCGCTGAGCACCTTGCCCGGCGTCAGGCTCGTGGGCTCGTCAGGACCCTTGATGCTGTTCGAGATCCCGGCCGCTCCCCTGGTTCAGGCTCCCGCGGGTATGCCACCGGCCCGTGCCATCCGCATCTCCGACACGGAGATCCGATTCCATGCGGACACCCTGGGTGTCCCCTATCGCATCGTGGTGTCGTACTTCCCGAACTGGCGGGCGGAGGGGGGGACAGGCCCCCGGCGGGCCGGGACGCTCATGAGCGTGACCCCTACCCGTCCCGATGTGCAGCTACGCTTCGGCACGACCTGGGCGGGATGGCTCGGCACCAGCTTGAGCATTCTGGCGGTGGTGGTCCTCGGCTTCATGGTCCTCGGTGGTCCTGGTCGAGCGAGGTACGGTCGGGAAAGCGCCGCGCAAGACGTCACTCCGGTCCCCGGGGAAGAGTCGAACGATTGATGGCTTGGCGAGGGTCGCCCTCCTCGCCGGCGTTGTTGCGCTCCGCCGTCCGCGCTATGGTGCCGAGAACAGGGTGCCCGACACGGACGCGCGTGTCCGACCCTCCCAGAGGTCCGACGATGCCCAGTCGATCCATCCTCGCGCTCGCCGCCCTGGCGGCCGCGGCCGCCCCATTGGCTGCTCAGAAGCCGGTGATCACCAGCTCCGACCAGCTCCCGGTGCACACGTATCCCGTCACCGAGCCCGCGTCAGGCATGCTGCAGGACAGCGCGGCCATGGACCGGCTCTGCAGCGCGCTCGAGCGTGACCTGACCCACGACCTGAGCCACTACCACATCGAGGACCAGGCCACCCGGCGCGACGACTACGCGGCCCTCTCCGATATCGCCGTCCTCCAGGGCCGCTACGCGGACGCTCTCGCCTACGCCGACAGCGGCCGGGCGCTCGAGAGCAAACCGGCAGCGCGTCTGTTCGACGGGGTCATGCTCCGGGCGTTCGTGGCGGCGGCGGAGGCCCCGCCGGCCCGAGCCAAGGAGACGTTCTCCGCGACGCTGGGGCGCGAGCTCGACGCACTACCCTACGATTCGGTGCAAGAGCAGTTGAAGTCGACCACGGGCAACCTTGCCTTGTTCACGCCGACCATGGTCACCGGCCTCGTCCACGGCCAGTACGACCCGGCCGCGGCGAGCGGCCATATCTCGCAGGACATCGCCGTCGCGCTGGTGCAGATGGCCGCAGGCCTCCGTCTCGCCTCACGCTATCGCGACGAAGCCATCGCCCAGCTCAATCGGGTGATCGACGCCCATCATGTGGAGAAGGCGGACATCTGGGCGGCCCGCGACGTGTCCCTGGACGGGGCCAGCGGGCTCACACCCGTGGTGGTTGCCATCAACGACGTGGGTACGGACGTCAGCCTCTTCCCGGGCCGCGTTTGGACGAATCGCCAGGAGATTCCGGGCAACGGCGAGGACGACGACCACGACGGCTACGTCGACGACGTCCACGGCATCGGTTGGAGTTGGAATGGCACCGAAGTGACGGGGTCGCTTCGTCCGCTCGCCCCGTTCAGCGCCGCGGAGATGAAGGCCGCCGAGGCCCAGATGGAGGGATTCCACGATCTGCAGGCTCATCTCAACACGCCGGCCGCCCGGGCATTGCGGTCGAGGATGGCTTCGCTCAAGGCGGCCGAGGTGAAGCCGCTGTACGAGCGACTCGAGTTCTACGCGAACTATGCGCACGGGACGCACGTGGCGGGGATCGCGGTCCGCGGCAATCCGGCCATCCGGTTGCAGGTGGATCGGATGGAGTTTCCCTATCAGATAATCCCGCCGGCGCCCACCGAGCAGTGGGCCGACGGCTTCGCCTCGGTCCTGCGCCGCACGGTCGCCTACTACGAGCGGACCGGGGTGCGCGTCGTGAACATGAGCTGGGGCTTCAGCCAGGATGACCTGCAGCAGTGGCTCGAAGCCAATCGCGTGGGCAAGTCGGATCAGGAGCGGAAGGCCATGGCGGCCCGCTACTACAACACGGTCGCGGACACCTTCCGCAACGCCATGGCGGGCGCGCCCGGGGTCCTCTTCGTCTCCGCGGCCGGAAACAGCAACAACAGCAACGCCTTCACCCGGACCGTCCCGGCGTCCTTCGATCTGCCGAACAGCATCACGGTGGGCGCGGTCGATCAGGCCGGCGACCAGGCGGCGTTCACCAGCTTCGGCAAGGTCGACGTGTACGCGGACGGCTACGAGGTCGAGAGCGTGCTCCCCGGCGGAGAGCACCAGAAGTGGAGCGGCACCAGCATGGCCGCTCCGCAGGTGGTGAACCTGGCCGCGAAGCTCCTCGCCGCCCATCCGCGGCTCAGCACCGCCGATCTGCGGCGGCTGATCATCGACGGAGCGGACACCAAGGTGGTGGGCGGACGGACGATTCGCCTGCTCAACGAGAAGAAGTCGTTCGCGCTGGCGGGAGGCGAATAGAGGCGAACGTCCGGGTCCGCCGAAGAAGTCTCTAGCCCGGCGGCGCCCGATAGTCCGACGACGTGCGGTACACGATCATCGACGGCATCGGATACCGAAGCCAGATCGCGCCGGGGACCGGGCAGACGTCCACGCAGCCGTTGAAGTGGACACACTCCCGCGGGTAGGTGATGACCGGCGTCTCGTGCTTCTTCGAGCCGAAGAAGACGTCCTCGGTGCAGATGTTCACGCACCGGTCACACTTGATGCACAGGTCCGGGTTGATGATGGGTGGCATCAGTAGCTCCTCCAATCCGTGACCGGCCGGTCCCCTTCCATACGGACGATGTGGGCCTGGCTGAGGAGGGGGTTCTTGAACGGATAGTCGGGGCGGTTGTGCAGGCCGCGGCTCTCCCTGCGATCCAACGCGGCGTGGAAGGTCAGCTCACCCACATCGAAGAGGTTGTGTACCTCGAGGCATCGGCCGAGCTCGTGCTGGTTACGCGCCATAAGCTCGGTGTCGACCTTCTGCCTGAGCCTCCGCAGGTGGGCCAGCCCCTGGAGCAGGCGGGCCTCGTTCCTCACCTTGCCGGCGTAGTCGGTCATGACCTGCTGCAGGGCGATGTTGGCCTCCTCCCAATCGGGACCGTTCCCGCGTCCACGCAGCTCGTCGATCCTCGACTCGAGGGCGGCGATGATGGGCCGCGTGACCTCCACATCCCCGTGCTCGACGGTCCGTGCGTACGCCACGGCGGTGTCACCGCTGATCCATCCGAAGGTCGCGGCCGCCGAGATGTCCCCCATCGCCTCGTCACCGGCGGCATACAGACCCGGGAGGCTGGTCTCGGCCTTCTCGTTGGCGACGATGAGCCCACCGCCTCTCAGGGGATACGTGGAGAACTCGATGGGGTGCTTCCGGGGATCGATCCCCTCAGCGTCCATGTGGTCCACCAGCGAGACGTTCCCCTCGTGGATGTGCCAGTGCCGCATGTAGGCTGCGTCCTTGTCGGAGATCCCCGTGCAGTCCATGTAAACGGGGCCCCGGCCGCGCTCGCCGTACTGCTCCGGCGCGAGCTTGTTGACCTCCATGACGATGTCGCCGTAGCGGCGATCCGGCTCGCTCACGAAGGGGCCCACCGGCTTGCCCTCGGCGTCCCTCAAGACGCCCACCCACGTCGCCTGACCAAACTTGGCGAAGTACTTCGGCCCGATGTGGCGCTGGGGCATCTCGACGTTCATGAGCTCGGCGCCGGCCCGGTACGCCATCGCCCGACCGTCCCCCGTCTGAACGCCGCCATGGCCGTCGTTGAACATCATGCCCGGCGTGAGACCCTGATAGAGGCGGGAGCACTTGCCGGTGCCGAGGATCACCGCCTTCGCCTGGAAGACGAAGACCGTGTCCTCTCGCGTGTGGACGCCGACCGCGCCGATGACGCGGTCACCGTCGCGCAGCAGCTCGTCCACCATGATGCGGTCCATGATCCTGGCGCCGCGCTTCCGCGCCTGCTGCACCAGGACGGTCTTCTGAAAGCGACCCTCGTACTTGATGTGGGTCATCATCCGTCCCGGGAAGGCATGGCCGGCGAACTCCCACTTGCCCTTCTGACGCATGGGGATGCCCCACTCGTCCCAGAGCTCGACGATCTCGTGGGCCTTGCCGAACTGGGCCCGCAGGATGTCACGGCCGATGAGGATCTCCCCCTTCGCCGTCTTGAGGAGCTCGTCGATGAACTTCTCCTTGTCGGCGCCGTGGACCTCCGGAATCCAGGTCTCGAAGTGGTCGTTTCCGCGACGGCCGCAGCCGCTGTAGTGGGGGTTGCCCTTCTCCGCGACGACGACGTTCGCGCCGAGCTCCGAGGCGCGGATCGCCGCCATGAGGCCCGCGATCCCACCCCCCACGCAGAGCACGTCACACTCGATGAGCTGTTCTTCCATTGGGATTGCCCACAACCGCCCGAGGAACTCCTGACCCCTTCGAGGACGTCTCTCCCCGCACCTCGACGGGCGGCTCCGAACTTGGGGGCCCTCCTTGCTCGGTGCCAGTATGGCCTCCCGGAGCGGCGCAGGCGCGCCACCCCCGGCGCTCGGGAGTGCCGCTCCCTGGCTTTCGGGGGACGGCCCCAGGCCTCCGGTTGTGCGGATGCATCTGCTGGCCGGAGACGGCTCCAAGCCTCAGCTTGTGCGGATGCAGGAACGGCCGGAGGGGACACGGCTCGAGCGTGCGATGACGCTCAACCACGCCACGGCGATGGTCGTCGGCACGATCATCGGCGCGGCCATCTTCGTGCAGCCCTCGGAGATCACGGGCCAGGTGCCGTCCGTATCCCTGGTCTTCGCGGTATGGGCGGCTGCCGGCGTCCTCTCGCTCTTCGGTGCCCTGGTCTGCGCCGAGCTGGCCTCCACGTTTCCCGCGTCGGGCGGAGTGTACGTCTACCTGCGCGAGTCCTTCTCGCCCGCGCTCGGCTTCCTGTGGGGCTGGGCGATGTTCTGGACGATGCACACCGGGATCATCGCGGCGATCTCGGTCATCTTCGCCCGCTACCTGGGGTTCTTCGTGCCCCTCGGCGGCGGCGGCACGCGGATCGTGGCGATGGCCGCCGTCCTGCTCCTCTCCTGGGTCAACTATCGGGGCGTGCGCCACGGAAGCGTGCTGCAGGCGGCGTTCACGTGGACCAAGGTCGGTGTGATCCTCGTCATCATCGCCGTGGGCCTCGCCATGGGCGGCCACGCGCACCAGGCGGTGGTGGCGAGCGCCGCACCTCCGCGGGTGGGCGGCATGAGCGTATCCGCCTTCGGGGTGGCCCTCGTGGCGGGCCTCTTCGCGTTCGGCGGTTGGCACATGGTCACCTACACCGCCGAGGAGACGCAGAACCCGCGGAAGACGCTTCCACGGGCGCTCGTCCTCGGCATGGTGCTGGTCACCGCCCTCTACATCGCGCTCAACGCGATCTATCTGTACCTGCTGCCCTTCCACGCGGTAGCGACGTCCACGCGAGTGGCGGCCGACGCTGCGGACGCGGTGTTCGGAAGAGGAGGCGGAGGCGTCATGTCCGCGGTCGTGCTCTTCTCGACCCTCGGAGCCGTATCCGGGATCATCCTCACCGGCCCCCGCGTCTACTACGCCATGGCCCAGGACGGTCTGCTCTTCCGGTGGGCCGGAGAGATCCACCCCAGGTACCACACACCTCACAAGGCCATCGTCGCACAGGCGCTCTGGGCCTGCGTCCTGGTGGCCACCGGCACCTATCGGGCGCTCTTCACGCGGGTGATCTACACGGAGTGGATCTTCTTCGGCCTCATGGCCGTCGGGCTCCTCATCATCCGGCGCCGCGACGACGTCACCAGGGAGTACTCGATCTGGGGATATCCCTGGGTGCCGCTCGTCTTCTCGCTGGCGGCCTTCGGCATCGCCGTGAACCAGGTGATCGCCGACCCGGTGGGCAGCGCGGTCGGGTCGGGGCTCGTCCTCGTCGGCCTGCCGGTCTACTACTACTGGTCGCGGGGGCGGGAGGCGCGGAAGCAGGCATAGCGGCGCGCACGGCGTCGCACGTCACGTTGCAGGGCGGTGGGGGGCCGTGCACCATTTCCACCGGGGGGCACGGCACCGTCCGGCGGTGCGGTGCAGCCGACGTCTGAATCCGCGAACGGGAAGGACCGCTCACGCATGGAGGACAGACCGTGGCAGGACGAGCGGGAGCTCATCCCACCTCCGGCGTCCAACTGGCAGGTATCCCCGGGATGGCCGCGGCAACGCCTTTCGTCGTGGTGAGCATCATACTCGTATAGATGCTCTACATAAGGGACACTGAGTCTCGGGAGGCTCCTTGAAACTCCTGTCCCATCGGACCCCGGCCACGGCGGTGGTCGCCTGCCCGGACTGCGGCGCGGTGCAGCGGATCCCGGCCCTCGATCTGGGGGACCTGGCCGAGTGCCGCCGGTGCGGCCGGACCCTGGAGCGGTCCGCCGACCTCAGCCTGACGGTCGCCCTGGCCTGGTCCACGACGGTGCTGCTCCTCCTCTTCCCGGCCAACATCTTCCCCCTCATGAGCGCCTCGGTGCCGGGTCGCGTCCACGAAGCGACGCTCGCCTCGGCCATCAGCGCGGTCTGGTCCGACGGCTGGCCCGTGATGGCCCTGATGCTGGGGGCCTTCATCCTCGTCCTGCCCTTCGTGTGGGCTGCTCTGCGAACGCTGGTCCTGGCGATCGTACACACCGACTGGCGCCCGCAGTGGCTCGGTCCCGTCTTCCGGATCGAGCAGGCGATCCAACTTTGGGCCATCCCCGAGGTGCTCGTCGTGGCCGGCTTCGTGGTCTACATGAGGACGGCCGCACAGACGTCGGGACACGTGGAGACGGGAGGATGGTGCCTCATCGCCGCCGGCATCATCTCGACCATCGGCCGCCGCATCTTCACGGCGGAGACCGTCTGGCAGGAGATCCTACCCGAGCGCGAGGTCCCGGTGGGTGCCAGTCCGGTATCCTGCGAGGTGTGCGAGATGATCCTCCCCTCCTCCCACGAGGGCGAGCCGTGCCCCCGCTGCCGACGCCGACTGCGTCTGCGGAAGACGGACTCCCTCAGTCGGACCGGCGCGCTCGTCGTGGCCGGCTACGTCCTCTACTTCCCGGCGTACTACTATCCGATGAGCTATACCGTCAGGATGGGAAGCGTGCAGGAGCGGACGATCATGGACGGCGTCAAGCTGCTCTTCCAGGCGAATTTCTGGTACCTGGCCGTCATCGTGATCATCGCGAGCATCTGCATACCGTTCCTCAAGCTGGTGGGGATGAGCTGGCTCATCGTGAGCGTCCATCGCCGGGCCGACACCCACATGGCGCTCAAGACGCGGGTCTACCGGGCCATCCACAGCATCGGCCGCTGGTCCTACGTCGACCCCCTCATCGTTGCGCTCAGTATTCCGCTCCTCTCCTTCTCCGGGTTCGTCTCGGTCCACATGGATATCGCCGCCCTGCCGTTCGCGCTCGTCGTCGTCGTCACCATGCTGGCCGCCCGCACCTTCGACCCCCGGCTCCTGTGGGACGTGGCGGAGGGACGCACATGAGCGTGGAGGAGGAGGTCCGTGACGTGGCGGAGGCGACCGTCCGCAAGGCCGCGTGGAAGGGATGGGTATGGTCCGTCCCCATCGCGGCGCTCATCCTCATCGTCTACCTGGTCCTGCGCACGATTCTGACGGGCGGCACGTCCATCACCATCACCTTCCCGTCGGCCCAGGGAATCACGGGAAAGGCCGAGACGCCCGTTCTCTATCGGGGGCTCCAGGTGGGAGCGGTCCAGAGCATCGAGCTCCGCAAGGACCTCGGAGGCGTGGTCATGCACGTGTCGATAGACCGCGACGTGACGCACGCGCTGAGGACGGGGACCCGCTTCTGGATCGTGCATCCGAGTCCGCTCGCCGGGAACTTCTCGGCGCTCCTGGCCGGCCCCACCCTGGCCATGGAGCCCGGACCGGGGAGCCCCCAGCGACACTTCACGGGGCTCCTCCAGCCCCCGCCGGGGCAGCCTCCGGGCCCCGGCGTGACGGTGGTGGCGTACGCCCCGAGCTCGGAGGGGGTGAGCCAGGGGGCGCCGGTGATGTTCAGGGGCCTCCACGTCGGCCACGTCCTCGGGACCACGTTCGATTCCGCCGCGGGGCACGTCCGGATCCACATCTTCGTGCGGGCTCCCTACGATCGGCGTGTCGGCCGCGACGCCCGCTTCTGGAGCTGCGGGGGCGTGCAGCTCACGAGGGCGGGCGGCGGCGTGGGGCTCCACATCCCGTCCCTCCAGGGGCTCCTGCAGGGCTGCGTTGGGTTCGACACCTTCGCCAAGGCGGCCGCCGGGACCGGGCCGGACGGCTCGTACCGTCTCTACGCCGACGAGGAGGAGGCGAGGAGCGCGTTCACGGCGACCCCCGTTCCGGTCCGGATCTGGGCGCCGGGCTCCATCGAGGGACTCGAGGCGGGTGCGCCCGTGATCCTGGAGGGGAAGCGCGTGGGCGTGGTCCGCCGGGTGCGCCTCGAGGTGGGGCGGAACGGCATCTCGACCCCCGTGGACCTCGAGATCGACCCGGGAGCGTTCGGGATCTCCGGCGCCGCCTCCGCCGCGGACTCCGCGAAGGCCGTGTACCGGGTTCTCGACCGCCTCGTCCACGACGGCCTGCGCGCGCAGCTCGTCTCCAGCAGCCTGGTCCTGGGAGGCCAAGAGATCAGCCTGACCATGACCGGCCGGAGGACCGGCGCCCGGCTGGACCGCTCCGCCGACCCGCCCGTGCTCCCGGCCATCGGAGGCGGCGACCTGCAGAGCGTCGTCGCGCGGATCGGGGAGGTGGCCGACGCCATCGACTCCATCCCGTTCGCCCGGCTCGGGGAGGACGCGCGCCGCGCCTCGCCCAAGCTCGTGGAGAGCCTCGACCACCTGAACCAGGCCCTGGTCGCGCTGGACAGCGTGACGGCGGCCGCGCGTGCCCAGGTGGGGCCGACCCTCGCGCAGACGCGGCAGACCGTGGACGAGTTCGAGTCGGCGGTCCGGGCCCTGAACGGGATCGCGGGGGGATCGCTCCGCAACCAGGAGAGCTTGCCGGACCTCGTGAGGGAGATGACGCAGGCCGCCCGCTCCCTGCGGGAGCTCGGCGACTACCTCTCGGAGCATCCCGATGCACTCATCTGGGGGAGGTCGAAGGGGAGATGACAGGCACCCTGCACCGGACCCTGCTCGCGATGTGCGTGGCGGCCACCGCCGCGGCGTGTGCGTCGAGCCCGCCCACCCGTTTCGTCACGCTCGATGCCGCGCCGGGCCCGCCTCGCGCGGCCCGCGCCTCCGGCCTGCCCGTCGCGCTCGGAAAGGTGACGCTCCCCCCCGAGCTGGACCGTGCCCACCCGGTGCGCCGCGAGGGCCACAGCAGCCTCGACATCCCCATGGGGGTCCGGTGGGCCGCGCCGCTGGACGAGCTCGTCCACCGGACCCTGGCCCTCGACCTCGCCTCCCGCCTGCCGAAGGGAGAGGCGGTGCTTCCCGGGCAGGCCGAACCGTCCGGGCCCATGCGGCTCGTCGTCGTGACCTTCCGTACCTTCTCCGCCGACTCCGCCGGGACCGTGACGCTGGACGCCCACTGGAGCTCCGTGGAGCAGCCGAGCGGACGGATCGAGATCTCGCGCGACGCCACCGTCACTGTACCGGCGCACTCGATGAGCTGGGACGACGTGGCAGGCGCGATGAGCGAAGCCCTCGCGCGGCTCGCCGACCGGATCGCGTCGTCGCTCCCGGAAGGCCAGGCGCCGGCCGGGAGCTACCGGTGACGTCACACCGATTCGGGGCCGTCGAGGTCGCTGGATCGGTGGGAGAGCCTATGCGTGGGTGTCCGGCAGCCCTGGCCCGCGCAGCACCGAGCCGTGCGGCGCGAAGCCGGCCCGGCGCAGGACGGTCCAGCCCACCAGCGCGCCGGCCGCCTGCACGAGAAAGTCGGTGGAGTCGAGGAGGCGTCCCTGAACCAGGACCTGGGAGAGCTCCGTGCCCACCGCCAGGTACACGGCCGGCCAGAAGTCCGCGAGCCAGCCCCGGCGGACCATGGGCCACACCGCGAGCAGGCCGCCGAGCGGCAGATAGAGGAAGAACGGGGAGACGACGTCCACCACGCTGAACAGATCCACGCGCTGCCCAAGGAAGCGTAGCGGAATCCACCAGTCGTCGGTCAGCTTCCCTACGATGGCGGCAAGCGAGGTCTCCGGCGCGAAGGGACGCAGAGCCCAGAGGAGAAGTACTCCGCCGTAGGCCCACAAGAGCATCCTGGGACGCGCCCGTCCTCGAAGGCGGCGCGTCAGGCGGGGCAGCCCCCAGGCGGCCGCGACCGCCCCGCCCCCCACGCCCGCGGCGTGCGCCAGGACCGCACCGGCGTCGATGGGAAGGCCCAGAAGCCCGTGGCCCACCTCGGCGAGCACGGCGAGGCCGGAGCCGATTCCCGCGACCAGCCAGGCGGCCCTTCGATAGTCCTTGCCCGCCTCCACCAGCGCCGCCACGGCGAACGCCCCGGCGGGAGCGAAGAGGAGGATGTCGGTGAGGGGGACATGTCCCAGCGAGCTCCACGTGAACATTCCCCACGCCAGCCGGAAGCGCCCCAGAGGTCCTCCGTACAGGTTGGGCAGGGTGGTCTGTCGGAAGAGGGGAATCAGCGCCTCGGCGAAGGCCGACACGCCGTAGGACATCGCGAACACCATGGCCGGAAGGCCCACGAACGATCGGAACGTCCGCTTACGGGCCACCGCCATCACCAACGCGACCAGGACGGCGGCCCCCAGGAAGGAGCCCAGGGTGTTCGTGAGGATGTCCAGGACGCTTGCGGTGCGCGTGGTGGAAAAGAGCTGAGCGGTCTCCACGAACGCGCTTATGCCGGCGCCGCTCAGCACCGCGTTCCGGAAGCTAACGAGCGAGCGCCCGGGCCGGGCGGTGATCATCCAGACGAGCCCCCACCCGGCAAACAGCACCACGTTGCGGGCACCGTCGATGACGTCGCGGGGCGAGACGGAAGGGTCGAGCATGCGCCCGAGGCCGTGCAGCCCCGGCCCGCCCGGCCGAAACGACGAGAGCGTCGCGAGGAGCAGGACCGCGAGGTAGGCTCCGCGCGTAAGGGGGCGGCTCCGATCGAGCTGACCGGCGAGATCCGTGGGCTCCTCCTTCGCCTGGCGCGGTTCCGCAAGCCGAGACGTCGGCTCCGGCATCCGGGAATCTACCACACGAGCGCGTGCAGCGCGGACGGGCCCGCCTTGCCCCGCCACCCACCGCTCGCCACCTTCCCGGCTCAGGCCCGAAGCCCTTGGATCGTTTGCGCTTACGCTGCTCCGTAGGCCGACCGAACAGTTGCATTTCCTGTCCCTCGGCGCACGGAGTACCGGTGCGTCGGTGCGGCCTTACGCGTTTGCCGACCTCTCGGCGCCATGAGGGCGTCGCGTCCGTTGTTTCCCGGAATGAGGTCGAATCATGATACGCCGCCCCGCTTTTCGCCGGTCACGCCTCGGGTTCGCTCACGTGATCATCGTGACGCTCACTGCGATCGCACTCCCCGCCGGTGTGCGCGCACAGAATGCGACGACCCCTGCGCCCCTCAACGCGCTCCGCTGGCGGAGCATCGGCCCCTACGTCGGCGGTCGGGTGGTCGCCGTCGCCGGCGTGCCGGGCAAGCCGAAGCTCTTCTACATGGGCGCAGTGGACGGAGGGGTCTGGAAGAGCACCGACTACGGCAACGTGTGGACGAATATCTCCGACAGCACGCTGGGCGGCTCGAGCAACAGCATCGGGGCCATCGCGGTGGCGCCGTCCAACCCTCAGGTGATCTACGTGGGGACGGGCGAGAGCGACATCCGGGGCACCATGATCACCGGGGACGGTGTGTTCCGGTCGGCGGACGGAGGAAAGACGTGGCACCAGGCGGGCCTCGAGGACACGCACACGATCAGCAATCTGATCATCGACCCCAGGAATCCCGACGTGGTCTATGCCTCCTCGTTGGGGCATGTGTTTGCACCCGGCTCCCATCGCGGCGTCTTCAAGACCACCGACGCCGGCAAGACCTGGCAGCGGGTACTCTTCGTGAACGACAGCACGGGGGTGGCGAACCTGGTCATGCAGCCCGGCGACCCCGACGTGCTCTACGCGGCGACCTGGCAGGCGTATCGGACGCCGTGGTCTCTGTGGAGCGGCGGCGCGGGCAGCGGCATCTACAAGTCCATCGACGGCGGCGAGCACTGGACGGACATCTCGCGCAGTCCCGGGCTGCCTCAGGGATTGTTGGGCAAGATCGGGATCGCGGTCGCCGCCAGCGAGCCCAACGTCGTCTACGTGACGATTCAAGCCAAGGACGGCGGCGTCTTCCGGTCGGACGACGGCGGCAACACCTGGGCGCGCGTGAACAAGGAGTGGAAGGTCCGCCAGCGCGCGTTCTACTACATGGCGATCTTCGTGGATCCCACGGATGCGAACACCGTCTACATGCCACAGGTCGACGCGCTCTACGTCTCACACGACGGCGCCAGGACCTTCACCGGGCTCCACACGCCGCACGGCGACAACCACACGCTGTGGATCAACCCCGACGATCCGAACATCCTACTCGAGGGAAACGACGGCGGGGCCACGGTCTCGGTCGACAGGGGCAAGACCTGGAGCACGGAGGACAACCAACCGACCGGGCAGTTCTACAGCGTCAACATCGACGACCGTTTCCCGTTCCACGTCTACGGCGCGCAGCAGGACGAGGGCGCGACCGAAGGGCCGAGCGCATCGCCCTGGGGGGAGATTCCCCTGCGCGAATGGAAGCTGGCGGCCGACGGGGAGAGCACAGTGAGCGTGCCCCAGCCCGGACATCCGGAGATCACGTTCGGGAGCGACTACTACACCCTGTTCATGATGTACGATCAGACGACCGGCGAGTGGAAGGGCATCAGCCCGTGGCCCTATTATCGGGACGCCGCGTCGGCGGGTGAGCTCAAGTATCGCTGGGGCTGGACGCATCCCATTCTCTTTTCACCGAACGACCCCAACGAGCTCCTGGTCGGGTCGCAGTACGTGATGCGAAGCGACGATCACGGTGCGACGTGGAAGACGATCAGTCCCGACCTCACGCGGAACGATCCCGCCACCGAGGCACCGAGCGGGGGGCCCATCGATCTCGATCAGTCGGGCGCGGAGATCTTCCCGTACGTCTCCGCCATCGCGGTCGTGCCCGGCGCCGACAGCTTGATCTGGGCGGGTTCGTCCGACGGCCTCGTGCACCTGACGACCGACGGCGGTGCACACTGGGCGACGGTGACGCCGCCTGACCTGCCCAAGTGGTCGCAGGTCAGCTCCATCGAGGCTTCGCACGTGGATCGTAACACGGCGTATCTCACCGCGCGGCGTTATATGTGGGATGACTTCACGCCCTATGTCTACAAGACCACCGACCTCGGCCGGCACTGGACGCCGATCACCACCGGGCTGCCCAAAGACGAGTACGTGTTCCAGATCGTCCAGGATCCCGCCGACTCGAGCCTGTTCTTCCTCGGTACGAAGAGCACGGTGTACGTGAGCCTCGACGGTGCGGCGACCTGGCGGCCACTCGCGCTCAACCTTCCCCCGGTACAGGTGCGGGGCATCGCCATCGACAGGCGGCAGGGCGACGTCGCCATCGCGACCCACGGGCGCGCGTTCTGGATCCTCGACAACCTGACGTTGCTGGAGCAGATGACCGGACGCGCCGCGCCGCCCACCGACAGCGCGGCGCTGTTCGCTCCGGAGCGCGCCTGGCTGACCCACGCGTACGGCGGACCGACGGACGAGGCCGCTCCGCATGACGCCGGCGAGAACCCGCCCTTCGGCGCGCGCGTCTTCTTCCAGATTCCCAAGAGCTACGACGGCTCGACGCCGGTCACCCTCTCCATCACCGATCCGTCCGGCTCCCTGATCCGCGAGTACCACCTGCACGTCAAAAGCACGTCCGCAAAGAAGTCGACGGCCGCCAGGGAAGCGGAGACGACGGGCGAGCGGCGGGCCGACGCCCTCGAGCGCCTCACGGCCATCGAACCCGGCATGAACCACCTCCAGTGGGACCTGCGCTACGCCGACGCGACGGAGGTGAACGGATTCGACGCGCCGATGGACGGCGATGTGGACAACGACGCGAAGGGCCCGGTCGTGGTGCCGGGAAGCTATCGGGTCGTGCTCGACTACGGCGGAGAGAAGCTGACGGCACCGTTCCAGGTCTCGCTCGATCCACGGATTCACGTGGGCCCCGAAGCGCTCCGGCAACGGCTGACGTTCAGGCTCCAGATTCACCGAACGCTCGATTCGCTGGACGTCGCGCTCAACCGGGCGATCGCCGCGCGCGATAGCCTCGCCGGGGCCGGCCGCGATTCGACGACGCTCGCCCCGCTCACCGGCGCCATCGATTCGCTCGTCCAGCTGGCGATCCATTCCAGCGAGGGCGACCTCGCATTCGAGCCGAAGCTGCGGACGCATCTCGGGCTCCTCGCGGGAGAGGTCGACATGGCCTATGCCGCGCCGACTGCCGCCGAGGTGGCGGTCTACAAGGTGATGGCGCAGAAGGCGCAGGAGGGCAAAGCCGAGCTGCGCGCGGCGATGGCGAGACTCGGCGTCGCGCGGTAGATGGCGCCATGGAGACCACCCCACGCGTCGCTGGCCTCCTCCTCGACCTCGACGGCACACTGTACGAGGACGACGCCCTGATTCCCGGCGTCGCCGAAGCCATCGCTGCGTTCCGGGACGGCGCCGTCCCGATCCGGTTCGTCACCAACACCACCCGGGTGCCCAGGGCCACCATCGCCCGGTGGCTCGATGGGTACGGCATCGCGGCCGGGGCGAACGACATCTTCACCCCCACCTTCGCCGCGGTGAGCTGGCTTCGAGAGCATGGTATGCGCCGGGTATCCGTATGCCTGCCCGAGGGATCGCTGGACGAGTTCGGGGAATTCGAGCTGGTGGAGGACGCGCCCGAGGCGGTGGTCATCGGCGACCTGGGCGCGGCGTGGACGTTCGAGCGGCTGAACCGGGTCTTCCGCCGGCTGCTGGACGGCGCCGGCTTCGTCGCGCTGCACCGTAACCGCTACTGGAAGACCGGCGGCGAGCTGTTGCTGGACGTGGGCGCGTTCGTGGCGGCGCTCGAGTTCGCCACGGGCCGGGAGGCCACGCTGGTGGGGAAGCCCAGCCGTGCCATGTTCGAGGCCGCCACCCGCTCCATGGGCCTGGCGCTGGACCAGGTGGCCATGGTGGGAGACGATCTCCAGGCCGACATCGCCGGGTCGCAGGCGCTGGGCTGCCGGGCCTTCATGGTCCGGACGGGCAAGTTCCGTGCGGAGGAGCTCCAGGCGTCGGCTATCGAGCCCGACGTGGTGGTCGACTCGCTGGCGGCGTTGCCGGGGTTGCTCCTGGGCTGATCCCGACCCGCGTCACGCGTCCCCGGGATGTCAGCCCGTGCCTGCGAGCGCATGGGGGCAAAGCCGAATGGTCGATCTACTCGCTCCCTGCGGACGCCTCGCGCACCAACGTCCTCTTCCACGACCCTCTTCTGAACCACACGGCAGCCACCAGAAACGTCACCGAGTCGGCCAGGGGGAAGGCCCACCATATGCCGTGGGGTCCACGGTTCAGGGAGTAACCGACGACGTAGGCCAGTGGGAGCACGATGACCCAGCGGTCCAGGTACGACAGTGCCATGGCCCGCGCGGTGCGCCCCGCGCCCCGAAAAGCCCCCTGCAACACGATCAAGCCGCCCCAGAAGCCGATGAACCAGCCGTAGGTCCGCAGGTAGACGGTACCCTCGGCGATGGTGGCCGGATCATCGATGAAGAAGCGCACCAGGTGGGGTGCGAAGATGGCCGCCAGAAAGCCGACAGAGGTCATCAGGGCGGCCGCCAGGCCCACCGACATCCAGGCCACGTGCTCCGCACGGTCGCTCTGCCGCGCCCCCAGGTTCTGCCCGACACCCGCGTTGGTGGCCTGCCCGATGGCCCCGGACACGCCCCACACCACGGACATCACGCGAACCCCGATGGCGTAGGCCGCCGTGACCACCGCACCAAACCTGGTGACCAGCGCCATGATCGCCACCGACGAGAAGCTCCGGCCCGCTGCATCGGCCGTGGCCGGTGCACCAAGGAAGAGAATCTCCCGCATCACCGCGAGGTCGGGCTTGAAGTGAGCGAGGCGGATCTTGATCCCCTTGCTGCCCTCGAGCAGGTAGAAGACGCCCACCGAGGCCGCGAGGAACCGCGCGACCAGCGTGGCGATCGCGGCACCCTTGATTCCCCAGCGCGGGATCGGGCCGATACCGGTAATGAAGAGCGGATCGAGAACGATGTTGGTCAGGCTCGCCACCAACATCAGCTTCATCGCCGTGAGCGTGTCTCCCGAGCCGCGCAGCGCCGCGCTGAAGGCCATGAACAGGTAGCTGAACGGCACGCTGATGAAGATCACGGACACATAGCTGAGGGCCAGCGGAAACACCGCGCCCCGCGCGCCCATGAAGTGCAGCAGCGGAACCCGAACCGCCTCGCCTATGGCCGCGAGGCCCAGGCCCAGGCCGGCGGACATCATGATGCCCTGGGCGGCGTAGTAGCCGGCGCGGTCGTGGAGCTCGGCTCCCGTGTACTGCGCGGTGAACGTGGCGATGGCGATGGTGATCCCGGTGCCGATGGAGATCAGCACCCAGGCCGTGGGGAAGACGATCCCGACAGCTGCCACCGCGCTGGTGGAGTGGAGTCTCTGGCCCACCCAGAACATGTCAGCCAGGTTGTAGATCGTTTGCAGCGTATTCGCTAACACCAACGGCCAGGCCAGTTGGACGATCCGCGGCAGGATCGGTCCGACGGTCATGTTCACGCGGTGCCCACGCCGATGCGGATATGCCTTTGTCGTCACGGCGCTCTCGCTGTCACGCTCCCGATCATCGATCAAGTCCATTCCACCGGGGATCGACCGGCTCCGTGAGTCGAGGGGATCCCGGCTCATGGTGGGTCCTCCGCCCGCGCCCGTGCACGTGCCGGGCTGCCGCCAAGCCGAATGCCGCAGCCCCGAGCGCACCGAGGCCGCCCACGACGACGGCCGCGCGCGCGCCCAATGTATCGGTAATCGCTCCCAGAATCGGGCCGCTGATCGGCTTCGTGCCCGCGAACAACACGGCCTGTATCGAGAGCACGCGCCCGATCATCCGCTGGTCGGCGCGGATCTGGACGATGGCGGAGGTCGCGGTCATGTAGGCGACGCTGGCGCCTCCGACCGCGACGGCCAACACGATCGCGATGGTGACGTCGGGGGCGGCCGCGAGGACGAGCATCGCCACCCCGAGCCAGAGGGCGCCCACCGCGACGGTTCGGATGCGGATCGTGGTCCGTCGGGCCACGAGCACCGCACCGGCCACCGCGCCCGCGCTGAAGGCCGAGTAGAGGATCGTGTAGGCGACGTCACTCCCGCCCAGCCCCTTCTCGACGAAGAGGGGGAAGAGCACCGAGAAATTGTAGCTCACGGTACCGACGATGAGGAGCATGCCGAACGGAGCCCAGAGCTCGGGGATGCCGGCGATGTACCGGAGGCCGGCGCGGATCTGTCCCCTGCCCCGCGGCGCCGCTTCCAGTCGGCGCAGCTCGGCCGTGCGCATCATGGCAAGCGCGACGAGCACGGTCGTGTAGGATGCCGCGTCGATGGTGAAGCACCATCCGTATCCGACGGTCACGATGAGGACGCCGGCCAGGGCCGGGCCCGCGATGCGGGAGATGTTCACCATCGCGCTGTAGACGGTCACGGCGTTGGGAACGTCCTCGAGCGCCACCATCTCGTTGACGAACGTGCGCCGGACCGGATTGTCGAAGGCCAGCATGACGCCGCCCGCCACGGCGGTGCCGTAGAACGCGAGGAGGGGCGCGTCGTGCATGAAGGCGAGCGCGGCCAGCGCGAACGACTGGCACATCTCCAGCGTCTGTGTGACGAAGAGGAGCGTGCGCTTCTCGGTCCGGTCGACGACGACGCCCGCCCAGGGCGCGAAGAGCAGGATCGGGCCGAACTGGCATGCCGACAGCACGCCGACCGCCACGCCGCTCCCCGTGCGGTGGAGCACGAGCAGGGTGAGGGCGATCCGGGTGAGCCAGTTGCCGGTATTGGAGACGGTCTGCCCGAAGAAGAAGAGCCGGAAGTTCCGCCACCGCAGGGACGCGAGCGTGCGGCGGACGAAACCGGGCTCGGGCACGGGAGACCTCCGGCTGGGCTGGTGCGGCACGGAGCGCTTCAGAGGTGCTGAGCCAGTCGCTCGATGAGGGGAGCTGCGGCCGCCAGCCGCTTGAGCTCCGCTTGCGTGAACCCACTCGACAGCGCGCGCGTCAACCGCTCCGTGCGTGCGGCGCGGCGGCTGCGCAGCATGCGGAGCCCCTCGCCCGTGACGGAAAGGATCATGCGCCGCCCGTCGTCCGGATCGGGCCGGCGCTGAATCAGGCCGCGACGCTCGAGGGCGGCGAGCGTCGCGCCCATCGACTGGGGGCTGATCTGTTCGAGCCTGGCAAGGGCCGCCGCGGTGCTCGGGCCGCCACGATCCAGCCAGGCCAGGGCCGAGGTCTCGGGCAGCGTGAGCTCGCCGCCCGCTTCCGTCTGCCGAATCCGCCGCCGCAGCAGACCGATGCTCGTACGAAGGGCTCCCGCGATTTCCTGGACATCCAGATCCTGGTGCATATAATCAGGCTAAACTGATAAGGCTGAACTTGCAAGCACACCTAGGTTGGATTGCCGACCTCACGTACCGGTGCATGGCAGAGGCCGTTGTGCAGATCGTGGAAGCCTACCTCGACGGCTCCTACGACCGAGCGATCAACCCGGAGGCCGTCGATCATCGGAGCGGCGGGTAGCGACGCGCGGCACGCCCAGGACCTCCGGCCGCTTGCCTCGGGTATCGACTGTCGCCTAATACGTAGCACCTCGCCCCGTGACCGGCTGCCCGCCTGCCCGCCTCCTTTGAACGGTCATGACTCGCGCCGGCCACGGCCATTGCACGTCGGAAAAGGCCGGCAGCTCGAGGCTCGAAGGGAGGATCCATGTCGCTGCGCGCTCGTGCGACGCTGCCCGACCGCTTCAACGCGGCCGAGTGGTTCGTGGGCCGGCACGTCCGGGAGAACCGTGCAGACCGCACGGCCGTCGTCTCGGACGAGGGCACGCTCGATTACGCCGGCCTGGACGAGGCGGTACGGCACCGCGCCGCGGCGCTCCTCCAGGCAGGCCTGCATCCGGGTGATCGGGTGGCCCTCCTGCTGCCGGACGGACCGGAGCTGCTGTCGCTGTTCTGGGGCGTTCTCGCGGCCGGCGGCGTGGCCGTGCCCTTGAACACGCTGCTCGGCGAGGACGAGATCTCCCGCATCCTCGATGACTGCGATCCGCGGATCGTGGTGGCGGATCCCGCACTCGCCGACGCCCATCGTCTTGCGCGCGAGGGCACCGTCTTGTGGTCTCCCGCGGAGTCGGCGGACCGCGCCGCCTTGGTGCCGCCGGTCACCGCGTACGCCTCGACCCGACGCGACGGGGTGGCCTTCTTCCTGTATTCGAGCGGGACGACAGGGGAGCCCAAGGGAGTCGTCCACCTCCACCACGACATGTGGGTATGCTGTGCGACATACGGAGAGCAGGTGCTCGGGATCCGGCCCGACGACCGCTGCCTGAGCCTGGCCAAGCTGTTCTTCGCGTACGGCCTCGGAAACTCCGGCTACTTCCCCGCCCATGAGGGCGCGGCCACGGTGCTCTTTGCGGGGCGCCCCACACCGGCGGCCATGTTCGAGCAGGTGGCCCGCCACAGGCCCACGCTCTTCTTCGCCGTCCCGACGGCCTACGCCCAGATGCTCGACGCCATGGAGCGCGGCGAAGATGCCGACTTCTCGAGCGTGCGGCTGTGCGTGAGCGCCGGGGAGTCGCTGCCCGCTCCGATCTTTCGGCGATGGCTGGAGCGCACCGGAACCGAGATCCTGGATGGCATCGGCTCGACGGAGATCTGCCACATCTTCCTGTCGAATCGGCCCGGCGCGTGCGCCCCTGGCACCACGGGTCGTCCCGTCCCGGGATACGACCTGCGCCTCGCCGACGAGGACGGGCGCGACGTGCCAGCCGGTCAACCCGGCGACCTCTTCGTGTGCGGCGACTCCACCATGGCCTTGTACTGGAACCGCCACGAGGAGACCAAACGCACTCTCGAGGGCGACTGGATCCGCACCGGCGACAAGTATCTCGTGGACGAGGACGGCAACTGGAGGCACGCCGGCCGGAGCGACGACATGCTCAAGGTCGGAGGGATCTGGGTCTCGCCGGTGGAGGTCGAAGCCACTCTGGTGGCGCACGAGGCGGTGCTGGAGTGCGCGGTGGTGGGCGAGAGAAACGCGGAGGGACTCGTGAAGCCCGCGGCATTCGTGGTGCTGAAGAACGGGGCGACAAGGGCGAGTGTCGAGGGTGCGATGGGAAACAGCGTCGATGGGATCGCTCGCGAGCTCCAGGACTTCGTCAAGGAGCGGCTGGCTCCCTACAAGTACCCCCGCCACATCCTGTTCCGGGATGCGCTCCCCAAGACCGCCACCGGCAAGATCCGACGCTTCTTGCTGCGCCAGGAGTTGGAGGCGAACCCCTGAGCCAACGTTCGTGGCGGCGTGGTCGGGCCTTCCTCGACGTGGGCGGCGCTCACCTGGAGGTTCGCCGCTTCGGCCCGCCACCGTCGGAAGCGCCGCCCATCGTCTTCCTTCACGAGGGGCTCGGATCGGCCCGGCAGTGGCGTGACTACCCGGCGCGGGTGTGCGACGCGCTCGGGCGGAGCGGCCTCGCGTACAGCCGGGTCGGCTATGGCGCCTCGGACCCGGTCGAGCTTCCACGCCCCGTCTCGTTCATGCACCTGGAGGCGTACGATGTCCTTCCAGTGCTCCTCGACGCCGCCAGCATCGGGAGAGTGGATCTGTACGGTCACTCGGACGGCGCCTCCATCGCCCTGTTGTTCGCGGCGCGCCACCCGGAGCGGACGGGCGCCATGGTGCTGGAGGCGCCGCACGTGTTCGTGGAGGAGGTCACCACGCGGAGCATCGCCCGCATCGGCAAGGTGTACCGCACCACGAATCTGCGCGAGAAGCTGGCCCGGTGGCACGACGACCCCGACGGCGCCTTCCGCGGCTGGAACGAGGTGTGGCTGGACCCGGCGTTCCGCTCCTGGGACATCCGTCGGGAGCTCCCCGGTGTCCACGCTCCCGTGCTGATCCTCCAGGGCGCGGACGACGAGTACGGGACCTGGGCCCAGGTAGACGCGGTGGAACGGGGCGTGGCCGGCTCGGTCCGCTCGGTCCGGATCCCGGTATGTGGCCACGCTCCCCATCGGGACCAGCCGGACCGGGCACTCACGGAGGCCGTGGCGTTCCTGGCCGCGACGGCCTGACCACCCCTCAACCCGCCTTCCGGCCCTCCGCGAAGCCACTCAGCAGGCGGTGGACGCAGGTGCCGAGGACCTGGACGTTGTAGCCGCCTTCCTGGCAGAGGAGAACGGGACAATCGATGCGCGCGATACGCCGACCGATCTCCTCGTACACCTCGGTCGTCAGGGCGAAGCCGCCGATGGGATCGTCGGCGTGGGTATCGAAGCCGGCCCCTACGACGAGGGCGTTCGGCCCGAATCGGCGTATCGCCTTCAGAGCGCGATCCAGGGCCTTCAGGTACGCCGCATCGCCGCTGCCCAGCGCGAGCGGGAGATTCAGGTTCGTTCCCGCCGCCTGGCCCACACCGCGCTCCGAGCCGTACCCCCAGAAGTATGGATACTCGCGCTTCGGATCGCCGTGGATCGAGCAGGTGAAGACGTCCTTGCGCTCCTCGAAGAACTCCTGGTTGCCGTTTCCGTGGTGGTAGTCGATGTCGAGCACCGCCACGGTCCCCGCGGCCGCAAGGATCTCGACGGCCGCAGCGACGTTGTTGAAGTAGCAGTATCCGCCGAAGACGCGCGGGCCGGCGTGGTGGCCCGACGGCCGGCAGAGCGCGTAGACCTCACGCTCGCGGCCGTCGAGCAGAAGCTGTGCGCCGGTCATGGCCGCCTCCGCCGAGCCGCGTGCCACCTCGTAGGTGCGGCCCATGATCGGGGTCACGGCGTCGGTGCAGTACAGGCCGCCCCACAGGGCGTCGAGCTTGCGGGGAAGTCGCGCTCCCTCGCCCGGAAAGAGGTCCGGGTAGATCTCCTCGCCGGCGCGGCGCGCCACCCTCGACGTCTTCTTGATGAAGTCGTGGTACGGATGGAGTCGCGAGAGGTTGGCTTCGGGAAAGCGTCGTGCCTTGCGGAAACGGAAGCGCGAATCGGCGGCGAGCGCCTCCCGGATCACCTCCACGCGCCGCGGGGTGTCCTTGGTCTCGTAGGTCTCGGGCCCGAGCGTGAACTTCCAGCTCGGGTTGTGCAGGCCGAAGTTGGTCTTCTCAATGATGAGCACGGATATCCCTTCCGTTGCGCAGGAGCTCGATGACGGTGTCCAGCGGCAGGGCCGGAGCCCGCCGGTCGAGGCGGCCGTCCATCCCGTTCGAGCAGAAGATGGCGTTGAGCACGGCCTCCTCGGTGGCCTCCACGGCCGCCTCGTAGAGCACGTCGATGTGCCCGTCGGGGACGTAGCGCAGTGATCGGAACTTGCTGGTCTGTGTCGCGGTCCGTGGAACCCGGTTCGCGGTCGTGAAGGCGAGGACGATCTCGCCGCTCGTGGAGGCGGCGTACGATCCCACGCGGCCCAGACCCAGAGCCGCGCGCTTTGCGATGCGCCCGAGCTGATGGCTGAGCAAAGGGACGTCGGTGGCCACCACCACGATGGCCGAGCCGTAGCTGTTGTGGCGACGCCCCTCGTCCGCGTACTGCGAATCCAACTCCCGGCCGACGACACGGCCGTCCACGGTCAGGTTGACCAGTCGACCGAAGTTCGAAAGGACGAGCACCCCGAGGGTAAAGCTGGTCTCCTCGATGGGGAAGATGCGCGAGGCCGTGCCGATCCCCCCGGCGAAGTCACAGGTCATCATCCCGCAGCCGGCACCGACGGACCCCTGGGCCACGGGTCCGTCCCGCGCCGACTCGATCGCTTTCAGTGTGTCCTGTCCCGAAGCGACGCCCACACGAGCGTCGTTGAGGAACGAGTCGTCCGCCTCTCCGACCACCGGTAGCACCACGTCCTCGGCGTCGCCGATCTCCGGGTGGCGTCGGGCCATGTAGGAGTTCACTCCGTTCAGGACCCGGCCCACAGACAGCGAGTTGGTGAGCAGGATCGGTGTCTCGATTAGACCCCACTCCATCGCCTGTGTGAGGCCGGCCATCTCGCCGACCCCGTTCAGCACGAAGGCACCCGCGACCATACGTCGCCGGAAGACGTCTCCAGCCCCGGGGATGACGGCAGTGACCCCGGTGCGGACGCGCGTGGTGTCGCTCGTGCCCGGTACCGGAGCGTCGTCTTCGAATCGCGTGACGTGCCCGACACGGACGCCCTTCACGTCGGTGATGGCGTTGTTCAGGCCCGCGTCCAGTCGTCCGATGGTCACGCCGAGCTGTCGCGCCGTGGGGCGCGCCTCCCCTTCGCCGTCGCCCTCCCTCCGACCCGGTGTTCGCACAGGCAGTCTGTGGCGCCGGGCGGCCGAACGCACGATGAGCCGCATCACGTCCTTGAACTCCAGTCCACAGGTTCTGGCCGCGGTCATCAGCGACGCCTGCGGATGCAGGCTGGGCAGCGGATTCAGCTCGATGAAGTACGGATCTCCATTGTCGTGGAGGCGGATGTCCACACGTCCCAGATCGGGACAGTGCATGACCTCGAAGAGGTGACGCGCCATCTCCACCACCCGTTCACGCTCGTCGGCGGTGAGCTCGGCGGGACAGACCACGTTGACGGCCCGCGCCCTGTCTCCTCCCTGCTTCATGTCGTAGTCGTAGATGTTGTACTTGCCGCCGACCGCGGCGAGGTCGAACGTGTGCTCGACGACGGCGAGGATCTTGCCCGGATAACTCTCCAGAAGCGGAATGCTCAGCTCGCGGCCCGGGATGAACTCCTCCACCACCAGACCGGCCGGATAGCGCGCGAGCATCTTCTCGGCCAGGGCTTCGAAGGCTTCCCGGCTCTCGACCACCGAGTCCTGTGTGACCCCCTTGCTCGACCCCTCGGCGTTGGGCTTCACCATCAGCGGGAACTCGATGCCCGTCGGGATGTCTCGCCGCGTGGGCGTGATCACCCCTCCTCGAGGGACCCGGATGCCGCGAGCGGCCACCACGGTCTTCGCAAGGTGCTTGTCCAGGTTCATGTGCAGCAGCGAGGGATTGCCTCCGCTGAACGGAAGGCGGAGCTGCTCGTAGAGACCGGGATAGAAGGCTTCCCGCGACGTGCCGATCGTGCCCTCGGCGAGGTTGAAGATCAGGTCGGGGTCACTGTCCAGGAGCCGCTCGACGACGTCATCGGGCTGACCCGTCACCTCCACCGGCGTCACCTTGTGGCGGAGTTGGCGCAGCGCCGAGCAGATTCGGTCGATGTCCTCCGCAGTCAGGAGCTCGGCCGTCTCCTCCGAGGCATCGGTGCGCAAGTTGTGGGCGACGGTGATCCGCACGTGTTCCTCCTTGTTTCGATCTCGCCGACGCAACGGGTGTCCGGCCTCTCCCCGGCGCGAGGAAGGGCCTGGAGACAAGATCGGAACGTCCCGTGGATAGGTATCGAACCGCAAGCACAGACGTCAAACGAGGGCATGGGCGGCAGCGCCGCCGCCCTCTGGGGTAGGCGCGGTCGGTCCGCTACCCGGGTAGCGACGCGACCACCACCGTGGACGGCCCCTCCTGCCAGTCACAGCGCGCGTCGAAGCCCGCCGCCCGGAGAAGGCGGAGCTCCTCCTCCAACGGGAAGTAGGTGTCCTCCGACGCCCACTCCGCGAAGTGCTTCCACGCCCGCGCCTCTGGGATGCCCGACGACACGAGATGGTCGGCCCAGCCGCGGAACGCCATGTCGCGATCCGGGCCCTCCGCCGGCATGGTGACGTCCGCGTTCACCAGGACGCCGCCGGGTCGGAGCGCCGTCGCCACCCTCCGGAAGATCTCCGCCTTGGCGTCCAGCGTCGCGATGTGGTGGAGGGAGAGGGATGCGGCGACGGCGTCGCACGAGGGGATGGGATCCGCGAAGGACCGAAGCGTGAAGCGCACCCGGTCGCCGTGGTCCTTCAAGCGGACGCGAGCCTGAGACAGCATCTCCGGGTCCACGTCCACCAGCTCGACCACGCCTACGCCCTCGTGCCACAGGATGGCCTCCGAGAGGGCGCCTGTCCCGGCACCGAGATCGAGGACGAGGGCCGGGGCGACGGACGCCACCGCGGCGGCCGCCCGGACGAGCATGGTGTCGTACCCGGGAATGAACTGTCGGATGGCGGCGTCGTATCCGACGATGTCCACCCGGAGGTGGCGGCGAACGCTGTGGCTCAACGGGGTGGCCGTGCCATGGGAGTCAGCGGAGGGCATCCTCCGCCTGCTTCAGAGCCGCGGTCGCGTGGTCGAACCGCGACGCCAGGTCCGCGATCTCGCGCCCGGTCCGGGCCTCGTCGCCCGCG
Organism: Gemmatimonadota bacterium; assembly: GCA_022340865.1. Lineage (GTDB taxonomy): Bacteria > Gemmatimonadota > Gemmatimonadetes > Longimicrobiales > Gaopeijiaceae > SZUA-318. Next base: position 51,855 of record JAJDNC010000061.1, read on the forward strand.
CGGATGGCCTCCTTCACCGATGGGAACACCATGGTCGCGTAGCCGTTGTCCTCGTCGGCGACGTACACGAGGTTGCGGAACCAGGAGCGCCCTACCAGCCCATGCGGCCGCGTGAGGGCACGCTCGACCCGGAGCAGCGCGGCGTTGGTCTTCTCGAGCGTGCTCCCGGACGGCTCCTTGCCCGCCAGGGCCGCATCCCGCGTCGCGGCGAAGGACTTCGCCCGGGCCTCCATACGATCGATGGCGGCCGAGAGCGCGCTCGTGTCCAGCGTCCAGCCGTGCTCCGAGAGGGACTTGCCGAGAGCCGGGAGGTATCCGCGCATCGTCTTCGCATACTCGACATAGTCGTAGGGGAGCACGTCGGCGTTGGCGATGCGCAGCGCGATGGCCGCCCCGAGCTGCGCGGCAGCGATGTGCTCTCGGTACCCCGGGTCGCCGAAACGTGACATCCATGCGGGGTCGTCGTACTGCGAGTGGTAGATCCCCTGAGCGCCGCCGAAGCCCCACTCGAGGATCGGGATGCCCAGGTGGTTGTAGAAGCCGGCGTAGTCGGAGCCGCCGCCCGGGTCGCCCATGCGCGGCTTCTGCCCCTCGGGCGTGTGCGACTGGGCCATCCACGCGTCCCAGAGCGACCCTTCGTTGGGCGTGTCGGGGGTGTCCGGCGCCGGCACCTCTTCGGCCGCCGAGCGCAGCACCGCCCGTAGCGAGGGCGAGCCGCCGCCGCCGAAGGTCGGGCCGGACGCGATCATGTCCTGGTTCAGATAGGCGACGCCGCCCTTCTCCAGCCGCAGCGAGTCGTCCTCCACGTACTCCACCGAGCCCACCAGCCCCCACTCCTCCGCGTCCCATGTGGCGAAGACCATGGTACGCTTCGGCCGCTTCCCCGCCTTCAGCTCGTCGGCCACCGCGTGTGCGATCTCCATAACGCTGACCGAGCCGCTCACGTTGTCGTCGGTGCCCGGGCCCCAGGCATCGCGGTGCCCACCGACCACGACGATCTCGTCCGGGAACTCGCTGCCCCGTACCACCCCGAAGGTGTCCCAGATGTGCTTGTACGGCGCCGTCTCCTCATCCGTCTTCACCGCGACGCGCGCCACGACGGGGCCCGGCCCGACGTGGTACCGGAACGGGAGGCCACCCTGCCAGTAGTCGGGGATGTCGGTGCCGCGCACGCCTTCCAGGAGCTCCTGGGCGTTGCCATAGGAGATCGGGACGACCGGGATGTGCGGGATCACCGAATCGGGGGAGACGCGCGGCGCGTCCTCTTTGCTCGGGTAGCCCGGCGTAGTGGGGTCGCCATCGACGTTCAGCACGCTGCCGCGCTGGACGCCGAACTTCGGGCGCATGGGGCCCTCGGGGTAGACATCGCCCTGGTCGTAGCCGTCATCGGCCGGGTCGCTGTAGATGAGGAGCGCCGCCGCGCCGTGCTTCTCCGCCTCGCGCGCCTTGATGCCGCGGAACGAGCGGCCGTAGCGGGCGATCACGATCTTGCCCTTCACCGACACGCCCAGCGAGTCGAGCTTCGCGTAGTCCCCGATGAGCCCGTAGTTCACGTAGACGACGGGCGCGGTCACGTCCCCCGCCGCGCTACTGCCGTTCACAGTCGGGTACTGCGGCTCGGCGCTCACCCGGTCGCCCGGCACCGGCGGCTCCGCCAGTGAGAGCTCCTCGGGGTCCGGGCTCACGCGCCAGACGTGTACCGCCGTCGCGTGCGGGAGGTAGACCTTGTACGTGCGGTACGAGGTGGACAGACCCCACGCCTTCATGCGCCCGAGCACGGTGTCGCGCGTCATCGCCTGTGCCGGCGTGCCGGCCACGTGGATCTCGCTGCTCAAGGCGACGGATTCCGCCCGCGCCTCACCGGTGTCGGGCCGCGTCACCGCGTCCGCCTCGAGCGCTCGCTCGCGCACCGACGCGGCAGGGGTGTAACCGGGAAGCTGCTGCGCCGCCAGCGGGGCCGCGCAGATCCAGAGCGCCGGCGCCAGCGCCGGCAGGAGGGAGGATCTCATTCCGATGTCCGTCCAGGTCTTCCCCGCGTCCGTGGACCTGTACATGCCGTCGCCCCAACTGGACGACTGGCCGCGTGGCTCCGACTCGCCCATCCCGGCATACACCACGTTGGGATCGCTGGGCGCGACGGCGAGCGCGCCGATGGAGCCCATGCGAATCTGGTTGTCGGACACGTTGTTCCAGGTGATGCCGGCGTCGGTGGTCTTCCAGATGCCGCCGCCCGTAGCACCCATGTAGAAGGTCTTGGGCTGCTGTGGTATTCCGGTGACGGTGGTTACGCGACCCCCGCGGTAGGGGCCGATGCTGCGCCAGTGCAGTCCGCCGAAGAGCGTCGAGTCGAACGTCGAAGCGCCCGTGACCAGCTCGGGCGGTGTCTGGGCGGTGGCGGACGGGGCCGTCAGGGTCAGCGCGACGACGACGAGGGCGCCGGTCGCGAACGGAATGCGGGCAGATCGCATGGGGAGGGCAGGGGGTGCGAGGCACGAGAACCTGGAATCGACGGACCCGATTATACGGCTCGACCACCGGGTGTGCGAGCCGGTGCCGCCTGCCGTCGGCCAACCCTTCCGAGTGACGGGCGCTGCCCCTCCTGCTGCACCCGGCGCACGGCCGAGTCGGCGGTCTTCCCACGGCGAGCCTCGAGGAGCTCGAGTTCCCGGGATCCAGCCAGGAGAGCGTCACGTCGGCCGCTCACCTGAACGAAACGTTCCAGCGGCGCGACGCGCTGTTGCAATGCGTTGCACCGCGCGACGGACGCTTTGAGGACGAATGTCCGCGGAAGTCGTTGCAGCGTCATGCGTTGTGCACTCGGCGCGGGTTTGGCCCCATCCCTGCTCAGTGGGCTCGCGCGAGACTTCCTCACCAAGTCCGAAGGTGCTGAGACATCGTCACATACTGATGCGGGCCCGGCGCCCGCTGGAGGATAAATGAATACGTTGAGCCGTGTCGGCTTCGCCGGCCTGCTCCTCGGGCTGGCCGCGGGGCCGATCCACGCCCAGACCAACGGCTTCGAGCTGCAGTGCATGTCGGCTCGGGCGGCGGGGCGCGGATGCGTCACCCGTGCCCAGCCGGATCTTCCCACCTCGCTCTTTCGTGATCCTGCGGGGATCGCGGTCTTCACGCGTCCCGTCCTGGAGGTGAACGCGGCACCCTTCATGCCGACGCTCACCTTCCAGAACGCCGTGAACGCCCGTACGGAGGGCGCCCGTCATGCCTACCCGCTCTTTTCCGCGGCGTACGTGGGCCGTCCCATCGGGGAGCGCCTGCACTGGGCGGTGGGGCTCGAGCCCATCGGCGGCTTCGGCTCCGACTTCAGGCTCCAGAACGCGCTGCTCAGCGGAGCGAGTGGAACGCCCGTCGACTACAAGAGCTTCTTCATGGCGGTCAAGGTCGGACCCACTCTGGCCTACGAAGTCCTTCCCGGACTCAGCGTCGGCGCGAGCGTGAGCGGAGTCTACGCGCAGATTCGCGAGTTCCAGATGCCCTTCACCATGGCGCCCTCCTTCGCGCAGGGCATGGCCGCCATCCCGCAGCTCGACCCGGCCGTGTACGGACCGCTCTTCCAGCAGTTCACGGAGATGACGGCGTACGGGGACTCGAAGGGGTTCGCCGGGCTCACCTGGGCCGCCGACGCGGGCGCGGCGTATCACGCCCCGTCCGGATGGGCGGTGGCGGCATCATGGAGCCCGAAGCGGACCATCAGGCTGGACGGCGGTACCGCCTCCATCGACATGAGCGCCCAGTTCCAGCAGATGCTGGGAGCAATGGTGGCCGCGCGTGCAGCGGCGTACAACGAAACCCTGCAAGTGGCCCAGGGCGTGGTCATGGGACAGCTCGCGGCGGCGGGGCTCGACCTCACGGAGGGAATGAGCGCCGTCTACGCCGCCTCGACCGATCTGACCCTGCCCATGACCATCGGGGCGGGTCTCCACGCTCCCGTCCGGTCCTGGTGGGCCCTTTCCGCCGAGGTGGAGTGGCGCCAGTGGTCCAGGGCGGAAGCCACCATGCCCTTCCGCCTGACGGGAGGCGACAACACCAACCTGAATCTCCTGGTGAACGGAAGTCCGACGAACGGCTCGTTCGCCTACCCCTTCCCCTTGAACTGGAAGGACACCTGGTCGTGGAAGGTGGGGAGTGAGTTCACCGTCCCGGGTGGGTACGTGCTCCGGGCCGGATTCCTCTCCGGGGCGGATCCCGTGCCCGCCAACACGGTCTTCATCGCGTTCCCGGCCATCGCCACCCGAGCGGTCACCCTGGGTGTGGGTACGCAGATCCTCGGCTTCCCCCTCGACATCGCGTACGTGCACGCGCTCTCCCAGGAGCTCGAGGGGAACTCGGTGCACTCTCTCATGGGGGCGGAGTACGTCGGGAGCCGCACGACCATGCGCCAGGATGTCCTGACCCTGGGGACGACGTTCCACTTCTGAGCGCGAGCCGGGACGCGTCGCGACAGTGGTTCGTCCGCGCGTCCCGGCCTCACCCCCCGCCGAGCGGCGGGAAGAAACCCACGGTATCACCGTCCCGCAAAACCGTGTCCGGCTGCCGGTGGACGTTGTTCACGAAGATCAGCGACGCGCCGCCTTCGGGGACCCTCAGGCGCTCCATGACACGAGCCACCGTCTCCCCGGGAGCGATGGGAAAAGCACCCGCGTTCTTCGGCTGGAGTGGGGCCAGCGACGCGAAGCACTTCACGGTGATAGTCACGTCGGTCTCCGTCAGGCCAGCGTCACGGCCACGAGAACCCAGCCGTCGACCTCCGCCTCCGTACCCGGGCCGTCGAGGGCGTCTCCGGGCACGAGAAGCGGGCGTTTCGCCAGGGTCTCGGCGAGGTCGGCGAGGGTGCGGTTGAACAGCTTGACGATGACGACGCCCTCCTCGGCGCTCCCGTCCGTCCCATGGGCCCCGGCGTGGGTGATGCCCTCCCGCATGCGGGCATAGTAGCCGCCCCGGCGCATGGTGGCGCCGGCCAGCCCCGGCATGGCACCGGAGAGGGCCAGCACCGCCCCGGGGCGGACTCGCGCGCGGTCGAAATCGTCCACCGGATGGCCGTCCAGGAAGACCGTCTGCAATTGCTCTTCCACATAGGCAGGGTCGATACCCAGAGTGCGCTGCAGGAACTCCCGCACGCTGGTGCCGGTGCCGTCGGGGATCCCGATCCCCCGCTGCAGCAGGGCCTTGAACGCGGGCCGCGACAGCGTCACTCGAACGGTGGGTGCCTCGCCCATCGCTCCCTTCCTCTCCCCGGATTCTTCGAACCCGGTCCTTGCCGGACCCGCCTTCTCCCCTACCCGAACACCGAGTCCAGCTCGGCGTCGGATACGTCGAAGGTCACGTTGTGGGGCGCCAACGGCTCCCGCTTGAAGTAGCGGGGCAGACGGTCGTCGGCGCTGGTGAACCCGGCCCGCTGGTTGAAGTCCCGCTCGAAGGCCAGGATCTTGCTGCCGTAGGCGGCCACGCCGGCGGCGTCGAGGTTCCATCCGTAGTAGGCGTTCAGCAGGTCCACCAGGGCCTGGAACGTGTCGGGCTGATCCAGCACGGCGAACGCGATGAACAGACACATGCCGGTGGCGTCCACGGCGGCGGTGGCGATCTGGAGGTTCTTCGACAGCTCGGCCTGCCCCTCCGCCTTCAGCGGGTCCACGTCGCCGCCCACCTTCAGGATGTTGGTGGCCACGGCGTAGCCGGCGGTGTGATCGGCCCCCATGGGGGAGGTGGCATAGGTGACGCCTATGCCCTTCACTGCGCGAGGATCGTAGGCCGGCATGGCCTGTCCCTTGACGCAGGGCGCGTGCTCGATGCCGTACACCCGGGCCGTCGTGGCCGTGCCCGAACCGAGGATACGGCCCAGGGGCGTGCCCTTGCCGACCTCGCGCACCAGCTCGATGGCGGCCTGGCCGTCGCCGAACTTCGCCACCCCCGCCTCCATCGCGACGGCGATGGTGGCCCCCATCTCGATGGTGTCGAGGCCGTAGTCGTCGTCCAGGCGGTCCAGCTCGGCGATGACGTCCAGGTCGTCGATGCCGCAGTTGGCTCCGTGAGCCCAGACGGTCTCGTATTCGGGCTGTTTGGTGACGTACCTCCCGTCCTTGTTCACGAAGGTGCCGGAGCACTGGATGATGCACCCCCGGTGGCAGCCGTGGGTGGCACTCCCACCCCGGGCCACCTCCAGCTCGGCCTGGGTCTCGCCGCTGATCTTGGAAGCGCCTTCGAACTGGCCGGTGGCGAAGTTGCGAGTCGGCAGCCCCCCGGCCTCGTTGATGACGTTGGTGAGAACGTTGGTGCCGTAGGCCGGCAGGCCCTCGCCCGTCACCGGATGCTTCTCCAACCCCTCCACCCATGCCTTGCTTGCCGCCTTGAAGGCCTCAGGGTCGGCGGGCTTGCGTGATTTCGCACCTTTGGCGTCGATGAGGATGGCCTTGATCCCCTTCGACCCCATGACGGCACCTACCCCCCCACGCCCGGCGTGACGGGTCGGGCGACCCTCCATGTCGGTGATGCTGACGGTGGAGTTGCCGTATCCCATCTCCCCGGCCGTGCCGATGGCGATCATCGCCCCGGTCTTGTCATACTCGCCCAGGAACTTGTCCATGAGCTGGTAGTTGGTGGCACGGCGTACGGACGGGTCCGCAGTGATGGTGACCCCGTCCTTGCTGATGCGAACGACGTACAGATCATCGCCCTGACGCGCGCCTTCCAGCACGATGGCGGCATAGCCCAGACGGGCCAGGAGCTGCCCCGCCTGGCCCCCGGCGTTGGCCTCCTTGATCCCCCCGGTAAGGGGGCTCTTGCACCCTACCGAGATGCGGCCACTCATGGACGCGGCGGTTCCGGAGAGGAGTCCCGGCGCGATGACCAGCTTGTTCTCGGGTCCGAGGGGATGGGCGTCGGCCGGGACCTCGGTGGCTACGATGGCCGAGGTCAGCCCCCGCCCGCCGAGGCCGGCGTAGTCACCCACGGGCGTTGGCGTCGCTTTGGGTCCGCCGGCCGCTCCAACGTCGATTCTCAGAATCGTGTCCATGAGATCTCTCCTGGGATCGCAGCCCTTCCGTTCCCCCTGGACACACGGTCACCCTCACCGTGCGCGAGACGGAGCGGTTTCCGGTCGCGGTGGTCTGTTGGATTCTCGACGGGATGCGGGAGGGAGATCCAGGCGCAGGGGGACGGCATGCGGGTCCAAGCCATCGCCGGATTCTCGTCCATCTCAGCCTCCCGGGCACGCCATGGTCGGCGTACCAGAACCCTACGCCACGGCTGCCCGCCCGTCAATCGGATTCGCAGGAGCCCGCAGCTTAACTACGCTGCGGCATCCTCGCCCACCGTCTGCCCACGATCGGCCCGGCTTGCCGCTCGTCGACCCACGGTCTACCGTGCCCCTCGGGTCAAGACGGCGGTTGGACTTCCGATAACAGGTGGCCCGAGAAGCCTGCGTGCGGCGTGGTGCTGCCATGAAGGAGACGTCGATGAAACTGCAGATGGCGTTGGCCGCGGGGGTGTTGGCTGCTTGCGCGAGCGGGGTCGCCGCGCAGGCTCCATCCCTGAGCGAGATTCTCGCGAAGTCGCCGGCTTCGGATTGGCGGGCCCTCGATCCGAACAACACGCTCTACATGGAGATGCCCGGCGGCCGGGTGGTCATCGAGCTCTCCCCGGACTTCTCGCCGCGCCACGTCGCCAACGTGCGCGCCCTCGCGCATGCCGACTACTGGGACGGCGCCGCCATCGTGCGCGTCCAGGACGACTACGTGGTTCAGTGGAGTCGGGCCGAGGGCGACCAGCACGACCTGGGTACGGCCGCCGCCAGGATCGCCGTGCCCGAGTATGATCGTCCCGTCGGCGATCTGCCCTTCACGCGATTGCCGGATCCGGATTCATATGCGCCCGAGACCGGCTTCACGCACGGCTTCCCTGCCGGCCGCGACGGACACGGCAGGACCTGGATGCTCCACTGCTACGGCGTCGTCGGCGTGGGGCGTGACAACCCACCGGACAACGGAAACGGCACGGAGCTCTACGTCGTCATCGGACAATCGCCGCGGCACCTCGACCGCAACGTCGCCATGCTGGGACGGGTCGTGCAGGGGATGGAGCTGCTCTCCTCGCTCAGGCGGGGTACGGCTCCCATGGGGTTCTACCGGACGCCGGCGGACCGCACGCCGATCCGGTCCATCCGTCTGGCCGCGGACGTGCCGCCGGAGCAGCGCACCGACCTCGAGGTCCTGCGCACGGACAGCCGCACCTTCAAGGCCGTCATCGAGTCGCGGCGCTTCCGGCGCGAGAGCTGGTTCGTGCGACCCACCGGCCACATCAACGTCTGCAACGTGCCGCTGCCGGTGCGGCCGGTGCCTCACGGCGGTTGATCCCGTCCGGGTGAGAGACGGGGAGATCGGCACGTGAGCCAACCCGAGTCGCACGGGGAAGGCCTCTATCCGGTCTGGCTCGTCGTGGCGTTCGGAGCGGCGGTCGCCCTCGGTGCGCTGCTGGCTCCACACTTCTCCTACGACCGGTTCGACAATCTGCAGTACTTCACGCCGACAATTCTCCAGGCGCATCTCCGCTGGCTTCACGGGCACCTTCCACTCTGGACATCACACCAGAATCTGGGCGAGCCCCTGCTCGCCAACGGACAGCCCGGCGTGTTCTATCCCGTCTATACCGCGGCGGTGGGGATCGTCGCGCTGCTGGGCCGGCCGGGCTGGCTGATGGGCGTCGTGGCCGCCTTCCATTTCGCCCTGGGGGTCGTGGGGTGGTTCATTCTGTTCGAGGCCGTGGGCCTCCGTCGGTGGCTCGCGGGGGCGGCCGCCTTCTCGGTCGAGGGCGGAGGGTTCGCGGCGCTCATCGTTCCGCTCTGGACGTTCATGGGCGGCGTCCTCTGCTGGATGCCGTGGATCCTGTACGGAACCCTCCGGGCTCTACGCGATCCGAACGATCCTCGCGGGCTCTGGGTTCCGGCGGGTATCCTGCTCGTCGCGGCGATCGGTCACCCGCAGATGCTGGCGTACGCGTGGATCTGGATCCTGGTCACGGCTGGGCTCTTCGGCTGGGCGGAACGCGCCGCGGCCCGAGCCTGGAGGCGCTGGGCCGGTCTCCTGGCTTCGGGGGCCTTGCTGAGCGCTCCCGTCCTCCTGCCCATATACCTGGAGAGCCGAGTCTCGATGCGGGCGGCCGAGCTCTCATACGCGAACTACGTCGCCCGGAGCGTCGCTCCCTCGGAGCTGGTGAGTCTCATCGCTCCGGTCCTGCGCTCCGCACACTCGTATATGCGAACCAGGGGGACCCTCTCCTTCTATCAGGGCTCGTGGATCATCCTGGCGCTGGGGGCGGGCGCGCTGAGCGTAGGAGCCGGGCTCGTGGCGTCGAGAACGACCTCGCCCCGGGGGGCGCGAAAGAGGGCATCGCCCGAGCTCCTGTTTCTGTGCGCCGGTGCGAGCGGACTCCTCTTCGTGCTCCTCGCGCTCGGCCGCTGGGGCGGCCTGATGCGGCTGTCCTACGGGATTCCACTCTGGTCGTCCTTCCGTACCCCCTTCAAGTTCCTGCTCTTCGCCGGCGCGAGCATCACCCTCGCCGCAGGGCTGGGCGCGGAAGCGTGGCTCCGACGGCTCCCCGGCTCGGGCTCCGGCCTCCGCCTGGGCCTGGCCCTGTGGGCCGTTCTCCTGGTGGCGGCCGCGGACGTTGCCGGCTGGATCGGGCGCCATCCACTGTACTCCCTGGCGTTCGTACTGCTCTTCGTTCTAGCCGTGGCAGCCCTCATGGTAGCCGACCGGCGCCTGGGTGCCATGCTGCTCATGGGATGCGCGTGGAGCGGCGTAGCGCTCGTTCAAGGCTTTGCTCAGGTGTCCGACATCAGCCGTTACGACGAGCCGATTGCCGCGTTCGGACCCTCCGTCCTGGGAATCGACCCGGCCGACCGGGTGCTTCCAGTGTCATCTGATCTCCGGTTGGCCGGCATGCAGCAGATGGCCCTGTGGGACTCGCCGACGCTCAACGGATACGACGGAGCCACCGGTACCTGGAACCCGCTGACTCCCACATGGCTTCTCGAGTTCTTCCCTTCGTACAGGGCCGGTCTCCTCCCCAGGGCTTCCTATGAAGAGTTGCTGGGGAGTCGCTTTCTCAAAGCGCTGGACGTTCGGTACGCGATCGTCCCGGACACCGACGCCGAGGCTGCGCGATGGGTGGAGCGCGGCGGCTTCCACCTCATCCGGCGCCTGAGGGAGTCGAGCGTCTACGAGCAGGACAGCGTTCTGTCGCGCGTGTATTTCGCTCGGGAGGTGCGACCCTACTCACTGGCCCGTGTGAAGGAGGGCCTGATGAAGAACCGGGTCCCGGTCCGCACAGCCTACCTGAAGGGGAGCACGGCCGCAGCGCTCCCCGAGGCGCGAGTCCTCTCCATCGAGCGGCGGCCGAACGGGGTCCGGGCGGAAGTCGACGCGCCGGCCGGCGGGCTCGTGGTCTTTTCCTCGACGTATTATCCGCAGTGGCGAGCCTTTGCCGACGGGAGGGAGGTACCGGCGCTTCGGGTGAACGGACTCGTCACGGGTGCGAGAATCCCCCCCGGCACGAAGACCGTGGAGTTTCGATTCGGCTTCGCGGGCCTCGGCATCTCCCTTCTGCTCTTCGCTGCCGGGCTCTTGGCGCTGGCGTTGTGGCTGGTGACGCGCAGACGGCCCCGGGCGGAATCGCCACGGCAAGGGGGCTCCGCCCTGTCTGAGCGTGCGGACTCAAGTTCCTGAGACGAAACGAGCGTACACCAGATGGGACGACCCGACGGGGAGCCGCCATCCCCTGCCTACCCAACGCCGCTCGGCTGCAAAGACCGTCTCCAGGAGCGCGTTCACGGGCGACGGAGGCCTGGACGGAGGAGCCGGCGGTTCGGCAGCGAGACGCGAGAGCCACCGTTGGGTCACGAAGGCCGGCAACAGGAGCGTCTGGAACGGGGTGGCGAACTCGACGCGGAAGCCGGCCCCCTCCAGGCGTGACTCCAGCTCCCCCGGCCGATAGCGGCGGAAGTGCCCGTGGACCTCGTCGTGACCCGACCAGAGAGAAGGATGCGCGGGAACCGTCCCCAGGAAGTGGCCGCCGTGACGAAGGACCCGTGCCAGCTCACATACGGCCGCGACGTCGTCCTCGATGTGCTCCAGCACGTCGAATGCGGTCACGAGGTCGAATGTGCCAGAGCGGAACGGGAGCGACGGCAGCCGTCCTGCCACCGCCGCCAGTCCTTCCCGCTGGCATAGCCGCTGCATCGCCTCGGGCGCGCTCTCTACGGCGACGATACGTCCGAAACGTCCCAGCCTCTCGCTCAGAGCGCCGCCTCCGGCCCCGACGTCCAGAAGCGTGCGGGGCGGGGAGCCCGCAGCAGCCGGTCCCAGACGCGCCTCCAGCACGTCCATCACGATGCGGCGCCGCGCTCTGAACCACCAATGGCGCTCCTCGGTATCCAGGAGGCTCCGGTACGCCTCGGGCTTCACTAGCTTACGCCGAGGTTCCCGGAGGCCGTGTCGGGCGGCAGGGTATCCGCTCCACGCACCTCCTCGGAGTGATCTCCGAAGGCGCCCTGTTCCGCCACGAAGTAGATGGGCCTGCGCTGGGTGTCGACGAAGATCCTTCCAACGTACTCGCCGATCATCCCGAGCATGAGGATCTGCACGCCGCCGAGGAAGAACACACCCGTCACCAGGAAGGCGTAGCCCGGAATCGGGATGCCCAGGAACAGCTTCTGGAACACAACGGTGGCCGCGCCGAGGAGGCTCAACCCCGTCACGACGAGACCCGCGACGCTGACCAGATGGAGGGGCGCCGCCGAAAACGAGGTCATGGCGTCCAGAGCCAGCACCGTGAGCCTCCACCAGGAGTACTTCGTCACGCCGCCGTGGCGGGAGGACCTGCGGAAGGTCACCGCCGCAGAACGGAACCCGGACCACGCGACCATCCCGCGCACGAAGCGGTTGCGTTCCGGCATGCGCAGGAAGGCGTTCACCGCGGAGCGGCTCATGAGTCGGAAGTCGCCCACGTCCGCGGGCAGGTCGAAAGCGGTGATGCGCGCCATCATCCGGTAGAACAGCCGGCTGGTCCAGCGCTTGAGCACGTTCTCCCCGTCGCGCGCGGTCCTGCGCGCGTAGACCACGTGGAAGCCCTGACGCCACAGACCCACCATGTCGGGGATGATCTCGGGTGGGTCCTGGAGGTCTGCGTCCATGAGCACGACGGCATCGCCCTTCGCGTGCTCCAGGCCCGCGGTCGTAGCCGCTTCATGCCCGAAGTTCCGGGTCAGCGCCACATAGCGGACCTCCGGGCGGGAGCGCGTGAGACGTCGAAGGCGCTCGAGGGTTCCGTCCCGGCTGCCATCGTCCACGAAGACCACTTCCCAGGGCAGCTCGAGGGGTGACAGCGCCTCCTCGAGCCGCTGGACGAGCACGTCGACATTCTCCTCTTCGTCGTGGCAGGGCACCACGATGGAAAGGACCGGCGGTGACGACTCGCCTCGGGCCTCCCGGGACGATGGTGGCCTCCGGGCCGTGGAGTCAGCCATGGACGTGGCTGCTCTGTCTCAGCGTCGTCATTCAGAGAAGTTGCCCGCGATTCCCGGGTCGCGGCAAGGTAGATCGACGTCAGGCTCTCCCGGGAGCGGGTCGCAGCCATACGCGCGAAGCCCCCCGAACGCCGAGTCGGCGCCCGGGGGGCTTCGGTCGATCAGCTCGACTCAGACCTTGACCACGTTCTCCGCGGCCGGGCCCTTCTGGCCCTGGGTGATGTCGAACTCCACCGTGTCACCCTCGTTCAAGGACTTGAAGCCCTCGGCCTGGATGGCTGAGTGGTGGACGAAGCAATCCTTGCTACCGTCCTCGGGCGTGATGAACCCGAAACCCTTCTGATCGTTGAACCACTTCACGGTTCCCCTGCTGCGCATCTTCCAACTCCTGTCAATGACTCGGTCCTCGGTCGGAGTCTTCGGAAGATCCGTAGCTACCGACTGTTGACCCGCGCGGTTGAACCCCCGCGCCGGGTAGTGGCAACGTGCCACAGAAAAAAATCGGGACGGCCCCGGGGGCTTCCCGATGGCATCCTGACGGATGCTGCACTAGTCCTCTTGTGTGCCTCTCAATCAGCCCAAAAATCGCAGCAAACGTCCTTCCCGTCAAACCCCTTCGAGTCGGCGGTGTGGATTCGCACCCCGGGCGGGTGGGAAACGGCGTGGCCACGCCGGACTCAGGGACAGCGATATACCAGGGAGTTGACGTTCATCCCGGCCCCCACGGCGGCGAAGACCAGCACATCACCGGAGGCGAGCCGGTGGCCGTCCATGGACTCCTTCCGGATCAGGTCGAAGAGGGTGGGGAGGGTCGCCACCGAGCTGTTGCCGAGCCAGGAGATGGTCATGGGCATGATGTGCTCGGGGATCTCGGCGACGTCGTAGAGCTTGAACAGCCGCCCCAGAATGGCCTCGTCCAGCTTGGCGTTCGCCTGGTGGATGAGGACCTTCGCCACATCCATGAGCGCGAGACCGGCGCGCTCGAGGCTCTCCTTGACGACGGCGGGGACCGTCTGCACCGCGTATTGGTAGAGTTGCCGGCCCCGCATCTTCAGGTAGCGGCGGTCCTCACCCAGCGTGGGATCGTAGGACTTCCCCATGGAGAGGAGCCCGGTGAACCCCAGAGCGTCGGACCGGGTGGCGTGGCTCAGGACTCCCAGCGGCGTCTCGTTCTCGGTGGCTTCCAGCACGACGGCCCCGGCCCCGTCGGCGTAGAGCATGCTGTCGCGATCTCCCGGGTCGCACACCCGCGAGAGCGTCTCCGTCCCCACGACCAGGGCTCGGTGCGTATCTCCCGAGCGCAGGAAGTAGTCGGCGTGGATCACGGCCTGGAGCCATCCGGGACAGCCGAACGGAAGGTCGTACGCGACGCATCGCGAGTTACGGATCCCCAGGCGCTCCTTGATGCGTGCAGCCAGGGTCGGCACGAGATCGAGACGGCCGTTCGTGGGGTCGACGTCGCCGAAGTTGTGGGCGACGATGATGTGGTCCAGGGTCTCCCGGTCGATGCCGGCGTCCCGGATCGCGGCTTCCGCCGCTGTGGCGCCAAGACACGAAGCCGCCCGGTTGTCGACGGCGTAGCGGCGGCCCGAGATGTCCGTGATCTGCCGGAACTTGTCGATCACTGCCGCGTTGGCCCCCGGGTCTATCGGTTGCCCGTAGTCCCGGAAGAACGCGTTCGTGAGGAATGCCTGGTTGTCCACCACCCTCGTCGGGAGGAAGCTGCCGGAGCCGGTGAACCTCGAGTACCGCCGTGCGCTCATGTGCTCCTTGGAGGGTGGGGCCCTGGGTGCAGGCTAGGGCCCCGGGAGGGAGATGTCCAGGAACCGGTCGCGTGACCGACGGAATTTCCGACGCCCGGCCCCGTCAACTCGGGGGACGCCACGGCCGCGGACCACCAGAAGGGGATCGCGGTGAGCAATCCCACCACCACCGCGGTACAGAGCGCGGCGACGCACTCGGCTGCCGCCGGCTTCGCGGCCATCACGAAGACCACGGCGACGAACAGCGTCAGCGTGGTCATCTTCGCGCTCCATGCCAGCGGATCGCGGAGCAGGCGACGGGCTCGTGGTGACATCCCCGACGACTCGAGCTCGCGCTTGAGCGCGCGGGAGCGGCCGCCCTCGACGCCCTTCCCGAGGGCCACGATCATGACCAGCCCCGCCATGGCCGCGTCGATCCACGAGATCGAGAAGGCCCAGCGTACGTGGGTCATGTAGACGCCGGTGCCCAGAAGGCCCAGGGCGGAGACGGGGAACGCCAGGACGACGCGCTCCGTGAAGGCGATCCACGACATCGCTTCCCGGGGACTGTCGGTATCCCTCAGCCGCAGAGCCGCGAAGGTCGAGAGGGACGTCGCAACGCACGCGAGGAGCAGGGACAGGAGGTGCCCGAAGAGGGCCAGCACATATCCGTTCACGGGTCTTCTTTCGCGGGAGGGTGGGATCTGCCATAATTGGAGTGAACAGTATTCATTAGATATACATACAGTCAATATGACGCACATCAAACGCCCCTACCGTTCACCCCGACGACGCGAGCAGGCGCAGGAGACCCGGCGGAAGATCCTGGCCGCGGCCCGCGAGCTCTTCGTGAAGCGCGGATACGGAGGATCGACGATGGACGCCATCGCCCAGGGGGCCGGCGTGGCCGTGCAGACCGTCTACGCGTCCCTGGGATCCAAGAAGGGCATCCTCCTGGCGCTCCTCGACGAGATGGCGGAAGACGCGGACCTCTCGGGGATGAGGGCAGCGGTGGCGGCCGCTGCGGGTGACCCGCCGCGTCAGCTGCGTGAGCGTCTGGCCTTCACCACCCGGTTCTTCGCCGGCGGCGCGGACATCATCGACATCGCCCGCACCGTCTCCGGCGTGGAGTCGGACCTGAAGGAGATGTGGAACGAGGGCGAAGGCCGGCGGCACGAGCGCACGGAAGCCCTCGTCGCCGAATGGGAGGCGGCCGGAGCATTGGCGCCCGGCGTCGCGGCCCGGGAGGGCACCGACCTGATGTGGGCGCTCTGCGGACCGGACGTATTCCGACTTCTCGTCACAGAGCGGGGGTGGAGCCAAGAGCAGTTCCAGGAACGGATCGCCTCCATTCTGGAGTCGGTGCTCTTCGCCTTTCTCCACGAACCCTGACCCCGGAACACCGATTCCCCATGCCACTGCAGACCACTCTGGAGTCCGGCGTGGCCAGGGCCACCACGCCCCTTCCCCGGCGGGCAGCGCTGGCGGTATGCGCGCTCGTCCTCTTCAGCATGATCTTCCTGGATCGGCATGCGGCCCTCGCCGGCGGCCATACCGCCCATCGTGCGCTCGTGGACTCGGCCGCCGCCCTGGATCTCACTGTGGGCGCTTCCCTGGCCTCCTGGTGGGTGCTCCGCGGCGACTTCCAGTGGAGGGCGTGGGCGCTCCTCCCCCTCTTCTTCGTGTCCCTGGTCCTCGCTCCCGTGGCACTGCCCCACGGGCACAAGGATGGCTTGAGGCTCGCGCATGGCCTGGCGGCTCCGCTCGAGCTCCTGAGCCTCGCCTTCCTGGCCCGAAGGGCCGCAGCGGGCCGACGGGCTCTTCGGCGCTCGTCGTCGGCCCCGGATGAGTGGGACATCTGTACGGCCCTGCGGTGCGGAGCGACCGAGGCCTTCGGGCCGGGTCGATTCGCCGATGCCATCGCGTACGAGGTGTCCGTGCTCTACTACGGTCTCTTCGCCCGAAAGCGCGCAGTGTCGAGCGCCGCGGCGTTCACGTATCACCGCAAGACGGCCTACGGCACCATCGTCCTGGCTCTCCTCATGGTCACCGCCGCGGAAGTCGTGTCCGTCCATCTCCTCGTGCGCCTGTGGAGCCCTCGCGTGGCCTGGCTGCTCACCGGCGTCGGGCTCTATGGTGCGCTCTGGCTCTACGGGGATTGGCGCGCGTGCCGTCTGCGTCCGGTCACGGTGGACGGTGAGACGCTGCGGGTCCGCTTTGGCCTTCGGTGGCAGCTCGACATCCCCATCGACGCGATCAGGAGCATCCGCGCCCCCACGACCCCGGAGCGGGCGACGCGTGGTGGTGTGGATCTTCGCCTGACTCTGCCCGGTGCTCCCTGGAGGGTCCTGGAGCTGAATCGACCCGTCGAGGCGAACGGCATCTACGGACGCACCCGCCGCGTGAGTGTGCTCGGCCTGGCCCTCGACGACTTCGATGGCCTGAGCGCCGCGCTGGAGGCGGAGGGCGTGCCCGTTGCACCTTCCCGCACCTCGTCCCTCGAGAGAGAGCACGGGTGATTTCCATGGAGGTGCTCGAAGCGATTCGCACGCGCCGTTCCATCCTGCGGCGCCCACACGGAGGAACATCCCGGCAGACCTGTGGTTCATAGGGCGTCGGGTTCGCGCGGGCGGAGAGCCCCGGGGCCACACGGAGATAGGCAGCAGACCAGACCGGTGCGAGGTGTACGCTCGGCGCCGGCCCCGCCGAGGCTACGGAGAAATGGGAGCGCATGAAGGCTGAGCGAACGCGGCTGAACCGTCAGGAATGGTGGGCCGTCGGCACATTGAGCGGCGTGTTCTTCCTGCGCATGCTCGGGATCTTCCTCGTGCTGCCGGTGCTGGGCCCGTATGCGAGCAAGCTTCCCGGAGCCACCCCGCTGCTGGTCGGGCTGGCCTACGGCGCGTTCCCCCTCTTGCAGACCGCGTTCCAGGTGCCGTTCGGCTGGATGAGCGACCACATCGGCCGCAAGCCGATGATCGCCGTTGCGCTGTGCATGTTCACCGCCGGCAGCGTGTGGGCGGCCTTCGCGCACTCCATCTGGACGCTCATCGGCGCCATGGCTCTACAGGGCTCCGGAGCCGTCGCCGCCGTGATCCTGGCCCTCGTGGCCGATCTGACGCGACCGGAGGTCCGCACGCGCTCCATGGCCATGATCGGCAGCAGCATCGGGCTTGCCTTCGGCGTGGGCTTCGTGGGCGGTCCGCTTCTGGCCGGCCACCTGGGCGTCGCGTCGATCTTCGAGGTGTTGGCTGTGCTCACGCCCATCGCGCTGCTCGTCGTGCTGTTCATCGTGCCAGCCCCCGACAAGCAGCAGCACCCCGACGAGATCGAGGGCTCCGTCGGCGGGTTCAGGGACGTGATCACGAACCCCGACCTGCTGCGGATGGACAGCGGGATCTTCGTGCTCAACGGCACGCTGCGCGGACTCTTCCTGGTGGCGCCGTTTCTCCTGTCCACAATGGTGGAGAAGCAGCACGAGTGGCTGGTCTACCTGGGCGCGCTGCTGGTCGCAGGCGTCGTGATGGTGCCGGTGATCATCTTCGCCGAACGCGACGGGTACATGAAGGAGGCGCTGTACTTCTCGCTGCTGTCGCTCGGCGCGGGGCTGCTCCTGTTCACGAGCGGCGGCCACAGCGTGACCTGGTTCTTCCTGGCCATCGCGCTGTACTTCATCGGCTTCAGCCTGCTGGAAGCCATCATGCCTTCGCTGTTGACGCGGCTGGCCCCCGCCAGCAACCGCGGCAAGGCCACCGGCGTGTTCAACATGAGCCAGTATCTCGGCTCGTTCGGCGGAGCCCTGCTCGGAGCCCTGTTCCTCGGAGGCGGCAATGGCAGGGAGATCGGGGTGGGCTCCCACTACGGTCTCTTGTTCGTGGTCCTGGCCTGCGGCGTCGCGATCTGGGCCTGGATCGCGTGGAAGCTCCCCATGCCCACACGCCGACCAGCCGCCGCCGACGGTCCGGTTGTCGACGTGGAGAATTAGGCCGCGCCAGGATCAGGCGGCCTGGGCGGGCGGCAGCTTCCCTGGACAGCACGCGTAGACAGTATCCCCGACGCAAGACGCCCTCCCGGCGCCAGCAGGCGCCAGATGGCCCTGGCGGGATTTCGATGTCGAGGTGCGTGCCCCTCGCGTGCCCTTGATGAGGCTGCCGCCAAAGCGATGCGCCATGGGCGAGGCGGGCAGCGCGTCGAGCCGCGGTGCGCGCTCCCCTTGCTCCCTCGGCACCCGCATCCTACGGTGCTTCCAGTCCCCCGGGGTTCTCGGACGTCCTTTCCCTCTTCCGGTCGGCTGCTGATGGAATTACCGACGATCCTGAAGCGCGGTGCCAGGCTGCTGGCGGACTTCAACCCCGACTCCCGCACCGTACGCCTGGTCCTCGGCGCGCTGGCGGTCGGAGCTTACGCCATCACCTTCGCGGAGCTCTACGACATTTACGGCAGCGGATCGCTGTACCTGGCGGCAGCCCTCGTTCTCATCCTGGGCTGGCTCTTCGGTTTCGCCGTCGGCGTCATCTCGGCCGTTCTCACATTTCCGCTCAACGCCCTGCTGCTCACGCTGCTCAAAGTCCCGGGCTGGAGCACCGTCACGACGCCCGACGCGCTGCAGGCTGCCGTGCTGGTCATCGTGCTCGGCGCCATCATCGGTGGACTGCGCGACATCGGCGAGCGCATGGAGCACGAGACGGAGACGCGCCGCCGCGCGGAAGCCGCGCACCGGGAGAGCGAAGAACGCTACCGCATCGTCGTCGAAGGCGCATCCGAGGCGATCCTCACCATCGATGAGGACAATCTGATCGTCTACGCCAATCCCGCGGCGGAGCGGATCTTCGGCCACGCCGTCAGCGACCTGATCCAACACCACTTCAACATGCTCGTGGCCGAGAACGAGGGCCGTGTCGACGCCCTGGCCTTCCCGCCGCCGCCGGAACTCCTCAGCGGTAAGGGCCAGCGCGCCGTCGAGATCGACGGGCGCCACCGTGATGGCGCCCGCATTCCGCTCGAGGTCTCCTTCGGCGAGTACTACCGCGGCCGCGAGCACGCCTACATCGGGATCGTTCGGGACATCACGGAGCGCAAGGCGGTGGAGAGGGCGCTGAAGACGGCGAAGGAAGCGGCGGAGCAGGCGAACACCGCCAAGAGCGAGTTTCTGTCGCGGATGAGCCACGAGCTGCGCACGCCGCTGAACGCGGTCCTGGGCTTCGGCCAGCTCCTGGAGATGGACGAGCTGAACGAAGAACAGCGCGAGGGCGTGGACCAGATTCTGAAGGCGGGCCGCCACCTCCTGGACCTCATCAACGAGGTGCTGGACATCGCACGCATCGAAGCCGGACGTCTGGCGCTCTCGTTGGAGCCAACCCCCCTGAGTGAAGTCGTGCGCGAAGCTTGCGAGCTTGTCCGCCCCATCGCCGGCCAGCGCATGGTCAGCCTTGATTCCGACCCGGTGGATGCGTCCGGAGCGCACGTCCTGGCAGATCGACAGCGACTCAAGCAAGTCATGCTCAACCTCCTCTCCAACGCCGTGAAGTACAATCGCGAGGGCGGCTCGGTGAGCGTGACCACGGAGACCGACGGCGGTGAGGTCAGCATCCACGTGGAGGACAGCGGCTTCGGCATCCCGGGCGACAAGCTGGAAGCACTCTTCACGCCCTTCGAGCGCCTCGACGCGGACCGCACGGGTATCGAGGGCACGGGCCTCGGCCTGGCTCTGTCGAGGCGTCTGGTGGAGGCCATGGGCGGTCGCATGCTGGTGGCGAGCGAGGTCGGCACCGGAAGCACCTTCACGGTCATTCTGCCCGTGGCGGAGAAGCCGGTGGAAGATCTCGAGCGGCGCGTCGTCGAGGCCGGTGGTGCAGGCCAGCCGGACATCGAGCGAGAGGCGGCCATCACGCGGACGGTGCTCTACATCGAGGACAACATCTCCAACTTCAGGCTGATCGAGCGCGTCCTCGCCCATCGGCCGGGCGTTGGCCTGCTCCCCGCCATGCAGGGTCATCTGGGTCTGGAGCTCGCCCGCGAACATCACCCGGACCTGATCCTGCTCGACCTGCATCTCCCGGACATGCGTGGCAGCGAGGTCCTGGCCGAGTTGCACGAGGACGACCGCGTGCGTGACATTCCTGTCGTCGTGATCAGTGCGGATGCGACGCCCGGCCAGATTCAGCGCCTGCTCGACGCGGGAGCACGGGACTACCTGACCAAGCCCTTGGACGTGCAGCAGTTCCTTTCGGTGCTGGACGAGACGCTCGTGGAGGCCGGAAAGGCGAACGATGGACAGTGATTCCCTGAGCGGCGCGCGGGTCCTCATCGTGGACGACGAGAACGCCAACGTTCTCCTGCTCCAGAGGATCCTCCAACGCGCCGGATTCGAGGAGTTCAAGAGCACCACGGACTCGCGGCACGTCCTTCCGCTCTTCACGGAGTTCAAGCCGGATCTGGTCCTGCTCGACCTGCACATGCCGCATCTGGACGGCTACGCGGTCATGGACCAGCTCCACTCACGCATCGGACCCTCCGAATACCTGCCGATCCTCGTGTTGACGGCGGACGTGACAGCCGCGACCAAGCAGCGAGCTCTCTCGGCCGGAGCCCGTGACTTCCTGACGAAGCCGCTCGACGCCACGGAAGTGGTGTTGCGTATCCGGAACCTGCTCGAGACCCGCTCCCTGCATCAGGTGCTCCAGAACCAGAACGTCAGGCTCGAGGAGAAGGTGCGCGAGCGCACGGCCGCGCTCCAGGAGGCGCAGCTCGAGATCCTCGCCCGCCTCGCCTCTGCGGCCGAGTATCGCGACGACGACACCGGCGAGCACGCGCAGCGCGTGGGCAGCCTCGCGGGCTTTCTCGCTGGCGCGATCGGCCTCTCAGAGGAGCAGAGCGAGCTGATCCGCCTGGCCGCGCCGCTGCACGACGTGGGCAAGATCGGCATTCCGGACGCGATCCTGCTCAAGCCGGGTGCGCTGACCGCCGACGAGTACGAGGTCATGAAGACGCACACGACCATCGGCGCCCGCATCTTGTCCGGCAGCCGGTCACCGATGCTTCAGCTCGCCGAGGAGATCGCGCTCTACCACCATGAGAAATGGGATGGAACGGGCTACGCCGGGCTTCGCTCCGACGGAATTCCCGTTCCCGCCCGTCTCGTGGCCGTGGCCGATGTCTTCGATGCGCTCACCCACGAACGGCCCTATCGGAACGCCTTGTCCATGGAGGATGCGATCACGTACGTCCGGGATCAGAGCGGGCGTCACTTCGACCCCTCGATCGCGGAGCTCTTTCTCGACGCCCCCGGGAACGTGGTCAGCTCCGCGCGGGGTTATCCAGGGCATGAAGAGGGTGTTCAAGGACCCTGAGGGACATGTGCCAGGCATACGGGCCGGCGACTGCGCCTCCGGTCGGAGCTCGTCGCGGTCTCCGGATGCGAGACCCGATTCGACGCGCACACGCATTCTCAGCGTGGCCGGGAGCCGGATTTCGGGACGGGTCTGTAGGCGGGCGTAGGTACGATCACGGCCGCCTTCCCCTCGAGAAGGGCGTTGAACGCCTGCACCCCGGGGCCGAGGAGGGCGTCGATCCGGGCCTGGACGGGGGGCCACTGCGCCTGGAGATCCGACAGCCGCTGCTTCATGCCCTGCGTGACGGGCATGTACGAGCCGTCCATGTTGCTGGCGAGGTAGACCCACTGGTCCACGATGCCGTTGTGGAAGTTGATGATATCCTGGCCGTTGGTGTGCTTGGGCTGCACCAGGCTCACGCTCATCGAGTCCAGGCGGGCCGCCAGCGTCTTGCCGGTGGACCTCACCTTCTCGGTGTTGGGCAGGTCCTCGGCGTGCGCCACGATCGCCTTCACCTGGTCGGCCACGTCGTTCAAGCGTTTGGCGTCCTGGAAGATGGTGTTGGCGCCGCTGTCCACGGCAGCGATCATGCGCTGCTCCTGGGCGATCTGCTCGGCGGTCAGGTGGACGCGCGGATCGAGCTTCACGGTGAGCGGCGCCGTGTGCTCCTTGCCGCCCACGGTGAGCCGCACGGTGTACCTTCCCGGGGCCACGAGGTACCCGGCGGTGGAGCCGAAGAACGTGATACCGCGCGGGGCGTCGAGTCGGGCGGTGCGCAGATTCCAGACCGCGCGGTGCATCCCCGGTGCTCCATCCATGGCCTGTCCGCCCGGTTCGTGTCCGGTGTGATAGCTGCGGACGACGGCGCCCTGCGCATCGAGAACGGTGAGTGAGACCTTGGTAGAGTCGGTACCGGCCGCGATGTGGTAGTACAGAGTGGCTCCGCTTGGCGGGTTCTGACCGGCGTCGGCACCGCGGCCGCCCCCCCACTCGGTGAGGTACGCGGCGCGCGGGCGGAACAACATGGTCTCGCCCGAAGCCACGCTGTCCGCGCCCTGTTCCAGGGGGGACAGGTCGTCCAGGATCCAGAAGGCGCGCCCCTCGGTGGAGGCCACCAGATCGCCGTCGTGCACCTTGAGGTCGGTCACCGGCACGCTGGGCAGGTTGGCCTGCAGGCTCTGCCAGTTCCGGCCGTCGTCGAACGACACGTACGCGCCGGTCTCCGTGCCGGCGTACAGCAGCCCGCGACGCACCGGATCGGCGCGCACGACGCGCACCTGGTCCCCGGCCCGGATGCCATGCACCAGCTCCGTCCACGAGCGACCGTAGTCGGTGGTCTTGTAGATGTGCGGCGAGCGGTCGTTCCACTTGTAGCCGTCGTACGTGATGTACGCCGTGCCGGCGACGAACGGTGAGACCTCGATGGCGTTCACGAAGCCGGGCCCGACGCCCTTGGGCGTCACGTTCGACCACGTCTTCCCGCCGTCCCGGGTGAGCTGGACGAGGCCGTCGTCGGTACCCACCCAGATGGTGCCGGAGTCGTGCGGAGAGGGCTCGATGTAGTAGATGGTGTTGTACACCTCACCACCCGCGCCCTCGTTGGTGATGGGCGCACCGCCCCAGCCCTGGTGGGCCTTCTCGTTCCGTGTCAGGTCGGGGCTGATCACGCTCCACGACTGCCCGCGATCGGACGTCTCGAAGAGGACGTTGCCGCCCCAGTAGATCACGTGCGGATCCTGCGGCGATACGGCCATCGGCGCGCTCCAATTGAAGCGGTAGCGCGTGGAATCGGATGGCTCGTTGAGGTTCATCGCCGCGTATGCCTGGATGTTCCGGCCCATCCGGGTCTCGCGGTCGAATTCGCTGACGATTCCCTGGTAGCAGTCGCCGTAGATGTAGCGCGGATCGTTGGGGTCGAACACCAGATGCGAGCTCTCGCACCCGGCGACGGGGTACCAGTCGGCGGCCGTGATGCCGCCGGGCGCGGCGCTGGGCGTGGCGATGGAGGTGTTGTCCTGCTGCGCGCCGTACACCCAGTACGGGTACATGTCGTCGGTGTTCACCCGATAAATCTGGGCCGTGGGCTGATTGTCCTGCGTCGACCACGACTTGCCTCCGTCGAGGGTGATGGTGGCACCCCCGTCGTTGCCGTTGATCATGTCGTCGTGGTTGCGCGGGTTGATCCACAGATCGTGGTTGTCGCCGTGCTTCGCCCGCAGCACCTGGAAGGTCTTGCCGCCGTCGATGGACTTGAGAATCGGGGAGTTCATCACGTAGACGACGTTCTCGTCCTGCGGGTCGGCGATGATGCTGGTGTAGTACCAGGCGCGCGAGCGGATATTGCGTTGAGCGCTGTAGTGACGCCAACTCTGGCCACCGTCGTCCGAGCGGTAGACGCCGCCGGTGTCGCCACGGGCCTCGAAGATGGCGTAGACGCGGTCCGGGTTCGCGCCCGACACGGATACGCCGATCCGACCGACGAGACCTGTGGGGAGCCCGTGTCCGACGAGCCGCGTCCAGCGCGCACCCCCGTCGGTGGTCTTCCAGATGCCGCTCCAGGGGCCGCCGCTCCTGATCTGCCAGGGCGTGCGCTGAAAGTCCCACATCGCCGCGTACAGGATGCGCGGGTTCGACGGATCCATGCTCAGGTCGATGGCCGAGGCGCTGTCGCTGGGGTGCAGGATCTGCGTCCAGTGCGCGCCCCCGTCCGTGGTCTTGTAGATGCCGCGATCGGGACCGGGTGCCCACTTGCTTCCCTCCGCCGCGATGTACGCCACGTCGGGATCGCGCGGGTCGACGCGCACCTTCGCGATGGAGATCGAGCTCTCCATCCCGATGTGCGTCCAGGTCCTCCCCGCGTCCGTGGACCTGTACATGCCGTCGCCCCAGCTGGAGGACTGGCCGCGCGGCTCCGACTCGCCCATCCCGGCGTACACCACGTTGGGATCGCTGGGCGCGACGGCGAGCGCGCCGATGGAGCCCATGCGAGTCTGGTCGTCGGACACGTTGTTCCAGGTGATGCCGGCATCCGTGGTCTTCCAGATGCCGCCGCCCGTCGCGCCCATGTAGAAGGTCATGGGCTGCTGCGGTACTCCGGTGACGGTGGTGACGCGGCCGCCCCGGTAGGGGCCGATGCTGCGCCAGTGCAGTCCGCCGAAGAGCGTCGAGTCGAACGTCGAAGCGCCCGTGACCAGCCGGGGCGGGGTCTGGGCGGTGGCGGACGGGGCCGTCAGGGTCAGCGTGACGAGGACGAGCGTGCCGGTCGCGAACGGAATGCAGGTAGATCGCATGGGAGGGAGTGGGAGGCAGGAGAACCGGGAATCGACGGACCCGATTATACGGTCCGACCCCCGGGTGTGCGAACTCGTGACCCCGGCTGTCTGAGTCGCCTCACGCTGGGCGACGGTCGAGAGGATACATTGCCTTCGACGCCTTCGACGATCGCACGTGTTCGCCTCTTCGCACCCTCTTCGAGGAGATCCCATGGACCGCCGCGCTCTCGGCCTTGCCGCCGTGCTGTGTGCTGTGCTGTGTGCCGCGCCCATGGTGGCGACGGCTCAGCAGGCCGCCTCCGCCTACGACCTGATCATCAGGAACGCCCACATCATCGACGGCACCGGCTCGCCGTGGTACCGCGGCGACGTGGGGGTGCGCGACGGGCACATCGCGGCCGTCGGTGACCTCGTGAACGCAACCGCCGAGACGGTGATCGACGCAGGCGGCGACGTGGTGGCGCCGGGGTTCATCGACATGCTCGGGCAGTCGGAGCTCACGATGCTCGTGGACCCGCGCGTGCCCTCCAAGATCTTCCAGGGGATCACAACCGAAATCACCGGCGAAGGCGAGTCCATCGCGCCGCTCGACAGCGCGATGATCGCCGAGAACATGCCCGCATATCGCCACTACGGCATCACCCCCGACTGGCACACTCTCACCGAGTACTTCGCCAGGCTGAGGAAACAGGGGATGGGGATCAACATGGGGACCTACGTGGGTGCGGCCTCCGCTCGGGAGATGGTGCTGGGATACGGCGACGTCACGCCGACCGCGGCACAGCTCGACAGCATGAAGGCGATCGTCGCCCGCGCGATGCGCGAGGGTGCCCTCGGCGTCTCGACGGCGCTCCAGTATCCGCCGGCGCCCTACGCCCGGACCCCGGAGCTCATTGCGCTGGCGGGCGTCGCGGCCCACTTCGGCGGGATCTACGCCACCCACATGCGGAGCGAAGGCGACGCCGAGATGCAGGCGATGGACGAGGCGTTCCGCATCGCACGCGAGGCGGACATTCCGGTGGAGATCTTCCACCTCAAGACCGCCGGGAAGACCAACTGGGGGAAGATGCCGCACGTGGTGAGCCGCATCGACTCGGCGCGTGCGGCCGGACTCGACGTCACGGCCGACACGTATGCGTACACGGCGTGGGAGAACAGCTTCTCGGCGTTCGTACCGCCGTGGGCGCACGACGGGGGAAACGCCAAGCTGGTCGAGCGGCTGAAGGATCCGGCAATGCGCGCCCGCATCCGGAAGGACATGCTGACCCCGTCCACGTCATGGGACAACGAGTGGCAAGAGATTTCCGGGCCGCACGACGTGCTGATCACGTCGGTCAACAATCCGGATCTCCTGCCTATCGAGGGCAAGCGTCTGGACGAGATCGCGAAGTCGTGGCACGAAGATGCGATCAACACGCTCTTCGACATTCTGATCAAGGATGACGCGCAGACCTATGTCGCCGTCTTCGGCATGTCGGAGCCGGACGTGGAGCTCGCCCTCGAGCAGCCCTGGGTGTCCATCGACAACGACGCTTCCGGGACATCACCCGAGGGGATCCTCGGCAAGGAGCATCCGCACCCGCGAGCCTATGGCACCTTCCCGCGCATTCTCAGGAAGTTCGTGCGCGAGGAGCGTCTGCTGACGTTGCCGGATGCCGTTCGCAAGTTCTCCGCACTCCCCGCCCAACGCGAGCATCTCACCGACCGCGGCGTGATCAAGCAGGGGATGTGGGCCGACCTCGTGGTCTTCAACCCCGATTCCATCACCGACGTGGCCACGTACGAGAAGCCGAATCAGTTCTCGGTCGGCATGCGCTACGTGCTGGTGAACGGCGTGCCGGTCATCGCCGAAGGAAAGATGACGGGGGCGCTGCCGGGGAGGGTCCTGTACGGGCCTGGCTACGAGGGGAAGCGCTAGTGTGGTGTGGCGCAAGTCCCTTGGCATTCGGGCGTCGCTGCATCCGCCGGACGCCTCGTTGCGCCTCGTGCGCCGGCTCCTCCGACGGTCGCGAGAACCTCTGGGCGAAAGGGCAGCATTCCCGAGGCCAGACCTGGGCGTAGAGACGGGGGCGACGTGCCACCCAGGTCTACTGTCGTCGACCATCCTGGAGTCCTAGACTGTCGTCTCGTATCAGGGGTCGGATCAGGAGAACGAGGGGGTCGCGTCAATGCCGGACGAGAAGCTACCTGAGCATACCCGCGTCGTGATCATCGGCGGCGGCGTCATCGGATGTTCCGTGGCCTACCATCTGGGCCACCTCGGCTGGACCGATGTGGTCCTGTTGGAGCGCGACCAGCTGACCAGCGGAACCACCTGGCACGCGGCGGGCTTGATGACCTCCTTCGGCTCGACGTCGGAGACCCAGGTCAAGATCCGCATGTACACGCGCGATCTCTGGGCGCGCCTCGAGGAGGAGACCGGGCTCTCGACCGGCTTCGACCGCCTGGGTTTCATCGAGATGGCGACTGACAGGGACCGTCTGGAGGAGTATCGCCGGGTGGCAGCCTTCAACCGGTTGCTCGGCAACGACGTCGAGGAGATCGGACCCGAAGAGATCAAGAGGCGCTTCCCGCTCGCCAGGGTGGACGACATCGTGGCGGGCTTCTACGTGCCGCAGGACGGGCGTGTCAATCCGGTCGACGCGACGATGTCGCTGGCCAAAGGCGCTCGTCAGCAGGGTGTCAGGATCATCCAAGGCGTCTCTGTCACCGGCATCACCACCGCGAACGGCCGCGCCACCGGCGTGAGCACGACCGAAGGCACCATCGAGGCGGAGTTCGTGGTCAACTGCGCCGGCATGTGGGCGCGACAGCTCGGCGCCCTCAACGGGGTCTGCATCCCGAATCAATCCACCGAGCACTACTACCTGATCACCGAGCCCTTCGAGGGCATGACGCGCGAGCTTCCGATCATCGAGGACCCCTCCAACTACGGCTACTACCGGGAAGAAACCGGGGGTCTGATGATCGGGCTTTTCGAGCCGGTCTGCTCACCGTGGATGGTGGACGGCGTCCCCGCCGACTTCTCCTTCGGTGAGATCGAGCCCGACTGGGAGCGCATGGCGCCCTTCCTCGACAAGGCGATGAGCCGCGTCCCGATCTCGAAGCAGGTCGGGATCAAGAAGTTCTTCTGCGGCCCGGAGAGCTTCACGCCCGACATGGGTGTGGCCTTCGGCGAGACACCGGAGATCCAGAACTACTTCGTGGCGGCAGGGCTCAACTCGATCGGGCTCATCACCGGAGGTGGGTTGGGCAGGGCCATGGCGCAGTGGATCGCGACCGGCGATCCAGGGGTCGACATCACCCCCATGAACGTGGATCGCTTCCACCCGTACCAGTGCACCCGCGAGTACCGCAAGACGCGCGTGGTCGAGACCCTCGGCATGGTCTACCGCCGCCACTACCCGACCCGCGTGCCGTTGACCGCTCGCGACTGCAAGCGTTCGCCGTTCCACGACCGCCTCGCCTGCCAGCGCGCCTGCTTCACCGACGTCAGCGGTTGGGAGAGCCCGGCATGGTACGCCCCCGTGGGCGAGGAGCCCAAGGTCGAGAAGCTGTCCTGGGGACGCCAGAACTGGTTCCCCTATTGGGAGGCGGAGCACCGGGCCTGCCGCGAGGGGGTCATCGCCATGGACATGACCTTCATGGGGAAGTTCCTGGTCCAGGGGCGGGACGCCGGGAAGGTCCTCGACCACATCTCCGCCAACAGCGTCGACGGCCCCGTCGAGACCATCACCTACACCCAGTGGCTCAACGAGCGCGGCACGATCGAGGCCGACGTCACCGTGACCAAGCTGAGCGAGGAGAAGTTCATCGTCGTGGTGACGGACACCATGCACCGCCACGTCGAGGCCTGGCTCCGGCGCCACATTCCAGCCGATGCGCACTGCTTCGTGTCCGACATCACTGGCGGCATCGGCCAGCTCAACGTACAGGGACCGAGATCGCGCGAGCTGCTCCAGTCCATAACCTCGGCGGATCTGTCCAACGAGGCCTTCCCTTTCCGCACCGCGCGCGAGATCGACATCGGCTATGCCCGCATGCAATGCAACCGAATCACCTACGTCGGTGAGCTCGGCTACGAGCTCTTCATCCCCGCCGAGCAGGCGGTGCACGTCTACGACCGCGTGGTGGAGGCGGGCAAGGACTTCGACCTGCGCCACGCCGGCCTCTTCGCCCTGCGGAGCCTGCGCCTGGAGAAGGGCTATCGCGACTACGGGCACGACATCGACAACACCGACGATGCATACGAAGCCGGCCTCGGCTTCGCCGTCCATCTCTCGAAACCGGACTTCATCGGCAAGGCCTACTGCGTCGAGCGCAAGGCGCAGGGCCCCGCCTACCACCGGCGCCTGCTACAGGTGCTGGTCAAGGACCCCGAACCGATGCTGTACCATGCCGAACCGGTCTATCGAAACAACCAGGCGGTCGGCTATATGCGCGCGGGGGCTTACGGCTTCACCCTCGGGGGCGCCGTCGGGCTGGCCATGATCGAGGCTGGCCAGCCGGTGGACAAGACCTACCTGGAGGAGGGCGAGTGGGAGGTCGACATCGCCGGCACGAGGTACCCCGCAGCCGTGTCGCTGCGACCCATGTACGACCCGAAGTCGGAGCGTGTGAAGGCGTGAGAGCACGATCCACCGGGAGTCAGGCCAGAGACCGTCAGCCTTGCGCGCCCTCTTCCTCGGCCACTTCCGCCGAGCGGGTCGACACCAGCCATACGTACACGGGCACTCCGGCCATGAGGAGCAGGAAGCCCCAGAACACGGTCTCCTGGCCGGTGCCGTAGATGGCCCACAGCGAGTAGAGGAACGCCAGCCCGGCGATGGCGCCGGCCGCCCCGAGCCTCTCTCCCTTGAACCGATCACGCTCCCGGACGAACAACACCAGCTCGGCCATCGCGGACAGGGCGTAGGGAAACAGCGAGGTCAGGGTGGAGAGCAGGATCACGAACTTGTATACGGCTACGAGCCCGGCCGTGTAGTTCGTAGCCATGAGGACCGTGGCGAGAGCGCTCGACACGATCAGCCCGAACACGGGCGTCCCGCTCCGGGAGAGCCTGCCGAAGCGCCCGGGGAACAGGCCGTCCCGCGCTGCGGCCCACGGCACCCGGGCCTGGAGCAGGATCCACCCGTTGAGCGCGCCGAGGCACGAGATCACCGCGCCCACCGCCACGGCCTTTCCGGCCCAGCTCCCCCACATCACTCGGGCGGCGTCGGCGAACGGGGCCTGTGAGACCGCCAGCGCCGATGGAGCGATCACCCCCATGACTCCGGCCGTCGCCACGATGTAGACGAGAGCGGCAGCGCCGGTCCCGATCAGGGTGGCGCGGGGGATGGTCCGACCCGGGTCGCGCACCTCCTCGGCGGGCACCGTCGCAGACTCGAGGCCGAGAAAGGCCCACATGGTGAGGGCGCCCGTGGTGGCCACGGCCCCCAGGGTGGAGCCGCCGCTGGTGTTCAGGGGATGGAAGTGGGCGCCGTTGAAGAAGAACAGGCACCCGATCACCCCCACGGCCACCAGAGGGACGATCTTGAGCACCGTAGTCGCGGCTTGCACGATGGCGGCTTCGCGCACGCCACGCGCGTTGATCCACGTCACGAGCCAGATGGCCGCCACGGCCGTGAGAGCTCCGGCCGCCGGCGTGGCGGAGAGCGGCGCAACGAGATAGCCGAGGTAGGTCGCGAATCCGACCGCGATGGCCGCGTTTCCGGCCCAGATCGAGATCCAATAGCCCCAGGCCACCAGGAAGCCGGCGAAGTCTCCGAAGCCCGCCCGGGTGTATGCGTAGGGCCCGCCGGCCCCGGAGACCATCCGGGACAGCCGGGCGAACACGAGGCCGAGCAGCATGGCGCCCGCAGCCGTGAACAGCCACCCCACCAGGCTGATGCCTCCGTAGGGCCCGAGCGCGGCGGGCAGGAGGTAGACCCCGGAGCCGATCATGTTGCCGACGACGAGCGCGCCCCCCGTCCACAGCCCGATCCCGCGGACCGTCCCGGCCCCGGACGCGTCGACGATTACGGCCTCCGATCTCCCGGCGGTCATGAATCTCCTCCCAGCAGGACCCGGGCATCTACGGCCCGGGCACCGTCCGGATACAGGAACAGCGGGTTCACCTCGACTTCGGTCACGACGTCTACTTGCGTCATGCAGCGGGCCACGCCCGCCGCCGCGGCTTCGAGAGCGCAGAGGTCGACGGCCGGGGCGCCGCGGTGCCCGAGGAGCAACGGCGAGGTCTTCAGCGCCCCTACCATCGAGCGGACCTCTCCCGGACCCACGGGGAGC
The DNA here is from genome assembly GCA_022340865.1 of Gemmatimonadota bacterium. GTDB lineage: Bacteria > Gemmatimonadota > Gemmatimonadetes > Longimicrobiales > Gaopeijiaceae > SZUA-318. The sequence continues at coordinate 83,020 of JAJDNC010000061.1, forward strand.
ACGCGGTGCACGACATCGCGCAAGATCTCGACGGCCACGCCGCCGGCCCCGAGCGTGAAGACGGGCCCCAGGCCCGGGTCCCGCCTGGCTCCCACCAGCACCTGCGCCACGGGCTCGGGGAGCATGGGCGACACGAGCACGCCCTCGAGTCCGGGCGTCCGAGCCCGCATGGCCTCGAACGCCTGCCGGACCGCGTTCCCGCCACGCACGTCGAGCGCCACGCCCCCGACCTCCGTCTTATGGAGCACCCCACGGGCGACGACCTTCACGGCCACCGGCCCTCCGAACCTCTCGGCCGCGGCCACCGCCTCCTCGGCCGAGGCGCACAGCTCTGCCTCGCCCAGCGGCACACCGAAGGTGGCCAGGAGCCTACGCGCCTCGGGCTCGGTGAGGGCCGAGCTCCCGGAGGCGGCCGTGGCCCGGGTCCTCCGGACGGCAGCGGCGACGTCCGCCTCGTCCAACCTCCCGGAAGGCTCCACCGCCACCGGCGGCGGCCAGGTCGCCCGCCCGGAGGCGCGCCGCACGAGCGCCGAGGTCGCCGTGCACGCCGCGTCCAGCGAGGCGATCACCGGCACCCCCTCCCCTTCCAGGGTCCGGAGCGGCGAGGTCCTGCGCAGGGCGTACATCGAGTGCACGACGATCCCCTTGCCGGCGCGACGCATCGCCTCCGCCATGCCGCGCGCCGCGGAGCACTCGGCTTCTTCCAGGGCCGGATCGAAGCGGATGTGGTAGCCGCCGAACAGCCCGATGACCAGGATCGCTCCCACCTCCGGGTCGGCCGCCAACGTCTCGGCCACCCGGACGAACACCGTCGGATCGGCGTCGGCGGGACCACCGACGTCCACCGGGTTTCCCACCGCGGCCCTGGCGCCGAGGATCCCGCGGAGCCGGGCGCGGGTGGCCTCACCGAGCTCGGCGAGCCGGGTGCCGCCCTCGATGAGCGCGTCGGCGGCCACCACCCCGTATCCGCCGCCATCGGACAGGATGGCCACGCCCCCACCCTCGGCCGCGGTCTGGGTGGCCAGAGCCAGCCCCACGGGCATGAGCTCGTCCGCACGCCGGACCTCGGTGACACCCGCCTGGGCCAGCCCCGCGGCCAGCACCTCGTGCGCGCCCGCCAGGGCGCCGGTGTGGGACCGCGCCGCGGTGGCACCCTCCCGGGTGCGTCCCGCGCCGAGGAGCACGACCGGCTTGCGGCAGGTGACCCGGGAGGCGGTCTCCAGCAAGGCGCGTGGCTCCCGGAAGCCGTCGGCGTACATGAGCACGACGCTCGTGTCGGGGTCGCGGCCCAGCCAGTCCAGGACCTCGTGGAAGCCCACGTCCACCTCGTTCCCCACCCCGACGCACACCGAGATTCCCGCCGACGTGCGCTCGGTGATCTCGGTCATGAGCGCCAGCGCCACGTTCCCGGACTGGAGCAGGAGGGCGACCGAGCCGGGGCGCACTGCGCGCGCGCCGATCAGGTTGAGGCCCACTCTCGTGTTGAGGATCCCGGAGGTGTTGGGCCCGACGACCCGCACGCCCGTGCGCTGGATGACCTCACGCAGCCGGCCCTCGAGCGTCGCGCCGTCCTCGCCGGCCTCGCGGAAGCCGGTGGCGAGGACCACCGCACCCCGGACGCTGCGCGCGGCGCATTCCTCAATGATCCCCGGCACGGTGGGCGCCGGCCTGCACACCAGCGCGAGGTCCACTCCGGACGGCAGGGCCTCGATGGTCGGCGTCACCGGGATCCCCAGGATTTCCCCGCCCCTGGGATTCACCAGGTGGATGTCTCCCCGGAAGCCCGTCTCGCGGAGGGCCGGGATCACCTGGTAGCCGCGCTTGCTCGGATCCGACGAGGCCCCCACGACCACGACGGAGCGGGGCCGGAGCAGCGCGTCCAGCGACGAGCTGCCGGCGGCCGCACTCCCGGTCTTCACATCACTCACCCGTGTACTCCGGCTCGCGGCGCTCGTGAAACGCGTCCAGCCCCTCCTGCCAATCGCGTGTCCCCATGATGTCCAGGAGCGCCTCGGCCTCGAGGTCCAGGAGACGCCGCCGGTCGAGAGCCGGCGCCAGGCCGAGGAGCCGCTTGGCGTGCGCCAGGGACCGGGGCGCCTTCCGCGCCAGCCGCCCGGCCAGATCCAGCGCCTCGGGGAGCACCCTGTCCTGCGGCAGCGCCCGGTCGGCTACTCCCAGCTCGGCGGCCTCGGCCCCCGTGAAGAACTCGCCCAGGTAGAGGAGCTCGCGGGCCTTGGCCAACCCGACGCGCGCGGGCAGCGTCCGGGTGACCCCGCCGCCCAAGAAGGTCCCGATCGTGACCTCGGGGAAACGAAGCTTGGCCGACTCGGCCACCACGATGAAGTCGGAGGACAGCGCCATCTCGAGCCCGCCTCCGATGGCGTGGCCGTTCACCGCCGCGACCACGGGCCGGGGAAGGGCCTGCAGGAGCTCGTTGGCCTCCTGCGCCAGGGCCACGTACTCCCGCCGCTCCGCCTCGCCCAGTGGATCGGATGCGTGCGCCTTGAGGTCGGCTCCCGCCGAAAACGCCCGGCCCGCGCCCGTGAGGACCACGGCCCGCACCTCCCGGTCCTCGCGGGCGTCCCGCAGAGCGTCCACCAGGGCCCGGTACAGGAGAGGGCTCACGGCGTTCAGCCGCTCGGGTCGGTTCATGGTGAGCACGAGAAGATGCTCCTCGCGCTCGACAAGCAAAGGGAATTCGTCTTCGCTCATCGGGTCCGGCTCCCACGTAGGTAACCGCTCTGTCCGCGGCCGCGGCGGCGGCCTTCCGGACTTGTATCGCCCTCTCGATCGCCGCCGCCCTGGGGCGCGGCCGACCCCACACAGAGAATCGCGGCGGCGAGGCGAAAACCCGTGCCCCGCCCGCCTGGCCCCAGTACACGGAGCTCAACTATACTCCAGCCCTCCACGGCCCGCACCCCCGCTCGGGGGGCCGCATGACGCCCACGGACCTTCGGAAGGAGGACCATTCATGGCGCCGAACGCAGCCGGCGGCGAGAAGGTCACGTACACGAGCGCGAACGTCGACCTGAAGGCATTCCACGCCCGCTTCGACGAGGCCCTGGACGCCGTGCGCGGCGCCTCGGGGCAGGAGCATCCCCTGTTCATCGGCGGGCGGCAAGTAGCCGGCTCGCACGACCCGATCCTGGACGTGACGCCCATCGACACCTCCTTCGAGCTCGGACGCTTCGCGGCCGGCGGGGAGGCCGAGGTCTCCGAGGCCGTGACCGCGGCGTGTCGCGGACGGGCGGAGTGGGGGCGCCTCCCCTGGCGCGAGCGCCTCGAGATCCTCCGCGGCGCGGCGGCACTCATCCGCGAGCGCAAGTATCTTCTGGCCGCTACGATGAGCCTCGAGGTCGGCAAGAGCCGGCTCGAGTCCGTGGGGGACGCCGAGGAGGCCGCCGACCTCATCGACTACTACTGCTCCCAGGTGGAGGAGGCGCACGGCTTCGTCCGGGAGATGGCCCGGGTGACGCCCCACGAGCGCAACATCGACGTGCTGCGCCCGTACGGCGTGTTCGCCTGCATCTCGCCGTTCAACTTCCCGATGGCGCTTTCCACCGGCATGTCCTCGGCGGCCCTGGCCACCGGCAACACCGTGGTCTACAAGCCGGCCGAGCAGGCGCCGTGGACGGGGCTCCGTCTGTACGAGATCTACATGGAGGCAGGCGTTCCGGCCGACGCGTTCTCGTACATCTCCGGGCGCGGCGAGGAGGCGGGTGAGCCGCTGTGGCGACACCCCGGCGTGGACGGCGTCGTGTTCACCGGCTCGCGGAAGGTCGGCATGAAGATCCACCGCGGGCTCAGCCGCGAGTGGATCAAGCCCTGCCTCATGGAGATGGGCGGGAAGAACGCCGCTGTCGTCACCGACACGGCGGACCTGGAGGCGGCCGCCGAAGGCGTGAGCCGCAGCGCGTGGGGACTCCAGAACCAGAAGTGCAGCGCCACATCCCGGGTTTACGTGCACCGGGACGTGGCTGCCGAGTTCACCCGGATCCTTCTCGAGAAGACCGCGGAGCTCGTCATCGGCGACCCCACCGAGCGTGACGTCAACTACGGCCCGCTCATCGAGCCCGCCTCCGTCGAGCGCTACGAGCGTGCTGCGGCTCAGGCCCGTGAGGAGGGAGAGGTCCTCACGGGCGGCGAGCGGCTCACCGACGGCGCCCTCGGGAAGGGACTGTACGTGGCGCCCACCGTGGCGGTCCTCCCCCTGTCCAGCGGACTGTTCACCGAGGAGCTTTTCGTCCCCTTCCTGGCGGTGGGCGAGGTATCGAGCCTCGACGAGGCGATCCACGAGACCAACCGGGCGCCCTATGGCCTGACCAGCGGTATCTTCACCGGTCGCGACGAGGAGATCGGGCGCTTCTTCGACGAGGTCGAGGCGGGCGTGTGCTACGCCAACAAGCGCACGGGGGCGACCACGGGGGCCTGGCCCGGTGCCCAGCCGTTCTGCGGCTGGAAGGGCTCGGGCTCCACAGGCAAGGGCGGCTGCGGACCCTACTACGTCGCCCAGTTCATGCACGAGCAGAGCCGCACCGTGATCGGAGGCGACACGTGAGCGCCGGCGGCCCCCGGAGCGGATTCGCGGGTCCCGCGACGGCAACCAAGCCGAGCCACGACTATCCGAGGATCGTCGTGCCGCCGCCCGGCCCGCGGGCACGGGAGGTGGTGGAGCGCGACGCCCGCTTCGCGTCCTCCTGCTACATCAAGGAGTACCCGCTCGTCGTCGCGCGCGGCCGGGGCGCCATGGTAGAGGACGTGGACGGGAACCGCTTCCTGGACTTCATGGCCGGGATCGCGGTGGCGGCTACGGGCCACTCCCATCCGCGCGTAGTCGCGGCCATCCAGGCGGCGGCGGCGGATTTCCTTCACATCTGCGGGAGCGACTTCCACTACCCGGCTCTCGCCGACCTGTGCGAGCGGCTGGCCCGGGTAGCGCCGGGCCCGAGCCCCAAGCGGACCTTCGTCACGAACTCGGGCACGGAGGCCGTCGAAGGCGCCATCAAGCTCGCCCGGCGAGCCACCGGACGCACCGACATCATCGCGTTCAAGGGCGCCTTCCACGGCCGCACCTACGGCGCCATGAGCCTCACGTGCAGCAAGGTCAAACAGCGGGCCGGGTTCGGGCCCTTCCTGCCCGGCATCCACCACGTCCCCTACGGCTACTGCTACCGGTGCGACTACGGGAAGACCTACCCGGAGTGCGCGCTCCACTGCGTGCGCACGCTGGAGGAGGACCTGTTCAGCCGCGAGCTCTCGCCGAACGACGTGGCTGCGATCTTCGTCGAGCCCGTGCAGGGCGAGGGCGGCTACGTGCTGCCCCCGCCGGACTGGCTCCCCGCCCTGCGCGCGCTGTGCGACCGGCACGGTATTCTCCTGGTCGCCGACGAGATCCAGTCGGGAATCGGGCGCACGGGAAGGATGTTCGCGGTCGAGCACTCGGGAGTGGAGCCCGACATTCTCCTCACCGCCAAGGGCCTGGGTTCCGGCATGCCGATCGGAGCCATCATCGCCACCGAAGAGGCCACGCGCTGGGAGTCGGGCGCACACGGCTCGACCTTCGGCGGCAACCCGGTATGTTGCGCGGCCGCCCTCGCCACTCTCGACCTGGTCGAGGAGGGACTGGCCGACAACGCCGCGCGCATGGGCGAGCGCCTGCTGAACGGGGTCCGCGCCTTGCAGGACGACTTCGCGGTGATCGGCGACGTACGCGGCCTCGGTCTCATGGTCGGTGTCGAGTTCGTGCGCGACCGGGAGACGCGTGCCCCCGCGCCCGAGATCGTCTCGGCCCTCGAGAGGGCCGCGTTCGACCGGGGGCTCCTCATCCTGGGCTGCGGACGCAGCAGCCTGAGGCTGGCGCCGCCGCTGGTGGTCGACGAGGAGGACGTGAACACGGGCCTGGGCATCCTGCGGCAGTGCCTGGGCGAGGTGGCCTGAGGGGGCGATGGGCGCAGCCCACCGGCTCGTCATCCAGGGGGAGGGGGCGACGGTGGTCCCCCGCGAGACAGGGGAAGACCGCCGCCCAGGGAGAGATGGAGCCTCCCTAGCGAAGCCCGGCCAGGGTGCTGTCCGAGTACACGACCCGGCCACGGCGCAGCGTCGCCAGGACGCGAATGTCCACCAGATCGGAATCGGGGGCCGTCAAAGGGTCCCTGGACAGGATGGAGAGATCAGCCGCACCCCCCACCTGGAGCCGTCCTGACGACGGCGCGCCGCCGCCCGGCGGGAACCAGACTGTGAGCTGCCTGAAGGATTCCAGCCGCCCTCCGGGCCCCGGTCCCGTCGTTCCGATCGCGTTGTGCCAGGTGAGGGAGGCCTCGAAGGTCAGGAGGGCCGGCCCCGGTGCCGTGAAGTAGTCCGTCCCGCCCGCCAAGGGGGCGCCCATCGAGTCGAGCCTCCGCCAGGCGTACACACGGGGATCGGCCGCGTGGCCCACCCTGACATCGCCGAACGTGGGGAGATCCCCTTTCGGAGTGTTGAAGTCCGGCTGTACCGAGAGGAGCACCCCGAGCCGCACGGCCCGCGCGAAGTCCTCCTCCCGGGCGAAGGAGAAGTGCTCGATCCGCAGTCTCCGCGGCTCGAGCTGCGGCCGCTCTTTCAGGATGCGCTCGTAGGCGTCCAGAACGCGCCGCACGGCCTCGTCCCCGATGGCGTGCGTGGCGATGTCCAGGCCCGCGTCCAGCGCCCGGCGGGTCTGCTCCAGGATCTCCTCTTCGGTCATGCGTGGGACGCCCCGGGTGGTGGGATCGTCGGCGTATGGATGGATCAACGCAGCGCCGCGGCTACCCAACGCACCGTCGGCGAAGAGCTTGAGCGCCGTCACGCCCAGGCGCGGTGAGAGTCGGACGTAGCGGTCCGGATGCGCGACGACCGAGTCGGCGAGCCGGCTCGGAGCGGGTATCATGAGATTCACGTCGATGGGGAGCGGGCGGGCGGAATCGGTCTCCACAAGGAGTCGCAGGTATCGCCCCAGGTCCGCGTTGAGCGCGACGATGCCGGGAAACGCCAGGAAGCCCGCGTCGTAGACCCGCGACACCCCACGCTCGGCCATGGCCTCGGCGGCGAGTCGAAAGGCCTCGCGGACGTCCGCGTCGGACGGGGGCGGGATCAAGGCCACGACCGCCTCGTTGGCCCGCTCCAGCAGGATCCCGGTCGGGGTGCCATCGGGCCTCCTCACGATCTTCCCACCCGGCGGATCGGGCGTGGAGGCGTCGATCCCCGCCATGCGCAGGGCGACGCCGTTGGCCCATCCGGCGTGGCCATCCGAACGCGCCAGGAACACGGGGTGGTCGGGCGCGGCGCGGTCCAGCGCCGCGCGGTCCGGCAGAGCTCCCTCGCCCCACGCGGCCTGGTTCCACTCCTTGCCCAGCACCCAGGCGCCCGCCGGAAGCGAGTCGGCCCGCTCCCGTACCCGTCGGGCGATCTCCTCCACCGAGCGCGCGTCCGACAGGTCCAGGTAGAGCCTCTGCTTCTCACGCGTATTCAGGAGAGCGAAGCCCACGTTGAGCAGGTGGACGTGGTGGTCCACGAAGGAGGGAACGACGGTCGCCCCGCCCGCGTCCACGATCCGGCTGCCGGGTCCCGCGCTCCGGCGGACATCGGCCTCCGTGCCCAACGCGACGATCCGTCCGTTCCGCACGGCCAGCGCGGCCGACGGTGGCACGCCGGCCTCGAGCGCGGGGATGTTCGCTCCGACGACCAGGAGATCCGCCGGCTCCCCCTGTCTGGCCCCTCTCCCCCGGCCGGTCGCCGCCGCCAGGAGAAAGGGCACCGCCGCCACGAGGAAGACCGCAGCGCGCTGCCTCGCCGCGAGCCCACGCCATTTGGTCGCCATCGTACCCGGCCAGCCGGAATCCATCGCGGGTGTCCTCCCGCCGGAGCCGTGTGAGGGGACGGCAGCGCCGCCCCGGGGAGCCAGGGTAGCATATGGGCCTCCGGGATGCCGGTCCACTTGCTTGACGCTCGTCGCGCGCCCCAGCTAGCATGCCGGGCATGACATCCCTCGGCCCGTACACCCCGTGGAGCTTCCGCCGCGGCTTTCGTGCTGCGGCCGTCCCCGACCACCCCCGGCGGAGCCTGGCCCGGACGTTACCTCTCTTCCTGCTGGCGCTACCCATCGCTTCGGGCGCCGCCGCGTCCCCCGCCGGCCCAGGGGTCGATGCACGCCCGGCGAGTCGCGTCCCGGAGGCGACGACTACCATCCCGGTGCCGACCCACACCGCCATGCCGATGCCCGACACCTCGTGGGAGTATGGTCTCGCGGGCTTCTCCCCCGCCTCCGCCACCCGGGAGATGGCGCTGGAGAGTCTGCTCGCGGGCCGGCTGGAGAACGACAGCACCGGGCGCTACCTCCGGTTCCTGACGGAGGAGCCGCACATCGCCGGAACGCCGCGCAACAAGAAGCTGGCCGAGTACGTCCGCGACCACTTCGAGGCCTACGGGCTCGAAGACGTCGAGATGATCCCCTATGACGTGCTCCTTCCCTATCCGGACACGGTGGCCGTCAGCATGGTCGAGCCCTACCGGTTCGACGCGCCCCTGCGGGAGGCCGGCTACCGGGTGGACAAGGACTCGTGGAGCCACGACGTCGGCCCGACCTACATGGGCATGTCGGCCGATGTCGACACGACGGCCGACCTCGTGTACGCCAACGGCGGGAACCCGGCGGACTACGACTGGCTGGCAAGCCAGGGCATCGACGTGCGGGGCAAGATCGCCATCGTGCGCTACTCGGTGCCCTACAGCTACCGGGGCTTCAAGGCGCTGACGGCCCAGCGCCGTGGCGTGAAGGCGCTCCTCATCTATTCGGATCCGGCGGAGGACGGTTACCGCAAGGGGCTGACGTTCCCCAACGGTCCGTGGGGGCCGCCCACCCACATCCAGCGCGGCTCGATCACCTACGATTTCCGTGTTCCCGGCGACCCGCTCACACCCGGGTGGGCCTCGGTGAAGGGGGCGCGCCGCATTCCGGTCTCCGAGGCGCGCTCGGTTCCCCACATCGCCGTGGTCCCGATGTCGTGGGCGGATGCCAAGCCGCTCCTCGAAAACCTCGGGGGACCGGTGGCCCCGCTCTCGTGGCAGGGCGCCCTTCCCTTCACCTACCGGGTCGGCCCGGGCGCCACGAAGGTGCACGTCACCGTGAAGATGGACGGGAAGACGCGCACGATCTGGGACGTGGTCGGCCGCATCCGGGGCTCGGAGGAACCGGACCGCATGGTCGTCCTCGGCAATCACCGGGACGCCTGGGTTTACGGCGCCGTCGACCCGAGCAGTGGCACGGCCACCGAGCTCGAGCTGGCCCGCGTCCTGGGCGGGCTGCTCAAGGAGGGCCACCGGCCCAGGCGTACGATCGTGCTCGCCGACTGGGACGCCGAGGAGTGGGATCTGGGGGGCTCGACCGAGTGGGGGGAGCAGAACCAGAAAGCGCTCGGCGCGGGCGGACTTGCCTACATCAACGTGGACGCCTCGACGTCCGGCCCGAACTTCGACGTCGGAGCCGTGGCCAGCCTCAACGATCTCGTCGTCCAGACAGCCCGTGACGTCATCGACCCCAACACACGCCGCAGCTTGCTCGATGCCTGGGGACGGGTCGTACGCGGAGGCGGGAAAGACGCCGTCATGGGCGGGGGGGCGGCAGGCGGCGGCCACGATTTGTCGGACCCGCTGAACTGGGTCGGCAACGAGCTCGGCAGCGGCTCGGACTACACGGTCTTCCTCAACCACCTGGGCATGCCGATCATCGGGATGGACTTCGACGGCCCCTACGGCGTCTACCACTCCCAGTACGATGACTTCTACTGGATGACGCACTTCGGCGACCCGGGATTCCGCTACATGACCGCCATGGCCGAGGTGTGGGGCCGCATGGCGCTCCGGATCGCCAACGCCGATGTGCTCCCTTACGACTTCTCGCTGTACGCGACGCGCGTGGGCGGCTTGCTGGACGCCCTCGCCACCGAGCCCGGCGTTTCCGGTCGGCTGGACCTGTCCGGGGCGCGAGCTGCGCAGCAGGCGTGGGCGGCCGCGGCCGGGCGCCTGGAGGAGAAGGTACGCGCGGCGCTTGGATCGGGCCGAGACGCCGCCCCCCGGGAGTCCGGCGCGGGCCGCCGGCCCTCCGCCGACCCGTACTCGGCCCTGAACGGGGCCCTGCTACAGGTCGAGCGCTGCCTCCTGGACTCGGCCGGCATCCCGAACCGACCGTGGTTCAGGCATCTCCTGTACGCCCCGAAGGAGACCTACGACGCGATGTCCCTCCCCGGCGTCCAGGAGGCGGTGGATGCGGCCGACTGGGACCGGGCCCGGAGCCAGCTCGACGTGCTCACCACGCATCTCCGGGCCGTCGCCGACGCGCTGGACGGCGCGGCGAAGCTGGTGCCCGAGTGACGGGCCGGATCTAGGGCGTCGTCTCGCTGTCGCGGGCGAGCGCGGGCGGCCGGTCCCGGACGCGGGCCACGACGTGCGCGTCCTGGTCAGAGACCGCGAGCTGGCCCTCGACCGACCTTCTATGGCAGGCGCCCCATCTCACGGGTGTCGAGCTTCGCGTCCGATTCTGCCATGGCCTCGCTCGGGGGCCCCGATCGAGGTTCAGCGGCATTCCAGTCGACGACGCCACCGTGTATTGTCCCATGTTCCCGTGACGGCCCATGGCGCAACCCGAACCGGTGTACGTGATGTCTCTCGAGGAGTTCGGTGGACTTCCAGGGGAGTACCTGCACCTCCTTCGTTTGGGAGAGGAGAGGCACGGTCTCGATGTCGTGCCGCTGCGGGCGCTGACCGGTGGCCGGACGGGCGCCTTTCTCTACCTCGTCAGTGCTTCGGCCGGGGATCTCCGGCAGCTCGACCACTTCGTCTTGAAGCTCGACAAGGTCAACTCGAAGAGCAGGGCGACCGAGATCGAAAGGCACCGCCTGGCGATGAGCCAGGCGCCCACGTCGTTCGCCCAGGCGCACATGCCGGAGCTGGCGTTCGAGGTCTCGCACGAAGGATCCGTCGCGCTCTTCTATACCGTCGCCGGGCACTCCCTCCAACGCTTCCGCACGCTCGCATCCGTGGAGGGTCAGAGCCAGATGGAGACCCTCTTCGCGGCGACGTGCGATCGCCTGTTGAGGGATTGGAACTCAGACGCGGCCTTCGAGCGCGCGGTGCACCCGAAGGAGGTTCTGGAGAAATGGCTCGGCTACCGCCTGAGCCGGGACGGCAATATCGCCTCCCTTCTCGAGGACACGTTCCACGTCTCCCCGGATATCGAAGGGTTCCTCATCGAGGGACAGGTGTTCCCGAACCCGCTGAGCTTTGGCCTGGATGCCGCGCGATGGGAGGGGGCAAGGGCCATCGACGTGCTCGTGGGCCACCAGCACGGTGACCTGAACATCGGCAACATCCTGGCCGAGTTCGCGCCCGAAGGGGACTCCCTGAACGGCTTCTTCCTCATCGATTTCGCCCTGTACAAGGGCGGCATGCCGCTCATGTACGACCTCTCCTATCTGGAGATGTCGTACCTGACCCGGGAATTGGAGCGGACGTCGCTGGACAAGTGGGTCCGATTCGTCGACCACTTCTCGAGGCGCGACCTCCCGGAGCCCGGAAGCGTCCCCGTCGAGATGGCCGGGACATGCTCGGTGCTCTCCGCAGGGAGGGCGTCCCTCGGACGCTGGGTGAGCGAGGCGCATCCGAGCCTGTCGGACGATCTATGGGGACAGTACTGGCTGGGAGCGGTCGCCGCGGGCCTGAACTTCTGCAACAAGAAGGCGCTCTCGACCGAGGAGAGGCTGGCCGGACTGATCTACGCGGCCGTGCACTTGAAGCGGTACTGCGTTCAGTTCGGCGTGCCCCTCCCGACGGACGTGCGCCTCCTCTACGACGCCGGGCGTTGGGGGAGCAGGAGGCCGCGCCATACGACGGCGGCCGCGGGAGCCGAGAGGAAACCTCTGCCCGTCGCGCCCACGGCCTTCATCGGCAGGGAAGCGGACGTGAAGGCCGTGACGGGCCTCCTGGCCGAAGAGGACGTGCGGCTGGTGGCCCTCACCGGCCCGGGCGGCACCGGAAAGACCCGGCTGGCGCTGCAGGTCGCGGCCGAGGTCCAGGGCGACTTCAAGGACGGCGTCCTCTTCGTCGACCTCGCCCCCATCATGGAGCCCGAGGCAGTGCTCCCGGCCGTCGCCCGGGAGCTCGGCGTGAGGGAAGCGAGCGAACGGCCGCTGCTGGAGGAAATCGAGGCGCACGTGCAGGCGCGGTCCGTGCTGCTCGTGCTGGACAACTTCGAGCAGGTCACCGCGGCCGCACCCGGGATGGCGCAGCTGCTCCGCGGTTGCCCCGGACTGAAGCTCCTGGTGACGAGCAGGGAAGCCATGCACATGCGTGGCGAGCGCGTCTATCGGGTTCTTCCGCTGGCTCTGCCCGATGCCGGGCTGAAGGACCCGTCGGTCGAGGAGCTGGCGCGGTTCGACGCCATCCGCTTGTTCCTCGAACGCGCCCGAGCGGTGAAGCCGGATTTCGAGCTGACGAGCAAGAACGCCCACGTAGTCGCCGAGATCTGCGCGCGCCTCGACGGCCTTCCCCTGGCCATCGAGCTGGCGACCGCGCGGCTGAACGTGTTGTCCCCCCACGGCATCCTGGAGCGTTTGGCGAGCCGCCTCGAGCTTCTGCGCCGAGGCGCGCGCGACTTGCCGGCACGCCAACAGACGCTGCGCGATACGGTCGGCTGGAGCCACGACCTGCTCGATGCGGGAGAACGGCGCCTGTTCGCACTGCTCTCGGTCTTCCCCAGCTGCACGTTCGAGGCGGCCGAAGCGGTGGCGATGTCGATCGAGCGACTCGACGAGATGGATCTGGACGTGCTGGACGGACTCGATTCCCTGGTCGGCAAGAGCTTGATCCAGCGGGCGGACCGGCCCGACGGAAGAGCCCGGCTGACGATGCTCGAGACGATCCGGGAATACGCGGCGGAGCGGCTCGAGGACGATCCCGATCTCGCCACCGCGGCCCGCCGCGCGCACGCGACGTACTACGCGGACCTGGCTCGTCGCGAGTGGGAGCGCCTGGCGGGCCACGAACAGGAAGCGGTGCCCGGGGAGCTGGAGTCCGACTTCGAGAACCTCCGGCTCGCATGGCGCCATTGGGTGATGCAGGGCGATCTCGAGCAGCTGGGCAACCTCACCGATTGCCTGTGGTTACTCTACGACCGCAGGGGATGGTACCAGGGAACCGTGGACCTCACGACGGATCTGCTGGGCGTCCTCTCTTCGACGCCGTCCACGCCCGAGCGCGCGGAGCAGGAGATCCTGCTGCTGACCAGCCTCGTCCGAGCGCTCCTGGCCGTGAAAGGGTACACGCCCGAGGTCGAGCACGCCTATACGCGCGCGCTCGAGCTGTGCGAAGCTCAGGGGGAGGTTCCCCAGCTCTATCCGGTACTGCGAGGCCTGAGCAGCTACTACACCTATCGGGCTGAATTCGACAAGGGAGCTCGAACCGGACAGCAAATCACCGACCTCGCCGACCGCCTCGGGGATGCGAGCATGCGCGGCGACGGGCTCATGATCTCGGGCTACTGCCGTGCCTTCATGGGCGACCTGCACGCGGGGCTGGAGCTCCTCGAGCAGAGCCTCGGCGATCGCGCTCCCGGCGAGCGGCCCGGGCGACGCTTCCGGTTCGGCACCTATCCCCGGGTGACGGCGCTCACCGCGTGCGGCCTGGTGACATGGCTGCTCGGGTTCCCGGACCGGGCCCTGGAGTGGACGGAGCAGGCCATGGCTGTGGCGAACGATCTGGGACATCCATTCAGCATGGCGTACGCGCGCTTCCACGCCGGTCTTCTTCGCCTCTGGAGGCGGGAGGCGGAGATCGCACGAGCGCACGCCCAGGCAGTGCTGCAGATCTCCGACGAGCACGAGTTCCGGATCTGGGAGGCCGTAGGCACTTGCCTCCACGGAGCCGCCCTGGCAGGCGTCGGGCAGGCCGAAGACGGCTTGGCGGATATTCAGCGCGGCCTGGCCAAGTACCAGGGTCTCAAGAGCCGCCCCCCGGTCTTCTGGCCGATGCTCCTCTCCATGCACGTGGGCGTGTGCGGCCAGACCGGAAGAGGCGCCGAGGGGCTCCGGCTGCTGGACGAGGCGACGGAAGCAGGAGGAACGAATCCCGGAAACGTCCTGGCTTCCGACCTCCATCGGCTGAGGGGCGAGCTCCTTCTCGACATCTCTCCGGAAAGAGCAGACGAGGCCGAATCCTGGCTACGCCAGGGTCTCGAGGTCGCGCGCGGGGGGGACGCGGCGCTCCTGGAGCTGCGCGCGGCAACCACGCTGAGTCGTCTGTACCAGCGCCAGAACCGACGTGACGAGGCCCGGACCGTGCTCGCGACCGCCCACGCCAAGATGACGGAAGGATTCGAGACCGCTGACGTGAGGGAGGCAGAAGCGCTGCTGGAGGAGTTGACGTAGCCGGTGCGGTCTCGCGAGAGGGAGCCGAGGCGTCGGACGACTCCGTCGGCAGACGAGGCGGGGTCGGAGCACGAGCTCGGGGTCGACGCAGCCGGCGAGCTCGACCTCCGCGTCAGCGTGGGCACGCTCGCGCGGGTATTGTTCCGCCGCCCCGACGACGAGCGGACGATGCTCGCGCTCGAGCGTACGGCCACGCTCCGCGAGGTCGACGGACGGGCCGAGGTGGAAGTCGTCGCCAAGCCGTTCGGTGGTGGCATCCGAATCGTCGATCCGGCCGCCCTGCGAGACGCCATCGGGGAGTTCCGGTTCGACAGCGAAAGGTCGCGTCGGGAAGGCGACTTCCGCCTTCAGATTCGGCAGGCCTCCTGGGGCGCCGTAAAGGAGGTCTGCCGAAGCCACCTCGGGAAGGAAGCGGGCGGCATGCTCGATACGAGCCCCGAGCGCGAGCTCGCGGAGGAGTTCGGCGACGTGCTCGGCACCGGCGTCGAGCCGAGCCAATACCGCCTTCGCCCCGTCGGGATGCTCGTCGAGGACACACCGAGGGCCACGCGCAGCGTGCGGGCCCCGGGCCGCCCGACGGTCCGGGTCTACTACGTCTTCGAGGCTTGGCTCGAGACCCCGGAGCTCGTCGCGTCGATTCTGGCGAGCAGCCGCACGTCCGACGGCGATCTACGGATGGCGGCGTTGCGACAGGCCGAGCGCGGAGGCCGAGGACGGGCCAACGCGGCCCTCGCCCTCGACCTCGATGAGCTCCGGTCGACGTATCTCGCGTTGCCGAGGTACAGGCGCGACGGAGACGTGACGGTCCGGGGTCACCATCTCGCCGGAAACGTCTCGGCCGTCCTGGACGGCGTCGACCGTCCCACGTAGCCGACGGACGGTCCCGCCGCCGTGCTCCGGGACCGCCCCGTCCACCGGGGGGGTGGCGTACGGGGATCTGCACCATAATTGTGTAGTTCCCTCCCGGTTCGACGCCCCGCGACCCTGCCCGCGGGCATCAGTGATCATTCTCTCACGTCTCGGAGGATCACCTCATGAGCCCCAGGCAGTGGATCCCGCGAAGCGGGGCCCTTGGCCGCGCGCGCGTGGGATGGGCCCTTGCGCTGGCGTTTCTCGCCGCACCTGTGGCGGCCCACGCTCAGCCACGCCCTACGCGGCCGGACGCCCCCAGACACTTCGCCATCACCGGCGCCCGCATTGTCACCGGAGCGGGACAGACCATCACCAACGGAACCGTGGTCCTGAAGGACGGCATCATCACCGCGGTGGGACGGGACGTCCGTGTGCCCGAAGGGGCATGGGTCGTCGACGCGTCGGGAAAGACCGTCTATCCCGGCCTCATCGATGCCCTGACCGACCTCGGCCACCCGGCGGCCCGGACCGCACGGACCGCCACACCCGCGGCCATGGCCCGGCCCTTCGGCGCCATGCGCGCCGTGGAACCGGCCGACTATTCCTGGGGGCCGGAAGACCGCCCCGGCACGCACAGCGAGTCCACCGCGGCGGAAGACATCGACACGGGTGACGCCCGCATCGCCCAGTGGCGCGACGCCGGCTTCACCACGGTGGTGTCCACCCTCGACGACGGCCTCGTCACGGGCCAGGCCGCGGTGCTGAACCTGGGCGACTACGAGCGCGGCAGAGGCATGGTGGTGGCCACCCCGGTGGCTATGCGTGTCAAGCTCCAGGACCGCACGTACCAGGGGTATCCCCAGTCGCTCCTGGGGAGCTTCGCGTACCTGAAGCAGCTCTATCTGGACGCCCAGTACTACGACCGCGCCTGGACGGCCTACGGCGCCGACCCGAAGGGCGCGCAGCGCCCCGAGTGGGACGGCACCCTGGAGCCGCTCCGGGTCCAGCTCCACACCCGGTATCCGGTGATCTTCCCGGCGGCCGACCGCAAGGAGATCCTCAGGGCGGTGGCCACGGCCAAGGTCATGGGCGTGAGGCCGGTGGTGTACGGCGCCCAATCCGCCTACGACGCCACCGACGTGCTGAAGAGCGCCGGCGTCCCTGTGCTGGTGAGCCTCGACTGGCCCACACCACCCCGCAACGGCGACCCCGAGGCGAAGCCCACCCTGGAGATGCTCCGTCTCTGGGACCGGGCTCCCACCACCCCCGCCGAGCTCCAGCAGGCCGGCGTGAGCTTCGCGTTCACGTCCGGCGGCATCACCTCGGCGTCGGACATCCTGACCAACGCCCGCAAGGCGGTGGCCCTGGGACTGTCGAAGGACGCCGCGCTGCAGGCCTTCACGACCTCGCCGGCGCGCATCATGGGCGTGGACGACCGCCTGGGCTCGGTGGAGGTGGGCAAGATCGCCAACCTGGTGGTGGCCACCGGCGACATCTTCGATGAAGGCACGAAGATCGAGACCGTCTTCGTCGATGGTGACCGCTTCGACGTGCAGGCGGAGGAGACCGCCGGCGCCGGCCGTGGACCCCGGGCCGGCGGACGCGCCGGAGGCGCGGGACGTACCGGAGCCGCTTCGAACGCCGAGGCCGACATCCCGAAGGCACCTGTGGAGATGTCCCACAACACGGGCCCCTATCGCTCGGATGCGGTCACGCTCATCAAGGGCGCCTCGGTCATGACGGCGTCCCACGGGACCCTCGACAACGCCGACGTCCTCATCCGCGACGGTAAGATCGCCGCGGTGGGCACCGGGCTGCAGGCGCCCAGGGGAGCCCGCATCGTGGACGGCACCGGCACGTACGTCACGCCGGGGATCATCGATTCCCATTCGCACATCGCCGCCGACGCCATCAACGAGGGCGCCGTAAACGTCTCGGCCATGGTCAGCATCCGGGACGTCCTCAACCCCACGGACCCCAGCGTCTACCGGGCTCTCGCCGGCGGCGTGACCATCGCCAACATCTACCACGGATCGGCGAACCCCATCGGCGGCGGTAGCGCCGTCCTCAAGCTGAAGTGGGGCTCCGACGCGTTCGACATGCTCATGGCGGGAACCCAGGAGGACGTGAAGTTCGCCCTGGGCGAGAACGTCAAGCGCGACCGGAACCCGGACCGATACCCCGGGAGCCGCATGGGAGTGCAGGACGTCATCCGCCAGGCGTTCCTTCAGGCAGAGGAGTACCGGAAGACCTGGGACGCCTGGAACGCGGGCGACCACAGGGGCGTCGAGCCCCGCAGGGATCTCGGGCTCGAGCGTCTGGCGGGCATCCTGCGCGGGGAGCGTTGGATGCACGTCCATGCGTACCGTGCCGACGAGATGCTCCAGACCATGCGCCTGGCGGAGGAGTTCGGCATCCGGGTCCGCTCCTTCGAGCACGGGCTCGAGGGTTACAAGATCGCCGACGAGTTGGCGGCTCACGGTGCGGGGGTCTCCACCTTCTCCGACTGGTGGGCGTACAAGGTCGAGGCATACGACGCCATCCCCTACAACGCGGCTCTCATGTCGGAGCGGGGCGTCATCGTCTCCATCAACTCGGACTCCGAGGAGGAGATGCGCCACCTGAACCAAGAGGCCGCCAAGGCCATGAAGTGGGGCGGGATGTCGGAGGCCGAGGCGCTCAAGCTGGTAACGCTCAACCCGGCCATGCAGCTGGGAATCGACGACCGCACCGGGTCACTGGACGTGGGCAAAGACGCCGACGTGGTGGTCTGGGACGGCAACCCCCTGAGCATGTTCGCGAAGCCGCTCCAGACGTACGTGGACGGCGTGCTCTACTTCGATCGGGACATGGACCGCGACCGCCAGGCCGCGCTGGAGAAGGAGAAGGCCATGCTCCTGGAACGCTTTGGTCCCCGACAAGCCAATAGCCGGGGCGCCCATCGCGCCACTCCGTCCGTGGGCAAGGAGGTGATCCGATGAGCGCCGTGCGCCGATGGACTCGCAGAGCCACGGGGGCGCTCATCGCCCTGGTGGCCGTCGCGGCCTTCGCGGCGACCGCACAGGCTCAGATCTACGCCATCCAGGGCGGGACCGTGCACACCCTGGCCGGGAAGACGTTCGTGGGCACCGTGGTCGTTCGAGACGGCAAGATCGCGGAGGTGGGTCCGGACGTGCAGGTTCCCGCCGGCGCCGAGGTGGTGGACGCCACGGGCAAGCACGTGTACCCGGGGATGTTCGACGCCATGAGCCAACTCGGCCTCACCGAGGTGGGCGCTGTGGACGTCACCAACGACACGCAGGAGCAGGGGCTCTTCAAGCCGCACCTCCAGGCGGCGACCGCCATCCATCCAGCCACGGAGCACATCCCGGTGTCCCGGGCCAACGGCATCACCCACACCATGGCGGTGCCCCAGGGCGGGATCATCGCAGGCCAGGCCTCGCTGGTGGGTCTGGACGGCTGGACCGTGGAGGAGATGGCCATCGATCCCGGAGTGGCCATGGTCGTGAACTTCCCCAGCATGCAGCAGCGCCGCCGCTACGGAGGCTTCGGCGGGCCCTCGCGCTCCTTCAGCGACGTCGAGAAGGCGTACCGGGAGCAGGTGGCCCAACTGGACGAGTGGATGGACGGAGGCCGCCGCTACGACAAGGCCGTGGCCGCCGGCGAGGCCCGGCGCAGCCTCGAGCTCGAGGCCATGGCCAAGGTGGTGAACCGGGAGATGCCGGTCCTCATCCAGGCCAACGGCGAGCGCGACATACGCCACGCGGTGGAGTGGGCCGAGGGGCAGAACATCCGCTACGTCATCACCGGAGGTAGCGGCGCGTGGCAGATCGCAGATTGGCTCGGCGAGAAGAACGTGCCGATGATCCTCGGCCCGTCCCAGACCATGCCGGCGGGACCCGACGAGGAGTACGACGAGCCTTATGCCAACGCGGGCAAGCTGCACGCCGCGGGCGTGAAGATCGCTTTCGCCACCTTCAACTCGGCTGACTCGCGCACGCTTCCGTACGAGGCGGCCATGACCGTGCCCTACGGCCTCCCCGAGGAGGCGGCGCTGGAAGGAGTCATGAAGAACGGCGCGGAGATGCTGGGCCTGGGCGACGAGTTGGGCACCATCGAGACCGGGAAGCTCGCCAACATCATCGTCACCGATGGTGATCCTCTGGAGATCCAGACCCAGATCCTCGACGTGTTCATCCTCGGGCGGCAGGTGAGCCTGGACAACAAGCACAAGTCGCTCTACGAGAAGTACCGCGCCCGACCGAAGGGGAAGATCATCCCGTAGCATCGGCGCGGGCGTCAGGACCCGGGAGCCTCCGGGGGCGATCGTCTCGACGCGCGATCGCCTCCGGGGCTCGGGCCCTTGGCCGGCACACCGCCCTTGCGGTCCGCTACCGCTTCGAGCGCGAGCTCGGCCTGGGCGGGATGGCTACCGTCTATCTCGCCGAAG
>JAJDNC010000089.1 GCA_022340865.1 Gemmatimonadota bacterium
GCCCCGCGACCGCCTCCGGAGCCTCTGGAGCGACGGCTCACCCCAAAGCAGGCCCACGATCGGGCTCTGAACCAGCTCATCATTCTCGACGATCACAAGGACGACAGGTCCGAGTTCCCCCGGCGAGCCGTGAAGGACACCACGCGGATGCTCTGGGGGGCCACCTACCTGCCGGACAGCACGCGGGCGCTGGCCGCCTTCGCACACGCGCAGGCGGCGTCTGAGTTGGGGGAGAAGGGAGAGTGCATTGAGTGGGCGCAGCGTGCCTCGGCCCTGGCTCCCGCGAACCAGGCGTATCGGGATTTCCTGGGTAGTGGCTGCGGGGGGGTGCCCGACGAAGGCCGACTTCGTAACGGCCGAGCCGGCCACGCTCCTCGGTCGTGAAGCGGGAGACCGTGGACGCCTGGATCGAGGTTCAAGAGGGGAGCACGGCGGGCGCTGTGCATCGCCTGGGAGCCGAGCCGGTGACCATCGGCCGGCACGGCGAGGCGGAGCTACGGCTCGATCCAGAACGAGATCTTTCGGTCTCCGGTCGCCATGCCGTCCTGATTCCGGTGGGCGGCGGGTGGATGATCCGTGACCTGGGCAGCACGAACGGCACGTGGGTCAACGAGGCACCGGTAGAGGCGGACCGCGCCTTGGCCGACGGCGACCGCATACGCCTTGGGCCCGGTGGCCCCCTCCTGATATTCCGCACCGACTCGTGGCAGCCCGGCACGGTCCGGGTGGCGAATGCAGCGGGAGGCGAGAGGCCGAAGCGTCACTTCCCATGGCTGGCGGTCGTGGTGTCGCTCGTCTCGCTCGCAGTGCTGTCGAGCGTGTTCTATCTCGCCGGTCGCCTCTCGACACGCCGCGACTGGGAGCGTGAGCGCGCGGCCCTCGAGGCGCGCATGGACAGCATCCTCGGTGTCACGCAGACGCGGGTGGCCGATCTCCGGGCCAGGAACGACAGCCTTGAGCGGAACAGCAGCGCCAACGTGGAGTCGCTTCAGTCGCGGGTGTCCGGTCTCCTCCAGGCACTTCAACAGTCGGAGGGCGAGGTTCGCTCCCTGCGCACGTCCCTGAGAGCCGCGAAGGACGGTGGCCTCGACGACAGCGTGGTCACCAGCCTCCGACAGCGGCTCCAGACGGTATCGGTGGCGCTCGAGCGGCAACAGCTCGCGGCGACGCTGGACTTCAAGACCATCGAAAGCGTGACACGCCGAGGGACGGCACAGATCTATGTGGAGATCGGCAACCAGGTCGTGACCGGCACGGCCTTCGGTGTCGCGTCTTCGGGCATCCTGATGACGAGCCGTCACGTGGTCCTCGGGCCCGACGGAAGCGCGCACCCGAAGCGCATCGGCGTTCAGTTCGCAGACTCGAGGCAGGTCTGGCCTGCTCACCTCCTGAGGGTGTCCAGGACTGCGGACCTGGCCCTGGTTCAGGTGGAGCGACTCGAGGGGACCATCCCCACGGTACTCGGCTTCAATGCGCGCACGGACACCCTCACCGCCGGCTCGCCTGTCGCGATGATGGGGTTCCCCTTGGGCGGCCGACCTCCCGAAGGGTCCGCAGGCGTGATACGACCGCTCCTGACCGCCGGAGTTCTCAGCGGCGACCGCGGCGGCCTACTCGAGCTCCAGGGCTATGGGGAGAGGGGAGGCAGCGGAAGCCCGGTGCTGGACGGCGACGGCAGGGTCGTCGGCATCCTGGTCGGCGGCACCGAGAGCGACACCGGGCGCACGCTCTTCGCCGTTCCGGCGTCCGATGCCCTTCGCCTGATGGCCGGAGGCTGATCCCCCCTGCCTGTCAGCCGCTCAGAGGCCGGAGCCCCCCGTCAGCTGCTGAAGCGCTTCGCGCGCCTGCACCATGTCCGGAAACTGGTTGGTCAGACGACGATAGAGCTCGATGGCCCGATCTTTGTGCCCTGCGTCCTGGAAGACGAGCGCCCGCGAGAACAGCGTCATGGCCTCCGGCGGGATATTCCTGGACTTGCGGCTCGCCGTCGTCTGCGCCGGCAGGGGCGGCAGGTGCACGTCGGAGACGATCTTCGACGCGAGGTCCACGAGCATGTCGTAGACCTTTTCCTGCCGGTCCCGAATACTCTCGGTCTTCAGGATCTCGCCGGTCTCCACGTCCACGACGCGGGTGTCCATGCGAAACTGGCCGTAGAGGTCCATGTAGCTTCCGAGCACCACGTAGCGCGCGCCCACCAACTTCCCGATCTTGGCGGCTCCCGCCTGATCGGTGCGGCCGTGGGCGGCCAGGTTCTGCTCGGCGAGGAGGTCGTTGAGGCGTCCTCGCTCGATGATGCGCAGGTTCGAGTTCTGAGCCAGCTCGGTGAGGAGCATTTGCTGCAGGCCGACCCCGAGGGCGTCGAAGTCTCCCTTCTCGGCCTCGTCACCCTGGGAGCCTCCATTGTCGAACCTCAACACGGCCACCCCGGGCCGGCGATCGGGTTGGCTCTCCTGCGCCCCGAGCGAAAGTGCCGACACCGCCTGCGTCAGTGCGACGGCCAGTGAGAGGGCTGCGATCCTGGCTCTCATACGACCTCCTCGACTGCTTCTGAAAGAGTCCTGACCCCGCCGGTCCGGCCCCCCCATAGCGAAATCCGACGGCTCCACAATATCTGCCCTCCCGTGATGCCGGGAAAGGTTTGCCGATTACGGCCTCGTTGCCGTCCCAGCCACGGGAAGCCTATTATGCCGTTCCGCACTTCCCGGCTCGGTTCCTCCCGAACGGCCTGGGGCTTCAGGGGTCCATGCCCCGCAGTGACCGGTTCGGCAGGTACGGGGCGGCATATTCTCCTTACAGGCGCGAGACGACCATGGCTGCCACAGGGTCTCGTTGTTCCGCTCGAAGGTCCCGGCTTCTCGTTCTCCTCGTTCTCACCGCCGGGTCGGTAGGGGGATGCGCCAGTGGCGGACTCCAGGCTCCCGCACCCCCCGGACCCGAACAGATCCCGGCACTGGAGAGGTCGGCGGCAGCGAATCCCACCGACGTCGACGCCCGGGTCCGCCTCGGGGCGGCGTACCGGGCGGCGGGGCGGTTGGACGATGCCGAGCGCGTCCTGGAAGCGGCCCTGAAGCTGAACCCCTCCTCGGAACAGACGATCTCCCTCCTGGGGCTCGTCTACGACCAAGCCGGCGCAGATTCGAGCGCGGTGGCCATGTACCGTCGCTATCTCAGCGAGAACCCGAGAGGCTCACTCCGCACGGAGATTTCGCGCCGCCTCGAGCTCGCGCGGCGCCGAGCGCTGCAGGCATCGGTCACCGCGGCTCTGGCCCGCGAGTCGGAGTTGGCCTCCACACCACCTCAACCCCAGACGGTGGGGGTCTTCCCCTTCACATATCAGGGCACTGACCAGCGACTGCGTCCCCTCGGACGAGCCCTGGCGGAGATGCTCACCACGGACCTCGCCCAGGTGAGCCGTCTGCACGTCCTGGAACGCCTCCGGGTCCAACTCCTCCTGAACGAGATGGCGCTGACGGACCAGCAGCGGGTCGACCCCGCCACGGCTGCCCGCAGTGGTCGACTCCTCGGCGCCGCTCACGTGGTGCAAGGCGTCCTGGGCGGCAACCAGGCGGAGCTCGTCATGGAAGCGGCGGTCGTCCCGGTGGGGGACTCGGTGCCGTCTCTCGGGCAACCCGTGGAGGAGCGGGATCCGGTGCAGCGCTTCTGGGACATGGAGAATCAGATGGCGCTGGGCATCTTCCGTAAGCTGGGCATCGAGCTCACGCCGGCGGAACGCGAGGCCGTGCTGCATCGGCCGACGGAGAACCTGAACGCCCTCCTGGCGTTCGGGCTGGGACTCGAGGCCGAGGACGCGGGCCGGTTCACGGAGGCCGAGAGCCACTTCGCCGACGCTGTCAGGCTGGATCCCACCTTCAGCGCCGCCGGCGTCAAGGTTCAACAGACGCAGTCCCTGATCGCCGCCCAGGGCACCAGTCTCGGATCGCTGGTTGCCTCGGTGGTCGCGAGTGTCCCATCCGCCAACACCGATTATGACCAGTGGCTCTCGCGCCTGAGGTCGTTCGGGCCCATCGAAGAGCTCTTGCCCGGCCTCCTCGCGCGCGATCCCGTCCCCGAGCTCCTTGGACGGGAGGTCCTCGGCGCGTCGCCGTCCGTTGTGGACATCGTCATCAGCCGCCCGGGAGGTGACCAATGAGCGCCCCGATGTCCGTCCGGCTCCACGCGCGCCGAGCCCTTGGATTGGCGCTGGTGGGGACGTTCGCAACGGGTGGGTCCGTGGCGGCACAGCTGAAGGACTCATCAGTGGGGGCGGCCCTTTCCGTGCAAGGCTATTCGTTCAATCAATCAGCGGCGCTGGGCATCGAGAACCTTCGCCTGGTGAGTCTCGACTTTTCCGCGACGGTACCGCTCGTCGAGCAGCTTTCCCTGTCGGTGAACGGCGCATACGCCAAAGGCACAATGCGCCGGGCATCTCTCCCGCAGCTCGACATCTCCGGCCTCACCGACACCCAGGTGAGCCTGACGTACTCACCGAACGTCTATTTCAACGTCAGCGGGATCGTCATCGCCGCCACGGGGAAGGAGACCCAGACCCTCGACGAGTCCATCGTCGCGGGTGCCATGGCGTCGGACCTCCTGCCGTTCCGTGTCTCGAGCTGGGGCAGTGGGGGAGGGGGGGGCGTCAATGCCTCGGTGGCGCGGCCCTTGGGGCCCGTCGGGGCCGGTCTGTCCGTCGGCTACATCGCGGGCCGCCAATTCGAGCCCCTCAGTGGCGGGCTCTTCGCATATCGCCCCGGCGCGCTGTTGCGCATCGTGGGTGCGCTGGACCGAACCGTCGGGAACGGCGGAAAGGCCTCGCTCAAGGTGGCCTACCACCGCTACGGAGAGGACCAGATCAACGGCAACAACCTCTTCCAGTCGGGGAACCGCCTCCAGGCATTGGTCAGCCTGGCGTTCCCGATGGGCGCGGCGTCGAGCGGGATCGCCTATGCGAGCGTGACCCACCGC
This sequence comes from Gemmatimonadota bacterium, assembly GCA_022340865.1. Classification (GTDB taxonomy): domain Bacteria; phylum Gemmatimonadota; class Gemmatimonadetes; order Longimicrobiales; family Gaopeijiaceae; genus SZUA-318. Next base: position 4,963 of record JAJDNC010000089.1, read on the forward strand.
CAGCGTAGCAGACTGCTCGCGGACTTCCCGATGGCTCAGGCGTCAGCCTCCCAGAACCTCGTGATCATCGGGGGTGGCTTCCGGCGGCCTCTGGGGAACGCGGTGCTCCAGCCCGACGCCGAGCTCCGGGTGCTGCGACGCTCGAATGGCGCCGGCAACGGCTTCGACATGGGGATCGGCGCGACGCTGGAGATCCACCGCACGCACGCGGTTTTCGCTCCCTCCGCCAGACTGCACGTGGGCCGGCTCGACGTCGGCTCCGGCGAATCGAGTGGGCTGCTGGGCTTCGAGCTGGGCCTCAGCGCACGCCTCGGGGGTGGATCATGAGCGCACGTGAGGTATTCCCCACCGTCCGGCGGAGAGCCGCGCTTGCCGTTCTCCTTGCGCTCGTCACCGGATGCGAAGGCAACAGCTCAACGAGCCCGAACCAGACCTATCGGGCGGACGTTTCCCTGGCCATAGCAATGCAGGCGGCACAACAGGGAGGTGAGGCCGCAGCGTTCGACAAGGTCAACGCCGTGCACGTCAGGCTTGGCCCCGAGGGAGGGGCCGCTCTCTTCGAGGAGACCGCGCCCTTCGATCCGCAGGCGGAAACGCACATCCCCATCGGTGTCCTGATAAGAGGGGAGACACAGGCCCTCCTCCAGATCACGCTGCTCCGCGACACCGCTTCGCTCTTCATTGGGACTACATCGCTCACGCTCGTTCCCAACGACGTTGCCACCGCGGCGCTGACGCTCGTTCCGGTCGCGGCCGGGATCTCGGTTCCGCAATCCCTGCAGCCGTTGGACTCCCTGGGACAGGCGCAGCCGCTTTCCGGTTCCGTGCTGTTCGCCACGGGAGACGTCGCTGACAGCCTCCAGATCACCTGGACCTCGCTGACGCCGTCCGTGGTCTCCGTCCGAAGCGACTCCGTGGTCGCCGTCGGCCCCGGACAGGGGCAGCTGCTGGCGTCGTACGGCGCGTTCTCGGACACCGTGCAGGTACTGGTTGCGCTGGCCCCGGTAGTGATCACGGACTCCGTCACGAATCTGAGCGTTTCCTCGGCGACGCTGACCGCCCACGTGAATCCCAACATGATCCCGACCACCGCATGGTTCGAGTGGGGTACCGATTCGGCGCTGTCGTCGCCGTCGCAGACGTCGCAGATCAGTGTGGGGTCCGGCCCCACGGCCCAGCAGATCTCGCAACCACTCACGGGTCTGAGCGCCTCCACGACCTACTACTTCCGCGCCGTGGCCTCCAACGACGGTGGGACGCAGGCGGGGTCAGTCGTGAGCTTCACGACCCTCCGGCCGCAGCCCCCGGCGGTTGCAGCCCTCTCCCCCGCATCCGTGGGAGCGACGAGTGCCACGGCGGCCGGAACCGTGAACCCCCAAGGCACCGCTACCACGGCCTGGTTCGAGTGGGGCGTGGACTCGACAATGACCAGGTTCCAGTCCACGCCAAGCCAGGACATGGGGGCGGGCACCTCTACGGAGTCGATCCAGCAGCTCATCACTGGTCTCGCTCCGGATGGCGGGGCGATCTACTACTACCGGGTGGCCGCCCAGAACGCGGCCCCCGGGGCGTCGTACAGCAACGTCGTGAGCTTCACGACCACGCCTACGGCCCCGTCGGGGCTGTCAGGGAGCTTCGACGGCCCCTTGTACATCAACTGGACGGACAACAGCGCGTCGGAGACCTACTTCCAGATCGAGCGGAGCACATCGTCCACCAGTGGGTTCTCGGTCACGGGGACATCACCGGCGAACAGCCCCTCCTACAGCGAGGGGGGCCCGTTCCCCGGAAATCCCATGTACTATCGCGTCCGGGCGTGCAGCGCGGCGGGGTGTTCGGCACCGTCGAACGTGCTCACGGTCACCCCGCCCGCCCCGAGCATTTCCGGGTACCTGTATCTCTGCTACAGCAGCGGAACGAGCAACTGCACCTACTTCGGGGCGGACACGGTGAACTTGAGTGGTCCAGTGAGTGCCACCCTCGTCACCGACACGTATGGGTACTACTACGTTTCGAATCTTCCTCAGGGTACTTATACCGTCAGCGTGGCGGATAGAGCATGCTATGGGACCTTCCGTGTAAACCAGCAGAGCGTCACGTTCGGCTGGGGCGCCGCGGAGATGGACTTCTACGCCGATACGATCCTCTGCGACGCGCCTGCTCCCGCTCCAGAGGTGACCAGTGGTCTCAGTCCGGCAATGGCCAGGGTGCTGGAATCGGACCCGTTACGATCGGGGCGAAGGCGTCCGCCTGATCGTTGAGAACCACGAGGGCGGGATCGGCAAGTTGCGGTCGTTGGCCATCATAGGCGCACTGCCCACCGGGTAGCCGACGGGCCACTCCCGGCCTCGCAGGCGCTGGCGCAGGCCGGTTTCCGGCCTGTATGCGTCCCGTAGCCATCACCCGTCTGGCGCTCGGGACGAACTGCCCGTATTCTTCGAGAACTCGTCGGCCGAGCATCTACGCGCTCCCTTTCCTGCCAAGCCGAACTCGGCCGGCCCACCGGGTGTGCTCCTGTTCACGAGGAGTCCGCTTTGCAGTCTCGTCGCCGAGTCGGCAGAGGCCTGGCGATCGCCGGTCTTTCCACAGCCGTGCTGGGGCTGGTGGTGGGAGGCTGCACGGGCGGCCACGACATCTTGAAGCCCGGCAGGCTCGTGTCGATCACCGTTCACGCCGTGTTTGCCGAGACCTTCGCGTCATACACTGCGGAGCCGCCCCAGGTCGATCGGGTGCGTGTGCTCGCCATCCGGCCATCCTCGAGCGACACGTTGGACCAGGCGGAAGCGACCGTCACGGTCGGCCAGGAATCCGTTCCCGTCGAGTTGTCCGTTGAGCTCCAGCAGGTTCAGGAGCAGCTACTGATCCAGGTGGAGCTCTGGTCCGGGAGCGTTCTGGCATACGCGGGCGAGGATCTCATGCTCGTGGATGCCAGCAAGAGCGTAAACGAGTCTTCGCCCATCTCGCTGGTGTTGGCCTCGCCTCTACTGGACGTGCAGCCTGCGTCCTTGTCCTTCACGCTTCCGCGGGGAGACACCACCGCGTCGCAACCCATAACCGTCGGCAGCGTCGGTGTCGGCGGGCTCAATTGGCAAGTAGCTAGCGACGTATCGTGGCTCAGCCCGTCCCAGAGCTCGGGCAGCCTGCCGCAAGGAGATACGACTGTCGTCCCGGTCGAGGCCTCATCCGCAGGGCTCGATCCTGGAACCTACACCGGCACGCTCACTTTCACTGCTGCGGACGCGCTGGGGTCTCCCAGGACCGTCGCGGTGACGCTGGTCGTAGAAGCGGACCCACCTCCGACGGCGAACGCGGGTCCGGACCAGACGGTGACCGACGCGGACGGCTCGGGTTTTGAGGCGGTCAGGCTCGACGGCAGCGGGTCCTCGGACCCGAACGGCTCGATCGTCTCTTATGTGTGGACCGAAGGAGGCACGCAGCTCGCGACGGGCGCGACGCCGACGGTGACGCTGGCGGTGGGCATACATACCATCACGCTGACCGTGACGGACAACGAGGGCGCGACGGGGAGCGACCAGGTCCAGATCACGGTGGTGGCGAACCCACCTCCGACGGCGAACGCGGGTCCGGATCAGACGGTGACCGACGCGGACGGCTCGGGTTCTGAGTCGGTCACGCTGGACGGCAGCGGCTCCTCCGACCCGAACGGCTCGATCGTCTCCTACGTGTGGACCGAGGGGGGCACGCAGATCGCGACGGGCGCGACACCCACGGTCACGCTGGCCGTGGGCACGCACGTCATCACGCTGACCGTGACGGACAACGAGGGTGCGACGGGGAGCGACCAGGTCCAGATCACGGTGGTGGCGAACCCACCTCCGACGGCGAACGCGGGTCCGGACCAGACGGTGACGGACGCGGACGGCTCGGGTTCTGAGGCGGTCACGCTGGACGGCAGCGGCTCGTCCGACCCGAACGGCTCGATCGTCTCCTACGTGTGGACCGAGGGGGGCACGCAGATCGCGACGGGCGCGACACCTACGGTCACGCTGGCCGTCGGCATACATGTCATCACCCTCACGGTCACGGACAACGAGGGTGCGACGGGGAGCGACCAGGTCCAGATCACGGTGGTGGCCTCGCCGCCCGACCTCACCATCACGACGGGTACACCCAGCGTCACACCTCAATCGGTCCCGGCGGGCGGGTCCGTCACGCTGTCCTCCTGGCGGGTCTACAACCAGGGCGGCACTCCCTCCGGTTCGTTTGGCAACGGCTACTACCTCTCTACCGACGCGGTCATCACGACAGGGGACGTGTACCTGGGCGGCAACAGCAACTCGAGCCTCGATCCGGGCACGGGCTACACCTGGAGCGGTCCGACGTTGACGGTCCCCGCCGGCACGGCTCCGGGGAGCTACTACATCGGCATTCTGGTCGACAGAGCCAACCAGGTCGCCGAATCGAACGAAGGCAACAACGCCGTAGCCACCAGCGTGACGGTGACCCCCGCCACGGCCACGCTGACGGTGACGATCGACGGGGTGGGCTCCGTCAGTTCCTCGGGCGTGACGCCCACCTTGGATTGCTCCTACGTCGAAGGAACGTGCAGCCAGACCTATCCGATCGGAACCGTGGTGTCGCTGACCGCCAACCAGGTGAATCCGGATTTCTCGTTCGAGCGCTGGCTGAGCACGGACGGTGGCTTCACCTGTTCTACGAACCCGACCTGCGTCGTGACGATGGACCGGGACCGTACGGTCACGGCCTGGTTCCCCACTCCCGGCAGGCTCTCGGTGAATCCCAGTTCAGCGGCGTTCACGATGCTTCAGGCTGGCACACCCACGCCATCGTCCCAGAGCATCACCGTCTCGGACGTCGGTGATCGACCGGTAACCGGCGTGCAGATCCAGACGTCATACTCACCGAGCGTGACTGCGTGGCTGAACGCGACCATCGATCGAACCGTGATCGATACGTTGAATCCCGGCACGATGACGCTGTCGGTGATCCCCAACCAGCTCGCGCCCGGCACGTACAATGCGACCGTGTACGTGGGAGACTTCGTGATGACGGTCGCGCAGGTGGCCGTGACTCTCACGGTCCAATCCCCAAACCCAGTGATCTCGGGCGTTACCGGCCAGTTGGCGCAGTTGAACGACGGCATTACATGCGGCTATCAGAATCCACCCGGGAGTCTGTTGCGATTCTCGTTCAACTTTTTTGATGCTGACGGTGACATCAATCAGAGCACTGCCGTGCTGACCGTGACCTACCAGTTCAGCTCGGGCTCGAGCGGACAGTTCCAGCAGCCTCCCGAACCGGGAATGTCCGTGGGGGATACCACAATCACGTCCTATGTCTGCGATGTGTTCGGTGGCTCCAGCAGTGTGACCCATACCTTCACGCTGCAGGATGCCCAGGGGCATCAGAGCAATACGCTCTCCATCACCTTCGACAAGCCCGCCGGCTCCAATGCACCACCGCCACCGGGGACCCCCACAACTGGGGACGCGTCGGCATCAAAGTCCGGAGGCGCTGCCGTCACGACAGGAGGAGAGACTGGCTCCCGTGAGACACCCAAAGGACCGCCTACTTAACGCCGCCGGGAGGACTGACCCTTGCAGCAGGCGGGCACGAGAGGGCGGCCGTAGGATAGCCCTCAGCGCCGGACCTCCAGGTGGACGCCGAGCCGGTATCCAGATACGCTGACGTTCCCGTTGGACGGTTGAATCTCGCTCACCACGCTTCCCGTCAGGCCGTTGGCCTCCAGAACGAGCGCCGCATGCTCCGCAATTCGCTGCCGGAGGTTGGCGCCGAACCTGAGGGACGTCCCCAGCTTCTCCAGCGGACCGGTAGTCCCGGCCGCCTGGTTGGAGCGCCGGAGCTCGATCCGCGGCACCACCCGGGTGTTCCGCGCGACGGGGAGGGTGAGCTGGAGTCCAGCCGCCACCAGGTTGGCTTTCGGGAGGATCACGACACCCTCCAGCCCCGCCCCTGCACGGTAGAGATCGTACGCGTAGGCGACCAGGGTTCCGTTCCGGATCCGCCCATCGTACGAGAAGTAGGTCGCGAACCGATTGCTGCCCTCCACTACGGCTGCCCCGTTGATCTTGTCCTGGCCCCTGCGTGTGTAGATGCCGGCCACGCGGATGTAGCCCCTGCTCCCCACTGGCCCTTCCAGCCCCGCCCGGAACCGAAGCTCCCCCGCGGGCGCGAGCTTGCGGTCCGCGCCAACGACGGGCTGATACGTACCGAACTGCGTGTAGGTCCCGGCGAGCCCCAACGCCATCCTGCCGGCCTTGACGGCGCCGGCAAGACCGCCACCGTAATGCCCGCCGCTTCCCAGGCTCCGGGTGGAGAAGCCGAGCACATCCCGCACGAGCACCGTCAGGACCGCCGTCTGCTGAGCTTCCAGCGAGCCCTGGCCCGTGGGAGCCGCGCCTGTTGCGATGAAGAGGAGGCGATCGGGAACCAGCTGTGCCTCGAGCCGGAACTCGGTATCCGTGAGTCCGGTCAAGGGCTGGATCGTGGCGTCCCCGGTGGACGGCGTCAGCTTGACGCGCACGAGGCCTCCCGAAGCTGTCAGGTTGGCCCGCGACCTCAGGGGAACGGTCACCGTGAACGGGACAGACGTCTGAGAGACGCCCGAGATCGAAGGAACGCCACCGATGGCGAAGCCTTCGCCGAAGGAGTAGCTCTCGTATAGGACGGCGCTCTCTACGCGGACCTGTGCCCGCGCGTCTGCAGCGTGCAGCAGGACCATCGCGATGACGAACCACACGCCGGTCGACCGGGTCATGGCAGTCCTCCTCCCGGCGGAATGGTCACCACGACACGAATGACCGTAATCAGCTGAATGGGCGTTGATGAGTCGCGGTTCACCTCGTTGATGCTCTGCTGACCGCTGCTTCCCGTGGTTCGCTCGGCCTGCGTTGCAGCGACGTCCGCCACGGAGCTGGTGAGAGCACTCCCGACGGGGGAGACCGACGCCGAGACGTCGGCCTGGGACCCGGTCGAGGAGGCGGTCTCCTCTCCAACCGTGGTGATGTCGCCGGGCTTGGAGCTGGCGACCACGTCGACGGCGGCCGTGCTGCGACGCTTCTCGCGGGCCTCGCCGAAGCTGGGATCTGCGTCGGCGGCCTGGCCGTAGTACCGCACGGCGTCGGTGAAGTCGCCACGCTCCTCGGCCTCCAGCCCTTGCGAGAACGCGAGGAACGCGGCGAGGTTCTGCGTTCCATTCTCGAGGACCCGCTGTCGTTCGGCTTCCGTCAGTTCGTAGCCGAGGTCTCCGGCGATCTCCAGGACCAGTCGCTTCTCGAGTCGAAGCAACTGGTGCAAGTCACCGCGCTGCCCGCTGGGCTCCACGATCGCGCCGGTGTCCAATGCCACGGCGGCACTCAGCTCGACGGAGCCTCCCGCTCCCTCGACCAGCGAACCCTGCACCAGGCGCCCCGCGCGGACGAGGCGCCCGATCCGAGCTGCCGTGGCGGGATCCACGCGCCCGCTCTGAGCCAGATGCAACTCCTCCAGGACCGCGTCGAGCCGGGCCCTCTCCACCAACGGGAATCGTTGGATCAACGACAGGTCCGTGCCGATGATGTACGCGAGACCCAGCGAGAGCGGTCGGAGCTTCTCGTCGCCGGTCACCGCGAACGGCAGCACACCCAAAGCGTCTTCGTCGGTCCGGGACCCCAGCTCCCCCTCGCGGGCGAGCGCTTCGCGGACCAGCGCGCGGGCTCGAGCCCTCGTCGCCAGCGTCTCGCGGGCCCGAACAGCCTCCACGCCGCGAGCATCGGGATACGCCTCCCGGAAATTCCTGTATCTGGCGAGCGCCTCGTCGAAGCGGCCCTCTCGTTCGAGGCACTCGCCGACGATCAGGGTGGCTACTCCACTTTGGGGACGCGTTTTGAGAGCCGCCTCTGCGCTGGGCTGCGCTCGATCGCAATCGCCTGCGGCGAAGAGGGCCGCTGCGTACCTGACACGGGTCTGGACATCACCCGGATTGGCGCTCAGCCGCGCCTCCAGGGCGGGGATCTCAGAGGGTGAGACCGGCGCCGGCGCCGGGTTGATCGCACAGCCCGAGATCGCCAACACGCCGATGGCGAGGCCTACCGCACGAGGGCGGCGGCGGAATCGGGTATGCTCCATGTCGTTCTGCACGTTTTCCATACTCCTCGGCGGCTTCAAGGACTACACGAGATGCCGCCGGTCCCCGTGCCGGGCGCGTGGGGATTACGATCAGGGACCGCGCCCCACCTTACCCGAGTTCAGTAGCCTCGACACCTCGTCCTGCATCGCCGTCGCGGTGGGAGTGTCGAGTCCGACGAACTGAGCGTCGGCCAGGCCTTCGACCAGCAGTCCCAGCGCAGCTTCGCTTTTCGGTGTACCGCTCGCCTGGTAGACGGACCAGATCAGCTTGCACCCCGCCTCCACCTCGCGCCGTACGTCCGCCATCGCCTCGCCCTCGTCGTCCACTCCCAGTAGCTGCAGGTCGGCCGCGTGGCCCAGTTCTCCCCTTGCGCGGTCCCTGTAGCTGTAGTCGAGCAAGGCGTTCTTGCACTTCTCATAGTGCGCCTTGGCGTTCCAGTAGAGCTGCCTCGAGATTTCGCCGTACAGCCGATCGACCTCTTGCGTGGGGTCGACGTCGCCTGCTGGCATCACGGGGTCGGTGTAGATGATCTTGGCGAAACCCAGGATCTCGCCCAGATAGATGCGGCGTGCACGGGGTGGCCGAGCGACCTTCACAGGGGGAGTCGGACCGTGCGGAATCCGGAAGTCAACGGGTGACCCGACGGGCCGTCGCTGTGACTGGGCAAGTGCCCGCATCACGGGCGAGCGTCTCACGGTGAGCGTGTCACGGAAGCGCTTCCGTTTCTCTGCCGCGATCTTGTACTGGCCAAGAGACTGTTCGTACTCGCGCAGTAGCTTCTGGTACTGCGGATCGCTGGTAGGCTCCATCGTTCCTCCTTCGCGCACGGCGCAAGCCGGCCTATTGTCGCGGCCACAGCCGCGACGGGGAGGACAGAGGCAACGTACCCGCCGCTGAATCCTACGGTACACAAACTACAGCCGTCAAGTCGGTGGTGGGGCTCGGCCACGAGCAGCGGCAGGAAGGTCGGGAAGAGGCCCCGGTTCCGCCCGCTCTCTGATGTCGCAACCGTATTCAGAGGGGGCGACATCACGAGGCGGAACAGCAAGGCGGGAGAGGGGTTTCCGCCCGCTAGCGCACGACAACTCCGCGGGTTCGGCTGCAGCCCCCGGGACTGGCCCACGATCCCCGGGCCAGCATCATCGAGCGAGCCGCGAACGAGGTCTTCTAGGTCACGGGGCGCAACCCGCTCCCGGACAACGCCCTGGAGCTAGGAAGGATCGCCCCGGGCGAGGATTGCATCGTCGAGCGGAACCTTTGTCCGCACGTGGACTTCTACTCGGGCATCATCTACCAGGGCATGGGCCTTCCGGTCGAGATCTTCCCGGTTCGCTTCGCGACTCCGCGGACGGTCGGATGGCTCGCCCACTGGGAGGACCGCGGTTGAGCCCGAAATGACGGAGTCCATAGACCTCGAACACCTAGGACTCGAGGGTGCCATCGCCGTCTATGTCCTTGCCGACGGCGAGGCGGCCCTCGTGGATCCCGGTCCCTCCACGACGCTGGAGCGACTGCGCGCCGAGCTCGGACGCCTGGGCATCGGCCCGGGCGATCTCCGTCACATCCTCCTCACCCACGTGCATCTGGACCACGCCGGTGCCACGGGCCACCTCATGGACGAGTACCCACGGGCCACCGTGCACGTCCACGCGGACGGTGCCCCCCACATGGTGGACCCGACCCGGCTGGTGGCGAGCACGCGGCGCACCTTCGGGGATGCCCACGACCGGCTCTGGGGCGAAGTGCGCCCGGTGCCCGCCCATCGCATCCGGGCCTGGTCCGTCGGGGACGCCGATCCGGTGGCGCACGTGCGCCCCATTCCCACGCCGGGCCACATCGCGCACCATCTGGCCTATCTCGACGAGCGCGACGGAACCCTGTTCTCCGGCGACTCCATGGGAATCGTGCTGAGCGACGAGGCGCCGAGCCATCCTCCCACGCCACCACCGTCCGTGGACCTCGAGGCATGGGGACACACGCTGGACGAGATCGTCGCCGTGGGCCCCGAGCGTTTCGGGGCCACCCACTTCGGGCTGCACGGCGACGTACCCGACCGTGCCCGCCAGATGCGAGAGAAGCTCGAGGCGCTGGAGGATCGGGTGCGGACCGCGCTCGGGCGGGGAGACCTGGAGGATGCCGAGCGCTACGATGGGGAGGTGCGCGACGAGCTGGCGCCCTTCCTGGGCAGGGCAGAGGCGGATGGCTACTTCGACATGTTCAGAGCCGCCACGGACTGGGCGGGCGTGAAGTTCTACCTGGAGCACAATCCGTGACCAAGAGGAGAGCGACGATGACGAGGCAGGGTGTGGTTCGTGGGTCGGTGGCCCTGACCATGGCGGCGATCATCCTGGGAGCGGGTCCGGGACCCGTCCTCGCCCAGGCGACGGCCCAAGACACCACCCGGGACACGACCCGGAGCACGCTCCCGGACAGCCTGCGGGCGGTGCTGCAGGATACCGTGAGCCGTCCCGTGCCCGCCCCCGTGGTGCCGCCGCTGTTCTTCCGGAACGCCTTGCAGCGGGGCGAGAGGAGCGCCGACGGGAGCCCGGGGCCGAACTACTGGACCCAGTGGGCGAACTACGACCTGTCCGCGAAGCTCGATCCCGCGACGGCGCTCCTGCAGGGGAAGGAGACCATCCACTACCACAACCGGTCGCCCTACAACCTCCGCGTCCTCGTGGTCCACCTGTACCAGAACCTCTACAGCAAGGGCGTGATCCGCGGGGAGCCCGAGGAGATCACGGGAGGCATGAAGCTGTCCACGGTCGTGGTTGCGGGGGACACCCTCCACGCGGGGGACGCGGCGTCCACGCCCTCGTACAAGATCGACGGCACGATGATGGTCATCCGGCCGCCGAAGGACCTGCAGTCCGGCGACTCCGTCTCCCTGCATTTCGAGTGGTCGGTGACGTTGCCGCAGCACGGGTCGGGACGCATGGGCTACTCCCACCACCAGGTCTACCTGGTGGCCTACTGGTTCCCGAAGATGGCGGTGTTCGACGACACCCATGGGTGGGACAGGGAGCACTACATGGGCACCGCCGAGTTCTACGAGGGCTACGGCGACTACACGGCATCCCTCACCGTGCCGGCGGGGTGGACGTTGTGGGCCACCGGCAAGCTGGAAAACGCCCCCGAGGTCTACTCCGCCACGACGATCCAGCGCCTGCAGCAGGCCCTCGCGGCGGACACCGACGTGGTCGTCGCGACGACGGACGAGGTGAAGTCCGGGAAGGCCACGGCGGCGGCGCCGTCCGGGTGGCTCACGTACCGCTTCAAGGCGGACTCCGTGCGCGATTTCACCTGGACGACCTCCGACGTGCAGCGCTGGGATGCCACGTCCGCGGTGGTGCACGACAGCGTAGACGGGGGCAAGGACGGCAAGGACGGCAAGGGGGCCAAGGTGGACAAGGAGCGCCGGGTCCTCATCAACTCGTTCTGGCGTGAGGACCGCGCGCCCCTGTGGGAGAACCAGTGGAAGTACGCCAAGGAGGCCATCGAGTACCACTCGGCGTACACGGGGCTTCCCTATCCCTGGCCCGCCATGACGTCCGTGGAAGGTGCCGACATCATCGGGGGAGGCATGGAGTTCCCCATGATGACCCTCATCGGGCCGTACACGGGGCGGACCGACCAGGACCTGTTCAGCGTCACGGCCCACGAGCTGGGGCACATGTGGATCCCCATGATCGTGGGGACCAACGAGACGCGGTACGCGTGGATGGACGAGGGCTCGACGACGTTCCTCGAGGACCAGAGCGAGATGAAGTTCTGGCCCGGCGTGGACCACCACCGCATCGAGATGCAGGACTACCTGCGTGCCGCCAGAGCGGACCTGGAACAGAGCATGATGCGCAGCGGCAACTGGTATGCACCCGGGCCGGGATACGAGGTGGCCTCGTACAGCAAGCCCGCGACGCTCATGGTGGCGCTGCGCGACCTCCTGGGTAAGGAGACCTGGGAGAAGGGGTACCGGACGTTCATCTCGGAGTGGAAGTACAAGCACCCGACGCCCTGGGACTTCTTCAACACCTTCGACCACGTGTCGGGCCTGAACCTGGATTGGTTCTGGACGTCCTTCTACTACGAGACCTGGACGCTCGATCAGGCGGTCCTGTCCGTGACGCCGGCCACTGGAGGGGGTGGCGTGGTGAAGGTCATCGCGAAGGGCTTCGCGCCGTATCCGACGAAGGTGCGCATCACCACCAGCAGCGGAGTGGTGGACAAGGAGATCCCCGTGGGGTACTGGCTGGCCGGCCACGCGTCCGCCGAGATCGACCTCCCTGCCTCCGTGGGCAGCATCACCCGGGTGGAGCTCAACCCCGAGGGCTACGCTCCCGACGTGGACCGCTCCAACGACTTCTGGCCACGGGGGTGACGCCAGGCGACGGATCCGGACCGGCCGCCCCATCCTGAGGGCGGCCGCCCGAGGCCATCGCGCCTCCGGCGGTGGTGAGGCTCATCCCTCTGCCGGGGCGGCGAACCCCACCAGCGTGCCGCACGGGGCGCGCACGAAGATCTCGTCCATGCCGTAGAAGGTCTGGCGGCGGGGGACCACCACGTCCGCGCCCTCGAGGGCCGCCACCACCGGGTCCAGCCCGTCGACCTCGATGAAGAGGGTGGTGGTGCTTCCGCTCAGGCTGTCCACGAGGCCCGGATGTCCCGCCGCCTCGGCGGCCGGCCCCAGATCGTCGGCGATGCTCGCGCGACTCTGGTACATGAGCTCGACGGCGCCCTTCCGCAGCATGGCGAAGCCCACGGTGTCGCCGTGGGGGACCGTCGCGGTGATCTCGAAGCCCAGACGCTCGGTCCAGAAGGGCAGGCAGGGCTCGACGGCGTCGACGGTCATGATGGGGGTCAGCTTGTTCATGGCGCGGCCCGGAGGCGAGGGGACGGAAGTGAGGATGGGTGCGCCACACTTCACCTCGGAGGGCGAGGCATGCAACCCTTGCGGGACGGCATCCGTCTGAATACATGTATATTGCATGTATGTGTCCCTTCCGGGACTCTGATTCCTCCTCCGCGGACGGACCGGAATGTCGTACGAGGCCACACCTCTCTCGCCCACCGACCTCCATGTGCTCCTCGTGTTGAGCCAGGGCGCCCTCTACGGATACGCCATCATGAAGGCCGTGGCCGAGGAGTCGGGAGGCGCGGTGGATCCGGAGATCGGATCCTTGTATCGCGTGCTGGCGCGCCTCATGGGCGCCGGCTTCGTGGAGGAGTCATCCGCTCCCGAGGACGCCGAGGACGTGCACCCCGGCCGCCGGCGGAAGTACTACGCCCTCACCCGAGAGGGACGCACCGCCCTGAAGGCCGAGGCGGCACGGCTGAGCCGGGTCCTGGAGTTGGCCCGCGCACGCCGCCTTCTGCCCGAGGAAGGCCGGCCGTGAGGGAGTCCCGACTCGGGGCCGTCGCGCGCCTGGTCCACCGCCTGGCCGGCGCCATCCTGATGGCGTACCCACCGGGATTTCGCCGGGCCCTGGGCGCGGACCTGCTCGACGCCTTCGGAGACCGCCTGGAGGACGCCTCCCGTCGGAGGCCCCCTGTGGCTCTCCTCCTCATGGCGCGGGCCCTCCTCGACCTCGCCTGGTCCGCCGTCCTGGAGTGGATCGGGCCGTCCTACCGCGGGGGTCCGGGCGTTTCCGGGGCCTCCGGGAGATCGGCCACCCCTGGAGCACCACCGCCGAGAGGCCTATCCATGGACCACCTCGCTCAAGATGTCCGTTTCGCCGTGCGGTCCCTCATGCGTCGCCCGGGCTTCGCCCTGGTGGCGGTCGTCACCCTGGCGCTGGGCATCGGCGCCACCACTGCGGTGTTCAGCGTCATCCGCGGGGTGCTCCTGGAGCCGCTGCCATATCCGGATGCCTCCCGGCTGGTCATGGTGTGGGCCTCCGACGCTGACGGGGCGCTGACCCGGGGAAGCATGTCCCAGCCGGACATCGAGAGCGCCCGGGGGATGAAGAGCCTCCAGGGCCTGGAGGGGGTGTCGCAGAGCCGGTTCATCCTCACGGGGGTGGACCACCCGGAGGAAGTGACGGCGGCGCGCGTGTCAGGTGGGATCTTCTCCATCTTCGGATTGGCGCCGACGCTGGGCAGGGACCTCCGGGAGGCCGAGAACGGAACGGGGGCGGCGCGGGTGGTGGTGGTGGGATACCACTTCTGGAAGAGCCGGCTCGGGGGACGGCCGGACGTCGTGGGAACCACCATCGAGCTTTCTGAGCGGCGCTACGAGATCGTCGGCGTGGGTCCGGAAGGCTTCGACTTCCCGAATCACGCGGAGATGTGGACCCCTTACCGCCTGGACGTCGAGGGGTGCGGACGGGGATGCCACGTCTACCGCGGTGCCGTAGGCCGTCTGGCCCCCGGCGTCGACCTCCGGCAGGCCCAGGAGGCCCTCACCGCTCTGTCCACGGCGCTGAGCCAGGACTTCCGCGACTCCAACTACGGGGTGGCGCTGCGCTTCGAGCGCCTCATCGACTACGAGGTGGGCGACGTGCGCGGGGGGCTCTGGATCGTGCTGGGCGCCGTCTCCCTGGTCCTCCTCATCGTGTGCGCCAACCTCGCCAACCTGTTGTTGGTTCGGTCATCCACACGGGGTGGGGAGGTGGCGGTGCGCGCGGCTCTCGGGGCGTCCAGAGGGCGCCTGGTCCGGCAGGTACTCACCGAGAGCCTGGTGCTGGCCGGGGTGGGAGGAGGTGTCGGCATCGGCCTGGCCTACGGCCTGGTGTCGGCGCTGAAGCAGGTCGCCCGCGGTGCCGTCCCCCGGCTGGACCAGGTGGCCGTGAACGCGCCCGTGTTGATCTTCGCCCTGGGGCTGTCCCTCTTGGTGGCCCTGGTCTTCGGGCTGAGTCCGGCTCTTCGCCTGGCACGGGGATCGGTGTCAGGCGGCCTCTCCGCCGCGGGCCGCTCCGGGGACGCCCGGCGGGAGGGGCGTGCCCGCTCGATCCTACTGGCCGGCGAGGTGGCGCTGTCCCTGGCCCTCCTCGTGGGCGCCGGCCTCCTCATGCGGAGTCTGGGCCGGCTGTACGGTGTGGACCGCGGCTACGACGGGCGCGAGGTGACGCGTTTCCAGGTGAGCCTGCCCTCTTCCCGGTACGACAGCCTTCCGGCCATCACGTCGTTCTTCGGCCGCCTGGAGGGTGAGTTGCGGAGCATCCCCGGTGTCGAAGCCGTGGGCTCCAGCTTCGGCCCCCCCCTGACCCGGAGCGCCATCACGGGAGGTGTCCGGGTGGATGGGCGGCCCGAGCCCAAGCCCGAGGAGGAGACCGAGGCCGCGGTGCGCTCGGTGACGCCGGGCTACTTCGACGCCATGGGGCTGATCCTCCTCAGGGGCAGGCCTCTCGCCGCCAGCGACCGCCTGGGCACCGAGCCCGTGGCCGTGGCCAACGAGGCCTTCGTCCGGGAGAACTTCCCCGGCCAGGACGTCCTGGGGAAGCGGGTGAGGGTCACGGTGAGCTTTGGCTACGGGAGCCCCACCTGGACGATGGTTGGTGTGGTCCACGACGTGCGGAGGACCCTGGACAGGGCGCCGACGCCCGCGCTGTACGTGCCCGTGGCCCAGTTCGGTCCCGGCTCCCTGACCGTGGCCATGAAGATCCGGGCCGGGGCGGGCGCCGGTGTCGTCGCCGCTGCCCGGCAGACGCTGCGGGCCATGGATCCCAACGTCATTCCCACCAACGTGGAGACGGTGACGCAGGCCCTTCGGGCCGCTACGGCGCCCACGCGCTTCTATCTCATGCTCGTGGGCATTTTCGCCGCCCTGGCGGTGGTGCTGGCCGCCATCGGCCTCTACGGCGTGGTGGCGTACCTGGTCTCCCGGCGTACCCGGGAGATCGGCGTGCGCATCGCCCTGGGTGCCCGGCGGGGGGAGATCTCCGGCCTGGTCTTCCGGCAGGCCGCGCTACCCACCGTGGGAGGGGTCGTGGTGGGGCTGGGCGTAGCCCTGGCCGGCGGACGGATCATGAAGAGCCTCCTCTTCGAGGTTCAGCCCGGTGATCCCCTGGTCTTCGGGAGCGTCACGGCGCTCATCCTGGGCGTGTGCGTCCTGGCGGTCCTCCTGCCTGCCCGGCGGGCCATGCGGGTGGATCCGGTGTGTGCCCTTCGGAGTGAGTGAGCGGCGGGCCCGAGCGGGAGGGTGGCTCACATCGTCCCGAGCGCTCCGAGGCCTCCTCAGACCGCGGTGGGCTTCTCCTTGAAGCCGATGAAGAGGCACAGGGCCAGGAGCGCGAGGTTCGTGGAGGCGTGGGAGTACGACTCTCCATGAACGCCTACCAGCGGGCCCGTGAAGACGGTGACCACCGCCAGGACAAAGGCCAGGACCGACAGCCAGAAACACACTTTGGCGACATTCCCATGGGAACCTATGAGCCCCTCTACCCGTCTTCCCGCCCCCATGCTTCGCAGGGGAGGAGCGTAACGCAAGGAGAACGTGGTGAGCGGGCCCCTCGCTCGGTGGACGGTGGGTTCGCTCGGGCCGCTCCGGTCACCGCGGGAGGCACTCCCCGTTTTCACCACACTAGCCGAAGCTCTTCACTCCCGGCGGACTCTGGCGCAGGGCGGTGAGATAGCGGAAGGGCGTGGGCCCGGGTCGGTCGGCGTCGGTCCAGTGCTCGAGGGCACCGGGGATGGACGCGTGGAGGGCACCGGCGTCGGGAGTGTCCGGGGTGCCGGGGCCGTTTCCGCCGGCGGTGGCGTCCCACCCGTCACTCCCGCCGGCCGCCGCCCCGGCCTGAAGGCGGCGGGAGAGCCCCGACCGCCGCACGGGGGCTCCCGGGACCCGCAGCGCCTGCACCTCGTAGGCGATGACATTGAGGGTGTCGCCGTCCTTCTGGAGGCGCCCCCGCACCGCCAGGAAGGGTTCCATGCGCACGGCGGCGCGGTCCCGCTGGTACACATCCGGCTTCACGATCACGTTCACGGCACCGGCTTCATCTTCCATGAGGACAAAAACATAGCCCTTTGCAGTTCCAGGTCTTTGTCGGGCCGTCACCAGGCCCGCGACGCGCACGGTGGCGTGCTGGCGGAGGTGCGGGAGCCGGTCCGACTTGACGGTCCCCTCGGGGAGCTGGCCCTCGAGCAGCGAGAGCGGATGCAGCGCCGCCGAGAAGTGCAGCATGCGGTACTCGGCCACCATCCGGTCGGCGGGTCCCAGGTCCGGGAAGGCGATCCCGGCGTACGGGTCGGACAGGTCCAGCTCGGTCTGGGCGTGGTCGTCCCGGCCCCCGGAGCGTTCGTCGTCGGTCTCCGGGCCCAGCCAGAGCCCGGACTGCCAGAGGAGCTCCCTCCGGGTCAGGCCGAACGCCTCGAAGCCCCCCACCCAGACGAGGTTCTCCACCGCCGGGCGCTTCAAGGCCGCCGGCGTACGCCGGAGGAAGTCGGCCAGCGAGGTATACGGCCCCCGCCGTTCCCGCTCCGCCACCACGCCTTCGGCGACGTCCGTGCCCCACCCCCGGACGAAGCCCAGGCCGATGCGCAGGTCGCCCTCCTCGGCAGTGCACGCGACGCCGCTCCGGTTCACGTCGGGCAGGAGCGTGCGGATGCCGTTCCTGCGGGCGTCCCGGCCCAGGGCGTCCAGGGAGTAGAAGCCCATGGGCTGGTTGTTGAAGAGTGCCACGTAGTACTCCAGCGGGTGGTAGTGCCGCAGCCACGCCGACTGGTACGCCAGGAGCCCGAAGGCGGCGGCGTGGGACTTGGGGAAGCCGAACTCGCTGAACGCCGTCACCTGCTGGAAGATCTCCCGGGCGGTGGTCTCGTCCACGCCGTTGGCCAGGGCGCCCTCCCGGAATGCCTCCCAATGGGCGGTGAGCGCCTCCCTGGAGCGCTTGCGGCTCATGGCCCGGCGCAGCGACTCGGCCTGGCCGTCGGAGAAGCCCGCCAGCACCTGGGATACCGTGAGCACCTGGTCCTGGTAGATGATGACCCCCAGCGTCTCCTTCAGCGGGCCTTCCAGGAGGGGATGCGGGTAGGGGATCTCGTAGCTGGGGTTGTCCCGGAGCATCTCCCGCCGGCGCACATAGGGGTTCACGGCGCCCCCCACGATGGGCCCCGGGCGCACGATGGCCACCTGGATGGCCAGCTCCTCGAGGTTCCGGGGCCGTGTGCGCCGGAGCATCTGGATCTGCGCGCGGCTCTCCACCTGGAAGAGCCCGACGGTGTCTCCGGAACAGATGCGATCGAAGACCACCTCGTCCTGGAAGTCGATGCGCGACAGGTCCGGGGCTTCGCCGGTACGCACGGAGATGAGGTCCACGGCCTCCTCCACCAGCGAGAGCATCCCCAGGGCCAGGAAGTCGATCTTGATGAAGCCCGCGTCCTCGCAGGAGTCCTTGTCCCACTGGCAGAGCACCCGGCCCTCCCAGGCGGCGGGCTCCAGGGGGACGATCTCCACCAGGGGGCGGCTGGAGATGATCATCCCGCCCACGTGCTGGGAGATGTGGCGGGGGAGCCCCGAGACGTCCTCGGCGAGCTCGCCCAGCATCTTCCAGAGGGGCGCGTCGGCGCGCCCCCTGAACTCCGGCAGCGCGGCGATCTCCTCGGCAAGCCCCGAGGCCGAGCGGTGCTCGGAGAGCTTGGCCAGCTTCTCCAGCTCGCCCAGAGGGAGGTCCAGGGCCTTGCCGATCTCCCGCACCGCCGAGCGCAGCCGGTAGGTGGGGAAGGTGCACACGAGACCCGTGTGCTCGTGGCCGTACTTCTCGTAGACCCGGAGGATGAGCTGCTCCCGGATGTCCCGCGGAAAATCCAGATCGATGTCCGGAACGGTGCGCAGCGCCTCGTTGAGGAAACGGCCCAGGAAGAGGTCGTTCTTCACCGGGTCGATGTGGGAGAGGCCGATGAGGTAGCAGATGATGGACGACACCGACGAGCCGCGGCCGCGGCCCGGCGGGAGCCCCGAGCGCGCCCGGGGGGAGTCACCCCGCACCTCGCGGGCCACGTCCCGGGCCAGGTCCATGATGTCCCGGTAGACCAGGAAGAATCCCGCCAGCCCGTGGAGGTCCACCAGGCGGAGCTCGGTGTGGAGGCGCTCCCTGGCCTCGCGCCCCTCGGCGCTTCCGGGCTCGTACTTCCGGGAGATCTCCGCCAGGCAGAGGGCCGCCAGCGTCTCCAGGGCGCCTCCCCGCGCCGAGCCCTCGAAGTCCGGGAACTCGTAGCCCAGGTCCTCGGTGAGGTCGAAGGAGGCGCACCGCTCGGCGATGAGCACCGCGTTGGCCAGCGCCTCGGGGCGGCTGCGGAAGCGGTGCTGCATCTCCCACGGCTTCGGGAGGTGGAAGAGGCGGTTGGCCCGGCGCATGGCGTGGGCACCGTCCAGCGTGGTGCGGTTCCGGATGGAGACCAGGACGTCCTGGAGGCGGGCCCGCTCCGGGCGGTGATAGTGGACGTCGCCGGTGGCCACCACCCCCAGGCCCATGCGCCCCGCCAGGCGCGCCAGGGCACGGTTCCGCTGTGCGTCGCCCTTCACGGCGTTGTCCTGGAGCTCCACGAAGACGTTCCCCGGCCCGAAGGCCCGGATCAGCAGGCGCGTGAACGCTTCGCCGTCGGCCGCCGAGGACTCCAGCGCGGCCCACACCGGGCTCTTGCGGCATCCCGTGAGGAGGATCAGCCCCTCGGAGCGCGCCAACAGTGAGGGCAGGGGAAGGCGCGGGTCTTCCCGCGGGGACCCCATGTGCGCCTCGGTGAGCAGGCGGCACAGGTTCGCGTACCCGGCGGGGGTTTCCGCGAGCAGGGTGACGTGGTAGCCGCCGGGGGGCTCGTTCGAGTCGGGCGCGGTGCCGGGAGACGCGTTGGAGCCGGCGGAAGTCGGGCCGTGGCCGGCGTGGGACGTCGCACCGGGACGGGTGCCGGGGAAGCAGTCCCGTAGCGTCACCTCCGCGCCCGTGATCGGCTGCAGGCCTGCCGCGCGTGCCTCGTGGGCGAACTCCATCGACCCGTAGAGGCCGTTGTGGTCGGTGAGCGCCAGGGCGGGATAGCCGAGCTCCTTCGCCCTCAGGACCAGCTCCTCCGGGTGGGAGGCGCCGTCCAGGAATGAGAAGCCCGAATGGCAGTGGAGCTCGACGTAGGGGATGCACATGACCCGAACATATACCGAAAGTCGGGACGGAGGCAAGAAGAATCCCGGCCCGATGCGCGGCTTGCCCGTGATCGTGCAGGACGTCCTCCGGGAGATCCGGGAGCGCCTCGCGGGGCAAGGAGGGCGCTGAGGCTCAGCGCGCGGGAGCGTCGGTAGCGGCGGTCCCCAACTCCCGGTCGAAGAGGGCCAGCTCCCGGGCCGCGGCCGCGGCGGGGGCATCCTCGGTGTCGTAGACGGTGTCCCCGGCCACCCGCCGCCCCAGCGCGAGCTGCCGGCGCACCAGGTAGCTGGCCAGGAACTGGCGCTTCACGCTCCGGAAGCCGAAGAAGAGATCGTCACCCTCGGTGGTGATGGGGGCGCCGAACTCCTCGGCGAGGTCGCGCAGCGCGGCTTCCACCAAGGCGCGCGGCACCTTCCGCTTTCCGGCGCGCGCCTGGATGAAGCGGACGGTGCGCTTCAGAGAGACCACACCCTTTCCCGCCAGGGCGGTCTCCACCACGTGGCCCAGGGCGTAGCGGCGCAGCGTGTCGCGCTGTTGGAAGCGGAAGCGCCGGTGGTGCCTGAGGACGTCGCGCAGCCCCACGATCACGAGCGAAGCGCCCAGCACCGACACCGCGACGGCGGCGGTTCCGACGCCTGGCACCCCGAGGGCCTTCGTCGCCGCGACGGCGAAGGGGACGCCGACGAGCATGGCGCTTCCCGCCGACGTCATGACCATCCCCCGTCGCGCTCGCCGACGCCGCTGGCGGGCGTGGTCCATGGGGTCCTCGCTGCGCACCCAGGCGGGACGCGGCTCGCGGGCGGCGAAGCGGCCGTGCACGCTCTCCATGAGCAGCGGGAACGCGTACACGGTGTGACCGTCCAGCCCGACGTGGGCCTCACCGCCCCAGCTCCGGGCCAGCCGCTGCATCTCGACCTCCGCGGCGCGGAGGGGAAGGCCGGTCTGCTCCACCAGCTCCGCCAGGCTCAGGACCCCGTCGCGCGTACGGATGAGGCGCAGGGTCTTGCGATCGAAGGCCGCGCGGCGGGCGGCTACGAGCTCCGACCGCGGAGGCGTCCGGCGCCGTTCCGCCCCGTAGAACCCGGGAAGCCACGGCGCGGCCACACCGTCGAATCCGATGCGCCCCACGTGGTAGGTGACGTCGCCGCGCTCCAGAACGCGCACGTGGCCCCGTTGGGTGGCGATGAGCGCGTCCAGCGACCGCTCGACGCTGCTCCTGGGCAGTCCGGTCGCCGCCACGAGGTCACCGAGCGTGGCCTCACCCCCGAGGGCGCGCAGGGACCAGAGGACCTGGTCCGACGACTCGACTTCGCGCGACGGCCTCACCCCCACCTCCATACGTTCGGGCAGATGCGTCAGAATAGTGCGTCGGGGCCGAAGTTGCCCAGGGTTTCGTCGACGTGTGTCGCTGCCAGGCGTATCGGCGCGCATCTTCCGTGCCGGACGGCGGCGGACGGCGACAATCCTTGTGGCATCGCGATCCTCCGTGGCATGTTGCTGGCGCCCCGGCCGCGCCCAGCCGCCGCCGCGACCCCCCCCAATCGACCTGCCCGTGCCCGACGATCCCGCCGCACGCTTCGAGAACCTCATGAACCGCATGTGGACCGACTCGACGAGCGCGGCCCTGTTCCTCTTGGGAGCGACCGTCGGAGCGGCACTCCTCGCGCCTCCGGCCGCGCTCCGCGCTCAGCAGGTCCCGCCCGCCATCTACACGGACCCGCCCCACGACGCGCAGCACCCCGCGCGCATGGAGGTGCTGCACATCCCCACG
>JAJDNC010000092.1 GCA_022340865.1 Gemmatimonadota bacterium
CGCCGCATCGTCACCAGCGGGTTCTTCGGCGCCATGGGAATCCCCTTCCGCGCCGGCCGCGTGTGGGGACAGGAGGACGAGACCGCGCAGCGCCTCGTCACGGTGATCAACCGAACGGCTGCCCGGGAGTTCTTCCCCGACGAGGACCCGGTGGGGAAGACGCTCGTCCTGAGCGGCAACAACCTCACCGTCCTCGGAGTCGTGGGCGACGTGAAGGAGCAGGGCCTCGGCCAGGCGGCGCCTCCGACGTTCTACCTGCCGCACTGGTTGTGGGCCCGCACCGTCATGTATGTGATGGCGCGGACGCAGGACACGCCCACCGGCCTGGCCCAGGCGTGGCGTGCGGCCATCCACGGCATGGAGCCCGACGTCCCCGACGCGCCGCTCCTGAGCGTGAGCGACCGCGTGTCGGCCACGCTCTTCCAGCCCAGGTTCCGCTCCATCCTCGTGGCGCTCTTCGCCCTCGTGACCCTGGTCCTCTCGGCCGTGGGCCTCTACGGTGTGCTGGCGTACTTCGTACGACAGCACGGGCACGAGCTGGGGGTCCGCCTGGCGCTGGGAGCCAGCGGCGGGGAGGTATCGCGCCTCGTGGTCGTCCGGGGGATGTCCCTGGTGGCGTGGGGGATCGTCCTGGGCGTGGCCGGCGGCATCGCGGGATCCCAACTCGTCCAGGCGCGCGGCTGGCTCCCCGACGTCGACCTCTCCGCCCCCAGCGTCTACGTCGCCATGGCGCTCGTCCTGGTACTGGTGGGGCTCCTGGCCTGCGCCTTCCCCGCGCTCCGCGCGCGGCGGCTGGCGCCGGCGGAGGTCATGCGGGTGGAGTGAAGGGCGGTGGACGCAGGCGTCTACCGATCCTCCACGGTTACGACGGCTGCTCTTCTTCTTGCCTCATCGGGGCATAGTCGCGCATTGTGTGAGTACGTAGGAACGCGACGGCCCCAACCCCCCGGTCGTCACCGCAGTACGCCTCGCTACCCCTGCCGAGCGACGGCGGTCAAATCCAACAGTTGAACAGGCTCCGGAAGGCGCGATGACGTCGGGTCATGGCATCGTGATTCGGAGCTACCCATTCCGCTCACTCCGAGACGATCGCAGGACCCGATCGGCCAAGGGGCACCACCAGGAGGTCGCACCGATGCACTGGTATCTGGGAGTCCTGAGGAACTATGCAGTCTTCAGTGGCAGGGCCCGTCGTAAGGAATACTGGATGTTCGTGCTGTTCAACGTGTTGATTGCCTTCGTGTTGGGCCTTGTCGAAGGCATGGCGGGGATCGCACCGGAAAGCGAAGAAAGCGTCCTGGTCATGCTCTACTTCCTGGCCGTGCTGCTTCCAGGTCTTGCGGTGGGCGTGCGACGATTGCACGACACCGGGCGGAGTGGTTGGAACATGCTCCTCTTTCTGATTCCGATCATCGGCGAGTTCGTCTTGCTGGCGTTCATGTGTGCGGACAGTGAGAGGGGGACCAATCGCTACGGACCAAGTCCCAAAATGCCGGACGAGGAGGATTGGCTGGACCCGGCGTCGCAACCACCGCCTCCCCCGCTCAGGCTGGACGGATGGGTCGGCGGGGCCGTTCGCCAGTGCCCCGCGTGCGGACTCGGCAACCCCGCGAGGGCGACCCGATGCAGTGAATGCAGAGCATCACTCTCGGGCACGGTCCCGTTCACCCCGTCCGCTTCCGCATACCAGGAAGCGTGATGTGCCTGGCGCAACTCGGGCGCGATGGCGCTGCCTCCCAATGCGTCTGGTGTTCGGTCGATATGGACGTGCACGGCGAGCAACTTCGGGCCGTCGGCCGACTCGGAAATTCAGGAATGGAACCCTATCCGACATGAGACCAATGCGCGCACCGACCCGCTACACAGCCCTGAACCGTTCCCTCCTCGTGTGCCTCGTCGCGGCAATCACCCTCGCCCTGGGGTCTCCCGCCAGCTGCCAGGATCCTGACAGCTCGTTCGTGCCCTCCGGCGACACGGTCAGACTCGCTTTCGGCTGGACAGCGGGACTCCACGGAGAGGTCCAACTCACGAGGGTACGCATCGACGGGTCCGGGCCGGCGAGGGCAGATACTTCCACCCTGCGCACCACCTACTCGCTCGCGGTGTCCAAGGTCGAGGATGGGTTACGTGTCGAGGTAGGGGACTTCAAGGTCCCTGCGATACCGGAGAGTGACGAGACCGCGGCGGCGATCGCTCTCATCTCGTCGTTCAGCCCGAGCTACGTCCTCAGTCCCGGTGGTGATCTGCTCAGGCTGGACGGGACCGAGGAACTGGTGACCAGGGTGCGCTCGATGCTGGACTCAATGCTCACAGAGGGCAAGCTACCGGCGATGAAGGAGGCGGTGGACAGCCTGGTCTCGGAGGAGGCCCTGAGCGCGCAGTTGAGCGAGGAGTGGACTGCTCTCGTCGGAGCATGGCTGGATGCGGAGCTGGAGGTCGGGTCTCTCTACGAGTTGGAGACCGAGGAAGCGCTGCCACTGCCCGGAAATCCGGTGGTACCGTTCAAATTCGAGTTCGGCGTGATCGATCGAGTGCCATGTGACAAGGAGGATCAGACGACCTCATGCGTGGAGCTCGTCATGCGGTCATTTCCCGATCCCGACGTCATGAAGCAGTTCATGAAGCAGTTCCTGAAGGATTTCACCAATTCGATGCGCGCGGACAGGCCCGAGGTTCCGGAGATGGCGCTTCGCAACCTGTCCGTCTTCAGTGAGAGCGTTCTGGTCACGAGTCCAGAAACGCTGATTCCCCGAACGCTCTCGATAACCAAGCGCGTCAACGGCTTGGTCACGTCTGGGGGCGTGGAGCAGCCGATTTCCCAGACCCGGAAGAGCTACTACGTATACTCGTTGACCGGGGGCAGCTAGCCCAAGGCACTCGATCGGAGGTCGGAGGCCCAGGGGCCTGACAAGACACCGAGCCTCCGGCTCGTGCCTTCACGACGGTCTTTCGTCTTGCCTCATCGAGGTATACTGGCACATTCTGTATGTAGTACGAAGGCGACGGCGCCCGCCCCCCTGTCGTCGCTGCAGTGTGCCTCGCTACCTCCCGGGCGATGGCGGTCAAATCCAACACGAGAATAGGCTGCGGAAGGCGCGATTGCGCTGTGTCCGAACGCGTTCGGCGATTGGCGGATCTGGAAGTGCTTTACGGACCGTTTCGGACCTTCAGGCGACTCCGAGATTCGGGAATAGGCCGTTATGTGCCAGAGTCGTTGGACCATTGCAGCGAGATAGCCAGTGCACATGTGCGGTAGGAGAGGCCAGGCATGATTAGTCATCCGGAAGTCGAGCTGCGATTCCGTCCCACCCTGATGTTGAACATCCGAGCCACTGGAGCGGTTCGTGCCTGTCTCCCGCGGGCCCGCCGCATGCGCCGGTGGGCGAGGTGGGCGATTCCTGTTGGGGTCATCGCGGCATTTGCGGGGCATGACATCATGGCAGTCTGGTTCATCGCTCTGCCGTTCATCGTGGAGGCATCGTTCTGGGCGGGCGTTCTTACGCAAGGCACGGTGGCCTGGTGGGGAGCCCGGCACGCGCGCGGCGAGCAGCGGATCGAGATAGGCGCGGGCGGTATGCGGCTGAGCGGTCCCTTTATGAGGAGCGACATCAGGTGGGAGGCGATCACCGCGGTCCATGATCGGCGTCGGTTCATCGTGCTGTTGCTGAGGCACGGGAGGGGCTGTGCCATTCCGAAGCGGGGTCGAATGGACCAGGTGGAGAACGCTGTCGTCCTCGCGTGGCTTCGCGA
This sequence comes from Gemmatimonadota bacterium, assembly GCA_022340865.1. GTDB lineage: Bacteria > Gemmatimonadota > Gemmatimonadetes > Longimicrobiales > Gaopeijiaceae > SZUA-318. The sequence goes on from JAJDNC010000092.1 coordinate 3,751, forward strand.
GAGAGAAGGCTGGCCTTCCCTTCACGGGACCGACCCCGGTGAGGTACCACTGGAGCAGGGGAACGGCGAGGTGCTCCTGACGTTCCGACTGAGTCGTGAGGTACTGGCCGCTGCCTCCCGAGAGGTAACGTGGCGCAGCCCAGTTGGGGTGGGGTCCCTGGTCTTCCTCTCGGCCATGTGGGCGCTGGTCGGCCTCAGGCCGCTCGAGACGTTCGTAGGGAGCCCGAGCGTCGCCACGCTGCCAGGTCTGATCATGGCCCTCGTATTGGCAGGCATGTTCGGCTTCATAGTGTTGGGCGGCAGTTGGTGGCACGCTCGTCGCCTCGTGCCGCGGCATACTGACACGAGGCCCGAACAGCAGGTTGGTGTCTCACCCGAGGGCATCCGGGCCCGTGGGCCCGTGGGTGTCGCCACCGTGGACTGGAGTGCCGTTCGTCGAGCCATCGAGACGCGCCGGTTCTTCCTGATGTTCACCTCCCACTCGAGGGCTCTGTACGTCCCCAAGGAATTCTGCACCGAGCAGCAGCTCGCCGACATTCGGGCATTGCTTGTAGAATACTCTGGCCTCAAGCAGCCTAGTCGACGCCACAAGCTCACCGATGTACGGGGCAAATAGGCACGGCGCAGCCGGGACAACTTGGGAAGCTTCCACGTGATTCACGGTGAGACGCACAAGCAACGACCCGGGCTCCGGTGGTTCGCCATCTTCCTGGGAGCCTGTGCGCTGGCAGCTTGCAGGGCTGGGGGCATCGAGTCCGGACCATTGGTCGCGACCCGCGATACAGCGGCGGACACCGTGTTCGTGAAGACCGCCTCAGGGAGTGTTTGGGAGAAGCCAATCACGCTGCGCGAAGATCTGAGAATCGGCAGTCTCAGCGGAGACGGGCCAGCGGCGTTTGGCGAGATCCTGCAGGTTGCAGTCGAGAGGGACGGCAGCATTCTCGTGTTCGACGGCCAGGTGCCGGCGCTGAGACGATTCTCCAGCACCGGACGATACCTGGGCACTGTGGGGCGTCGGGGCCAAGGTCCCGGGGAGTACGGTGCTCGACCGACCGGGCTGATGGTCGATCACCAGGGTCGCATCATCCTCAGTGACCCTTCAAACACTCGACTCAGTGCCTTTTCCTCCAGCGGCGAGTTCCTGGGCAGCCTGGGCGCCGTAAGTGGCCTGAGAACCCTCTTCGGTCAGATCGTCTCGGAAGACCAACGCGGCCAGCTGTATATCCATGTGGTGATGGTCCAACCCGGACCTGGTGTGCGCATGCCGACCCCGTGGCCGATCGGAGCGGAGGTGCGAAGGCCGGATGGGAAGGTACTTGATACCATTCCGCCTCCGCTGCTGGACGGCAAACCAGCCAGTTTCTTCGCAATCCTGCCTGATGGCTCCGTGTTGGCAGCTACAACCAAGGAGCCGGTCTTCGAGGTCCAGCATGAGGGCGGCGGAGTGCTGCGGGTAGAGATGCCATTCAAGCGGACGCCATACACCGAGGCGGAACGTGCCAAGTTGCGAATCGCCCTTCGGCCCGCGGCGGCTGCCGACGGAGCCACAACGGTATCGGTGCCGGAAGAGAAGCCGGCGTATGTCGCCGCCTTGGTGGGGCCGTCAGGAACACTCTGGCTTCGCAGACCGGTCCAGCCGCGTTCGGAGAAGGAAGTCGGTGCGGTCCCGCGGTTTCAGGCCTCGGTACTGGACGTGTTCAAGCCAGATGGCACCTATCTTGGCGTGGTGGAACTGCCGCCATGCTCGATGCCAGTCGTGGTCGGCAAGACCGAGCTGTACGCCATTCAGCTCGGCAAGTACGACGAGCAATACGTGGTACGGTACAAGTTGGAGTTGCCGTAGGCGGTGGCGGGCGGTGTGAGCGGTAAAGGACACGGTTTACAGTCGATTCAGCGGACCCTCTTTACAGTTCGCCGTCCTTTGTAAGTGTCTCCAGATCGTTGCCTGCTCCTGCTCCGGGGATCCGGGTGGAGACAGTCGGTCCGGCCTCGCGTGGCTCCGCACGTGCCCGCTTCGCGATCGCGGCCCTTCGGGACCTCGCCCCATGATCACCCCGGCTTCCGCCCCCGTCACACCCCCCTGTGACGCCCGCCCGCCGCGCCTTCCCGCCCCCCATCACCACCCCTGTGACTCCCCCTCGGTGCCTCCCCTGTGAGTCTGACACGCTCCGGTGCCTTCACCGGGAGAGGCCGGTGACCGCCAACCGGTAGCCTCCCTTACGGGACGACGGACTGCGGGCCCGAAGGACTGGCCATTCGCGCTGTCTCGAGGGCTCGGGGCCCGTCGATCCGCCGGCGCATGAGGCGCCGGGGGTCCCGCGGATCGACGCAGAACGGAGGCGATGATGAACACGCACGCGTCATCCCGGTTGCGTCATGTGGCGAACGGCATCTCCATCGCAGCGCTCATCGCGCTGGTTCCGGCCGCCACGATGGCACAGTCGAGCAATGGGGGGGCCAAGCTGGATCCGACCAGGGCTGATGAGCTTCATCAGAAGGCGGACCAGATTCTGGGCACCCACCAGGTGAAGAGGTGGAAGGAGGTGGCGAGGTTGCTCGAGGACGCAGCTGCTCTGCGCCCGTTCGAGGATCCGGCTGCTGTGGACGAGCTGGCCCTGGCCGGTGAGATGAATCACTACATCGGCCGCATGTCCAGCGCCCAGGAGGACCTGCAGACCGCGGCGGAGCAGGCGCTGAGGAACGGCTACGTGCTGGAATCGGCGCGCCTGTTCCTGAAGGCGGCCTTCGTCGCTCAGGAGAGGGGGCACGACGCCGAAGTCCTTGCCCTCGCCCAGAGCGCGAAGCAGCTGGCCGCCTCGCCGCACCTGAGCCAGAAGGAGTGTGACTGCATTCTGGCCCAGCTCGACCTGGGCAAGAAGGCTCAGCGAGTCTCGGGTTCCCGGAAGTAGCCGAGACCCCCGTGGATCCACGGGGAATCGGGGAGTCGGGGGATCGCGACGGCCGCTGAGTGTGGGGAGTGGGAAGGGGAATGGATGCTTCGCGGCGGCCGGCGCGGTCCCCCGTGCCGTTCCTGTCACGCTCCGGTGACGGAGGCGCCGCCCGGGGGGGCGGCCTGTGAGCCGGGTGTGACGCGTGCGGGTGAGTGTGGGGCGTGGACGCGTCGCGGGGTGGTGGAGAGACGGGTGGCGGGAGTTCGAGAGCATGACGCCCACGCGCGAGGCAGGGACCGACAACAGAGTGTCGAGGCCGCATGTGCATCCTTGAGACGTTTCCACCGACGGCGCCGGAGATCCGCGGGGTGCCCCCCCGCCGGCGAGGGTTCGGTACGGGAGCAGCCCGCGCGTCCGTCGCGATCCTCCTGGCCGGAGCCCTGGCGTCCGGATGCGGCGGTGACGCCGATTCGGCGCGCGCCGGGCGGTTGAGCGCCGACGCCGAGAAGCTGTGCGCCTGGGAGGGCCAGGGGGACGTTACGGCCGGGGCCGCCTACGACTCGGCCGCGGTCTATGCGGCGCTGAGACTCGAGGATGCCGGCCTCGCGCCGGGGCTGAAGGACTCGGAGGGCACGCCCGGCTTCATCCAGCCCGTGCCGCTGGTGCGGAACCTGGTGGGCGCCAAGACCACGATGGAGCTGAAGATCGGCCGGAAGGCCAAGAAGCTCCCCGAGAGCCGGCGGACCTTCCTGCTCCTCGCCCCCGGCAACGAGGGCCACACCATGGAGGCCCTCCCGCCGGTCTTTGTGGGCAACGGCATCCACGCTCCCGAGTACGGGGTGGACGACTTCGCCGGCCTGGACCTCTCGGGTCGAGGCGTCCTGGTGACCGCTGTCACGCCGGATTCGGAGACGCTGGCTCGGTATCCCGAGCCGGTTCGGGACATGTACAGGGATCCGGGCGAGGCGCAGAGCCGCCGGATGCGCGACATCGTCGAGCGGGGCGCCGCGGCGATCCTCCTCCTGCCGGACCGGTGGCTCGTCGACCAGTGGGACGCGGTGAGCACCCTGGGGAGCCGGCCCATGTATCAGCCCACCGAGCCGTATCCGGGTCACGTCCTCCGCTCTCCCGTTCCCGTCGCACTGCTCCACGCAGACCTCGTGGACCGCCTGTTCCTGGGCCGCGCGTACCATCCGATCTCGCACATCGGCCGCTACCGGACATTCGAGCTCGACGGCGTCACGCTCCGCCTGGACGTCGATGTCCGCCGCCAGCCCCTCATGACCGCGAACGTCGTGGGCGTCGTGCAGGGATCGGACCGTTCGCTCAGGAACGAGTACGTCGTGGTGAGCGCGCAGCTGGACGCGGGCGACCCCGGAGGCGACGACGGGAGTCCCCCCTCCTGGGACGCCCCGGCCTGCGCCACCGTGCTCGAGGTAGCCCGCATGATCCGGAAGAAGCCACCGAAGCGCTCGGTGATCTTCGTCGTCTTCGTCGGGGAGGAGGGCGGCATCTGGGGATCGATTCATTTCCTGGCCTACCCGCCGGTCCCCCCCGAGGCCATGGTCGCGTCCATCCACATCGGCTCGGGTGAGGTGCCGGAGGTGTCCGGTCGCCGTGGCCTCTCGCTCCAGGCCATCGCCTCGGCGCCGACGCTGGCAGGTGAGATCAACAACGTCGCACGTCGAGGAGACGTGGACCTCCGCGTCGTATCCGGGGAAGTCGGGCCGTTCAAGGGTATGCCCGGCGAGATCTTCATCAACGCCGGCATTCCGTCCCTGCTGGTCACCATGGGAAACGACAGGCCGACGGGGCCTTCGTGCAGCGACGGGCTCGCGCCCAAGTGCCTCCTGGAGGCGGCGCTGACTGTGAGCGCCTTCGTCCGAGAGACCGCCAATGCCCGGCGCCTGAAGGAGGAGCTGAAGGTCAAGCCGGGGAAGGACATCCGCCGATGAGCTCCGGCCTCCGGTGAGCGGGGCGGGGGCGTTCTCGATGGCTCCGGTGCCTCGGGAGCGCGGACCCAACGGCGAGGGGGGGGTGTACCGCACGACTACGGAACGGCGGGTGACGGGAGACGGGGAAGGCGGGGGTGGATCGGCCGTTCCGGCAGTACACCCTCCCCGCGCCATCAGGACGGGGCCGATGCTCGCTCTGCGCGTTCTCGGCGGGTTCGAAGTCCTTCTCGACGGGCACGAGGTGACGGAGCTCACGGCGCAGCGGAGCCGTGCCGCGTTGCTCGTGCTCCTGGGGATGGAAGGCTCGACGACGCGCGACGCCGTCGTCGGCGTTCTCTGGCCCGAGCACGATCCGCAGAAGGCACGACACGCCCTGAGCCAGACGCTCCACAGGCTCCGCGGCTCTCTCGGAGAGGGTTGGCTGGAGACCGAGGGCGAGCGGCTCGCCGTCAGCGCCGAGGTCGAAGTCGACGCACGCAGCTTCGAGGACCTCGTCGACGCGAAGGAGTACGAGCGGGCCGTCGCCCTCTACCGGGGCGGCTTCCTCGACGGCTGGTTCCTGGCCGACAGCGCCGTCTTCGAGCGCTGGGCCGACCAGCAGCGGGCCCGCTTCGAGCGCCTGCACCGCCTCGCCTGCCGCGAGGCCATTCGCGTCCACCGGGAGCGGGGGGACGTCCCCGCGGCGCTCGCCCTGGCCCAGGAGTGGGCCGAGATCGACCCCTTGGAGGACGAGGCGCAGCATCGGCTCATCGAGCTGCTGGCGGAGTGCGGCCGCCGCTCCGACGCGCTGGCCCAGTACGACCTCTACGCCCGCCTCCTCGAGGAGGAGGAGCTCTCCCCCCTGGACGAGACCGTGCACCTGGTGGCGCGCCTGCGGCAGGCAGCGGACCTGGGTCCCCTGGAGGACCCGGGCGACGACGCCGAGCTCCCCCGCCCGCCGCCCACGGAACCGGCGGCGGCGCTGGTTCCGCAGCCTTCCGACGACCCGGGGCCCACGCCGGCACCGCACCGGCCCTTCCCGGCCTTTCCGTTTCCGAGCGGGGGCGCGTCCGGGCGCGGGTGGCGTACGCGCATGCCCGGATGGGCGAGGCACGCCGCTCTGGCGGTCGCGGCCGTGGCGACCTTCTCCGCGGCGCTGCTCATCGGCCGGGGGATGAGGCCCGATGCGCCGGACCTGAGCGCCGCGCTCCCTCCGGGGAGCCGCCTCGTGCTGGCCGAGTTCGGAAACGACACCCGGGACTCCCTCGTCGCGGGCGTGGTCACCGAGGCGCTCCGCATCGATCTGGAGCGCTATCTCCACTCCTCCCTGGCGGACCCCGCGGAGGTCGCCCGCATCCTCTCGCGCATGCGCCGGAGTCCCCTCACGACGCTCACGGGTGACACCGCACGGGAGGTGGCTCTGCGGGCGGGGATCCCGGCGGTCATCGACGGGAAGGTCGGTGCCGTGGGGGCCGGCTTCGTGCTGTCGGCGTGGATCGTCTCGGCCGAGGACGGCCGTATCGTCGACGCGGCCCTGGCCACCGCGCACGACTCCACGGAGCTCATCGATGCCATCGGGAGCCTGTCCCTGCAGCTCCGCGAGAAGATCCAGCCCTCGGTGGCGCTGCTGTCACCCCCGGCACACCTGGCGCGCGTCACCACGTCCTCGCTGGAGGCGCTCCGCAAGTACAGCACGGCCATACGGGTGTGGAGGGACGAGGGGAACGGCGCCCGCGCGCTGCACCTTCTGGACGAGGCCACGACCCTCGACAGCACCTTCGCGATGGCGTACCGCGCCCGCGCCACCATCCTGATGAGCGTCGGCGCCAGTCGGCGCTCCTGGACCGAGGCGCTCACGGAGGCCTATCGGCATCGGGACCACCTGAGCGAGCCGGAGCGCTACCTCACGCTGGCGACCTACTACCAGAGCGCCACGGGCAATCTGGAGGAGGCGAGCCGCGCGTACGAGGAGTTGCTCGCCCTCGACTCCACCAACCTCACCGCCCTCAACAACCTGGGCACCCTCTACCGTGAGCGGCACGACCTTCCCCGGGCCGAGACCACGCTGCGGCGATGTGTGGCCGGCGACTCGCTGGTCCTGACGTGCCGGCTCAACCTCTGTGCCGTCGTGCATGCTCTGGGTCGTCAGGACGAGGCCCACGCGATCGCGGAGCGTACCATCCAGCTCTTTCCGGACAACCCGTTCGCCGCGTCCGAGCTCGGTCAGATCGCCGCGGCGGAGCAGGACTACGCGGGTGCCGACACGCTCTACGCGAACCTCTCGCGCTTCGACCTGCCGGTGCCGGGCCTGCTCGAGGTCTGGCTCGCCTGGGTCGACATGGTGCGGGGCCGGGTGGAGGAGGCCCGGCGCCACCTGAGCAACGCGCAGCGCATCGCACGGGGCACGGATCCGGAGACCCTCAAGAGTGCCCTCTTCGGGGAGGCGTGGCTGGACCTGGAGGTCACGCGCGACACCGCGCGGGCCGTCGAGGAGATGGAGGCCGCCCTCCGGGATCCGGTGCTCGCGGACAGGGACCCCATCGACATGCCGTACCTGGAGACGGCCGACTTCTTCCTCGACGCCGGCCGTCCGGACCGCGGCGCCGCGCTCATGGAGGCCTACCTCGCGGAGGTCCCCGCCGAATGGCGGTCGGGGGAAGACAAGCTGCTCTACATGGACCGCGGCCGGCTGGCCATGGAGGAGGGGCGGTTCGAGGAGGCCCGGGAGGCCTTCGGGGTCGCCGCCAACCTGCCCGGCAGCCAGATGTACGTTCTCCAGTACCTCGGCCCGCTGTACGACCGGGCGGGCCGTCCGGACTCCGCCATCGTGGGCTACGAGCAGTACCTGTCCGCCACCACCCTCGATCGGCTCGTCTTCGATGCCGCGCTCCTCCCCAGCGCGCTCGAGCGTCTCGGCGAGCTCCACGAGGCCGCGGGACACGCGAGCCAGGCGGCGGACTACTACAGGCGGTTCGCCGAGCTGTGGGCGGGGGCCGACCCGGCGCTGCAGCCCCGGGTCGAGGCGGCCCGACGCAAGGCGGAGGCCCTGAGTCGGGAGGGCGGCGGGGCCGTCACTCCTCTTTCTGGCTCGTGACGGCGTGCGGCGATCGCCTCAGGGGGTCGGCTTCCAGGACGGCTGGACGAGCGTGTGGTTCACCTTCACCGGCAGCACCTGGCCGGTGGAAGCGTTCACGAAGAACAGCTCCACCGCGAAGGAGGTGACGTTGCTGCTGGTCAGCAGCCAATCCGTGCCCGGCACCCAGGCGAAGCTCGGAAGGGCTCCGATTGCCTTCCCGATCCAACCCACCGCGGTGCCGTCGGGGTGCATCCGCTGGAGGTAGATGCCGCCGCCCGCCGCTCCGGCGAGGAAGGCGATCCACGCCCCGTCCGGGGACCACTCGGGGTACATTCCGGGCACGTTCAGCGCCTGGACGTCTCCGGTTGAGAGGTCCGCGACGCGCAGCACCATCGGCCCCGAGAGGGCCTGATTGGTCTCGTAGGCCAGGTGCTCGCCGTCGGGGGCGGGGGCCGGGGCGGCGTCGATTCCCACCGAGTCGCGACTGATCTGGTGCGCCTCGCTTCCGTCCGGATGGACGGCCCACAACGTGATTTGACCGCCCGGGGCTCCCCGCGTCAGGTAGATCCAGTCTCCCGAAGGTGAATACACGGGCCCGAACTCCTCGTCCGCGTCACCGCTCAGGACGTCGACGATGTCGCCCTGGAGGTCGATGGTCCGGAGGCTTCCGTGGTCGAGGAACGCCAGCGTCCGGCCGTCCGGGCTCCACGAAGGGTGCATGCCGCCGGCGAAGCTGTCCTGGATCTCCGTCGAATCTCCCTGGTCGTACAGGACCCGGTAGTCGCTCCCGTCGCTGCGCATGAGGACGATCTTGGCGGTTCGCGAGATGTACTGGCTCACCGGCCCCTGCGTTTCCTGGGGGGACTCGTACGCGGCCACCTCCCCCTGCGGCACGACCGAGACCGCGACGCTGCGCGTGAACGTGGAGAGCGGCGTGGCGACCGTGACGTCGAACACGGCGCGACCGATGGCGAGGCCCGTCACCAGCCCGGTGGGGGAGACCGAGACCGCCGGGCTTTCGTTCGCGACGGAGACGCACCGGCCCTCCTCGTTCCCCAGACGGTCGATGTCGCCGCAGAGTAGCTGGTAGCTGCGCCCGACCGAGAGGGCGCTGTCCGCCGGCTCCACCCCGGAGACCACCGTGTTGCCGGGGCGCACCTTGTACGGCACGCTGTCCGCGAGCCCCTTTCCGGCGGCGCCCACGAGGATGAGCCCCGAGTCGGCACGCGTCCCGAAGCGCACACCGACCTTCGCCTCCCCGGAGTCGTCGGTCACGTACCGCGCCGTGGTGACCCACGCGCCGGTGCTGTCGCGGATCCAGACCGCGCCTACCTGCGTATCGGAGAGGATCGACAGTGACAGGGTCACGCCCGCGGCCGGCGCGCCGTGCGCGTCGCGCACCTCCGCCACCAGGTCCCTGAGCGGGGCCTCGATGGTGTCGTTCAGGGGATTCGGTGCCACCGTGAGCCCGGGCGGTGCCTGCTGGGGAGCGGTTCCCGAGATGAGGCAGCCGCCGAGGCCCGCCGCCATGGCTGCCGCGAAGGCCACCACGCGAGCGCAGCGTGCGATGTGGGTCGGGGACGGATCCATGGTGGGGCGCCTCCCTGGCCGGATGCCGCCATGAGCGGCATGGATGCGAAAGCACCCGGCAGTGTGGCGGGAGGAGGAGCTGCCGGACAGGGGGGCAGCTCACTCTACGTGCGTCCGTCCTGGCGATGCAAGAGCGGGTGCGGCGGTGGGCGGGTCGCCGCCGCTCCCGCCCTCGCCAGGGTCGCGTCGAGCCCTCACTCCTCCTTCTCGTTCGTGACCAGCCGCTGGTCCAGCCACGCCGCCGGGTTGCTCTGTCCGGCGGCCTGCCTGATGTCGCGCATGCGGGCCTGCACCAGGTAGTTGTCGATGCCGCCGCTCAGGAGGCCCGCGGCCGAGCCGACGTCGTAGTAGATGCCCACCCAGTCGTCGTCCTTGAGCGCGGTCAGCGTGGGTCCGTAGGTCGCCAGGATCTCCGCGGTCTTCTGCCGCAGCGTGTCGAGGTGCGCCCGGTACGTCTTCCGGGCCGTCGCCTCGGTGGAGTCCATGACCTCCGCACGCGCCGAGCCCGTCGACATGCGCACGAACGCCCGAGCCGTGCTCAGGCGGGCGGTCTTCCGGAAGAAGACGCCATAGCCCGGCACGTACTGGGGCTCCGCCCGCCCGCCGAAGTAGGCGCCGACAAAGTTCGACAGGTACGTCTCGCGATCCGAGCTCCCGGGGTGGAGCGACGTGTCGATGATGCCGCTCATGATCTGGAGCTGCTTCTGCAGGGAGGGGGACATCCCGTCCTGTCCCCTGGAGACCTGGATGGCGCCTCGGTTGGCTTCGACGTCGGTGCCGTGCAGGGCGCTGGCCTTTACGGTCATCGTCACGCTCGCCGAGTCGCCGCCGCCGAAGTCGGCGAGGAAGGTGATGGACTCTCCGGGCTGGGCACGGCGGAGCGTGCTCCCGTATCCCGCGATCACGTCCCGGAGGGCGTCGGAGAGCCGCCGGCGATACCCGTCGGCCCAGGCTGCATAGTCCTTGGAGCGGGTGTCGTCGCTCCGGACGCGCTCGCTCCTTCCCTCCCTGGTCACCACGACGCGCGGCAGGGCGAAGGCGGAGCCGACGGGCCAGTGCACGGTGAAGATGTAGCCGTAGCCCTTCATGTAGAACCCGCTGACGTCGCCCCTGCCGAAGAAAGAGGACCCCCGCAGACCCGAATACACGTACACGTTGTCACCCGACGAGGAGACGACCGCGCCGATGCGGCCCCCCGTGCTGTCATCGGCCAGCGACTTCGGCAGCTCCGGCGCTTTGACCTCAGAGAGCGCGGTGCTCGTGATGTTCTGCATGATGCGCACGTCCTGCGGGACGTTCTGGGGCTCGAAGGCGTGCCTGAGCGCCAGGGCCCCGTCGACGTACGCGGCGGAGGTCTTCAGCGTGGATGCGAGCGCGGCCTCCTCGGCCAGGGGCACGAGCTCATGAACGGGCACGGGCACCGGGCTCACCACCGCCGGCTCCGTCACGACGCGCAGCGTGTCCGGGTGGGCCTGGGCCGCGGCCTGGCTCGTCGCGCTGAAGAGGAGCACCACGCCGATCTCCGTGAAGCGCAGCCTCCTGTGGGTAGTTCTCGGTTTCGTGGACATCTTCATCACTCCTCACCAGGGCCAGGGGCCGGCGCCAGAGACGCCAGCACCGCGTTCATCTGTTGTAGCTCACTGCGTGTCATGGCCTGGAGGTCGCTCATCGAGGAGAGCATCACTCCCAGGTCGGCTCGCCTCCGGCGATCGAGCTCGTCGAAGGCCGAGTTGATGGCGGTGGTCATCTGCTGTTGCGACGAGGCGCTCTGCGCCTGGAGCGCCTGATCCACCGCGCCGAGCACCGCCTGCCGGTCCTGCTCGCGGCCGGCACGCATCAGCGCCTCGAGGTACTGCGCGGTCTGGGCGAGACCGTCATCGAGGTCTCCCCGCGTCACCAGCGCGGATTGGTCGGCCGCCGACGCCGACGAGGCGCCGAGACCCACGTGCATCCTTCCGTTCGGGTCGACCTGAAATCTGAGGAACGGAGCCGTCAGGCCGAGGAGCAGCACGAACGCCGCAGCGGTCGCCAGGGAGGGCACGAAGGACTTGAATCCGGCCCAGCGGCTCCTCCCTGTCTCCTTGCCCGTACGGCCGGCGGAGAGGGCGGGCTCGTTCACGTAGACCAGCCTCGGAGCGTTGACCACGTCGGGCCACGCGCTCAGGAGCTCGCGGGTTGCGGTCAGCTTCTCGAGCTCTTCCCGGCACGAGGCGCACGTGGCCAGGTGAGCGCGGATCTCCGCCAACTCGGCGGGGTCGCCATCCTCGTAGAGGAGGGAGACCAGCCGCTCTTCCCTGTTACCACAGTCACCACTCATGACGCACCTCCTGATCCCTCGTCCGGCGAGCCCTCCTCCCGCTCGAGCTGCGCGCGCATCGCACGCAGCCCGCGGTAGAGACGCGCCTTCACCGTGCCTTCCGGGACGCCCAACACCTCGGCGATCTCGGCGAACGTGAGCGCCTGGTACTCCTTGAGGAGGATCACCGTGCGCTGCTCCTCCGAGAGGCCTCCCAGGAGCCGCCTCACCAGCGTCTCCCGCTCGCTCCTCTCGACCCCCTCGTCCGTGCGGGCGTCGTCGTCCGCCACCCTGTCCCTCACGAAGACCTTCTCGCCCGTCTCGGTCGTGTAGTAGTCGTGCAGCGAGACCACCGGGATCCGCTTCTTCCGCAGGTGGTCCCTGCAGAGGTTCACCGCGACCCGGAAGACCCATGTGCTGAACGACCCCCGGTGCTCGTATCGCCCGATGGACTTCACCACGCGGACGAACGTCTCCTGCACCAGGTCCTGCGCGGCCGCGGCATCGCCCACGTGCTTGTAGACGAAGTTGAAGAGTGGCCTTTCCCATCTCCACACCAGGAGGTTGAAGGCCGAGGCGTTGCCTTCCTGGCACGCCTCGATCAGCCGCGCCTCCTGTATGCTGCCCCCTTCGATTCCGCGGACTTCGGCTTTCGTGAAGGGCACTGCCATCCGTTTCCCGCTCGCGTTGTCAGGCACGTTCTCTTCCGTGCTCATCAATGAACAACGAGGGTGATGGGCGAATAGTTGCGTCGAGGTCCCCCCGGATGCGCCGAGACCAATGGCCTCTCGGCCTGTCGGGCGCGGCGGCTCCTCGAACGGGGTGGGTCCCGCAGCCGCCCTACATTACGCGAGACTCCGTGGGCGGCGTAAGCTCTACGGACGTAGAACAGCCACGGAGGGGGGCCGGCAGGGGAGAAGGGCGGACGGCACCTCTCCCGGCCTACGTCTCCCGGAGCATCTCCGCGGCCTCCACCTTCGCCGCTCGGCGCGCCGGGGCCCAGGCAGCCATGAGTGGGCCCAGGACGAAGAGCGCGGTCACGAGCACGTACACCAACGGATCCAGCGGGCTCGTCTCATAGAGCAGCGAGGCGACGACACGGCTGGCGGCGAGGGCGCCGAGCAGCCCCAGCGCAATTCCCGGGAGGACCAAGATCAGCGCGGTGCGGAGGATCCGGTATCGCATCTGCCCTCTCCTGGCGCCCAGGACCAGGCGGACGCCGATCTCCCGGAGGCTGCCCTGAACCGAGTGGCTCATGACGCCGTAGATGCCCACCCCCCCGAGGAGCAGCGCCAGGGCGCCCAGCAGGAGCATCAGGTAGGTGGTGGCGCGCTGGTCGCCGGTGTAGCTGTCGAGGACGTCGCGCATGGTCTGGACGTGCTCCATGGGGAGCAGGGGGTCGATATCGTGAAGTGCCTTCCGCATACCCCCAGCGGCGAGCCTGGCAGGCAGGCTCGTACGGACCACGACATGAAGGGTGGACATCGGCGTCTGCGTGGCCGAGAAGTACACCATGTCGGGTGCGTCCCTGGCCGGAGAGTACTCGCGCACCGCGCCGGCCACGCCTACGACCCGGATGTGCTGGCCGTTGTGGATGATCGTGGCGCCGATGGGGCTGGTGTCTCCGAAGAGGCGGTGGGCGAGCCCCTTGTCGATGATCGCGGCCGCCGGGTCGCCCGGGCCGAGACCGGAGAAGTCGGACCCGGCGACGATGGGGATCCCCAGCACCTGGAAGTAGGACGGCGTTACCCATCGGCTCTCCACGAAGCGCGAGACGCGCTCCGGATCGTCCCCACGCTGGATCGGCCCGTTCGAGCAGCACCCCGCCAGAGGACGGCTGCTCGCCAGGGCCACGCCCTCGATGCCCGGAACGGCCCGGAGCCGCTCCGTGAGCCGGCTCTCGAAGAGCCGGCGCGTGTCGTTGTCGGGGTATCGCGACATCGGGAAGCTCCCCAGGCTCGCGGTGATCACCCCGTCGGGGCGGATCCCGGAATCCACCGACTCGAGCCGCTGGAAGCTGCGCACGAGCAAGCCCAGGCCGGAGACGATGACGAAGGCCAGGGCCACCTCGGACACCACCATGGTGCGTCGCAGCCATCCGGACCGATTGACCACGGAGCGTGCCGCGCTCCGGAGCGCGAGGGCCGGCTCCTCGGTTCCCCACGCCAGGATCGTCACCGAGCCCACGACCACGGCCGTGAGCGCGGTGATGAACAGCGCGAATCCCAGGACGACGCCGTCGACGGCGAGGTGTCCGGTCAGGGGCAGGGTGATCCCTAGGAAGCGAACAGCCCAACCCACGGTGAGTGACGCGAGCGCGACGCCGAGGAGACCGCCCGCGGCGCTCAGGGCCAGAGCCTCCGTCCATGCCTGTCGCAGCAGCCGCCAGCGCCCGCCGCCCAGCGAGGAACGCACGGCGAACTCGTGCCTACGCGTGTCCAGCCGGCTGAGGAAGACGCTGGCGACGTTCGCGCACGCCAGGAGGAGCAGGAGGCTCGAGGCCATGAAGAGGACCTCGAGCGGCGTCTCCTCACTGTGCGTCACGTACTCCTTGAGTGGGGCGAGACCGGCACCCCAGCGGCCATTGTCGTCGGGGTACTCCTGCTTCAAGCGAGCCCACTCGGTATTCAGCTCCTTACGCGCCTCGGACAACGTCCACCCGGGGGCCAGCCGGCCGTAGACGTTCACGGCTCTCCAGGACCGGGACACCCTGGGTCCCCTGCCGGAGGGCCACGGGTCCGCGATCCACACGTCCTCTCCGAATGGCACGGCGATCTCGGCCGGAGCCACACCCACGACCTCCACGCCGGTCTCGTCCAGGGTGATGTTTCGACCCACGACCCCGGGATCGCCCCCGAATCGCGTCACCCATACGCGATGGCTCAACACGGCCCGGTTCGTGCCGTCGTCCTCCGGTCCGAGCCAGCGCCCTGCGGCCGGGTCGAGGCCGGTCATGCGGAGGAAGTTCGGTGTCACGATGCTGACGTTCAGCTGTGTGGCGTCTCCCTCGCCGGTGAGGGTCATGGTCTGCGGCGAGAACACGCCGGCCAGGGTCCGCATGGAGCGCAGCCGCTCCCTCAGATCCTGCAGGTTCGGGAGGGACGAGGCACCCCCGCCGGTGACGGTGACGAGCTCCCCGGGGTTCGGGAAAGGCAATGGCCGCAGGAGCACCGCCCGAACCACCGTGAACACGCCGGTGTTCAGCCCGACCCCGATGGCGAGGGTAAGCACGATCACCGCAGCGAAGCTCGGCCGACGCCGGACCTGTCTGATGAGCAGTCGAAGGTCCTGCCGAAGATCCTCACCCATCATCTTCCTCCCCCTGTCACCTGTGGATCCTCCACGACCTCGCCGGGGTGCGGCAGAGGCAGCGCGTCTCCGCCGGGCCGTCCCTTGTCTGAGGCGCTCCCGCGTCGCCTCCAGGACCGTCGATGCCATGGTGGCGAGGCCATAGCAGGTGGCGGGCAGCCACCCGCGCTCCCTTCTTCGCCCCGCCATCTCTTCCAGGAACAAAGCACACATGTCCTCGGCGAGGACCCGACGAAAATCCCGGGGATACAGCGCCAGGACCCACCGCATGGCCCATTCCCACCCGTTCCGCGCCGGCGCGCCGCCCGCTCTGCTCACGGTGCCGTGGTCCCGTCCCCGTCCAGGGCCAGCGCGGCGAAGATCTGCACCTCCCGAGCATGCTCTGCCAGGGCCGCTCTGCCCGACTGCGTGAGCCGATAGACCTGTCGCGGCCGACCCGGCCCGCGCTCCGGTGGATCCGTACCGTCGACCATGATCCACCCTTCTTCCATGCCGCGCCTCAGGTGGCGGTAGAAGGCCGGTAGGGACGGGACCTTGCCGGGAGTCAGGGAGCGGAGCCGCCCGATGAGTGCCGAGGCGTCGGTGGGCTCCGCACGGAGGATCGCGAGAAGTCGGAAGAGGACCGTGTGCATGGCCTATTTTATCACAAGTGACATAAATAGACCAGAGTGGCGGACAACCTCTCCCTGAGGCGACCACCTTGACACCGTGCCCGGGGGGAGGTGAATTCCGGGAAGGCCACTCCTGCCCCGTTCCCGGAAAGGGAATCGACGGCTCCTCCAGGCGGGGGTGCTCCCAGATGGTCGAGGCTCGGCAACCCGTGAGCCGGCTCTCCGTGTTCGTTCGGGAGCTCCGCCAGCGGCGCGTGGTGCGCGCGGTGCTGGCGTACGGAGCCGCCGTGGCCGTGGCCCTCCAGGGCACCGAGATGACGTGCACGGCCCTGGCGCTCCCGGATCTCGCGTACCGCATCACGGTCATCGCCGCCATCGCCGGGTTCCCGCTGGTGGCGATGCTGGCGTGGGCGTACGACCTGACGGCGGGAGGGCTCCGCAGGGCCGTGGACGTCACGCCGGAGGAGGAGCGCGCGCCGATCCCGGTGGGCCGCTACCTGCAGCTCGTGGGCGCGTTCACTGTCTCCGCCGTCATCGTCCTCGCGACGGCGGGAGCGGTGTCACACCTCCGGTACCCCGCGTCGGACGACGGCAGGGTGGGGTTGGCGATCTTCCCCCTCCGTACCTCCGGCGCCGTCGGCGACCAGTGGTCCGCCGGGGTCCCCGATCTCCTCGCGACGGCGCTGGACGGGACACCGTCCCTGCGCATCGTGGACCCGTGGTCCCTCTGGCGCCCGCTCCGCCCCCAGGCGTCCGCGGCTCCCCGGCCTCCGGACGTGGAGCAGGCCGCCACCCTCGCCGAGGGCGCGGGGGCGCACCGGTTCCTCCTGGGATCGGTGGTGGGGAGCGGAGATCGGCTCGACGTCGCCTTTCGCCTCTATCGCGTGGGTCGAGCGGAGCCCATGGACGCGTTCGTCGTCCCCGCCACCTCCCAGGGGATGTCGGACGTGGTCCGCGATGCCGCGCTCCGTGTCCTGGCGCGGGTCTGGGGTCCGCTGCGCCGCTTGGAGGTACCCGCCGAGCTCGACTTCAACGCCACCCAATCGCCGGAGGCGCTGAAGGCCTACCTGGCGGCGGAGGAGGCGCTCCGCCGCGGGATGGTCGATTCGGCCAACGCCGCCATCGACCGATCCCTGGCCCTGGACTCGACCTTCGTCCTCGCGATGGTCAGGGCCGCCGAGATCAAGTCCTGGGTCCTGTGGATGCGGGGGCAGCGGTACCGGGGCCTCTGGGAGCTGCTCCTGCGGGCGCAGCGGTACCAGTCCGAGCTCGATCCGCGCAGCCGCCTGCGCCTGGAGGCCTCGTGGGCATCGGTGCGGACGGACGGGCCCGCGGCCATCGAGGCCACGCGTGGCATCCTCGAGATGGATCCCCTCGACTATGGTGCCAACCGAGGTCTCGAGTACTACTACCGAACCTACGGGTGGCAACTGACCCCGCCGGTGTATGGCTCCCGCGAGCTGGCCGAGCGGGTGGTCCGCATGGACTCCACTCAACTGCCGGCGCTGGTCGCCCGCGAGTGGTGGGCCGTCTCCCTGGGTGACACCGCCGACGAACGAATCCAGCTGGGGCGGTTGAGTCGGGTAGATACCACCGCGGTCCTGGCCCGCGCGAGGATCCGTGGTCTCCGGGCCGTGCTGGCGGGGCCCGACGCCTTCCAGGAGATGCTCCCCACGTTGGTCCCGCTGCCGATCCCCGAGTTCATGGACCTCGGCCGTCACCTGGGCGTGTGGCACCCCTCTCGCTATCGCGCCTTCCTGGAGGCCGTGGACGGCTCTCCGGAATCACCGAGCTACGCCCAGGCATGGGGGTTCCTCCAGACCCTGGACATCACCCAGGGGTGGAGCTCGAGAGTCGACTCGGCGGTGAACGGCGAGGCGCACGCCAACGACAACCGGAACGACCGCGCGGTCATCGAGCTGTACATCATCGCGGCAGATCTCGCGGGCGTAGGGGATCGGGTGTCCGCGCAGAGGGCCGTTGCATCCCTCACCCGGTACCTCCCCACCGATTCGGCCCTGGCCTACTACGAGACCCGTCCCGTGTGGTGGGGAGCCTGGTTGATGGGGTCGTGGCACGCGCAGGTGGGCGACCCGGCCGTCGCGCGCATGTGGATGGACCTCATCGGGACGCTCCCGGGGGGAGGCACGTCCAGGGACTATCGCGGGGGACTCCAGTCGGACATCCAGGCCAGGCTCGCGGTCCGGCGAGGGGAGCCCGACGCGGCCGTTGCCCTCGCGCGCAGAGCCATGGAGCTCTGGACCATCCACACCGAGAACGACTACTGGGGCATGCCCTCTCCCATGATGCGCCTGCACCTGGCCTTGTTGCTCAGGGACGCCGGGCAGCGGGCCGAGGCGGCGGGCCTCCTCTCGTCGCTGGTTCCGGCGACCACGTGGATGGGCTTCCTCACCGGCCGCGCGGACTTCGAGCTGGGACGGATGGCCGCCGAGGACGGAGACCGGGACGCCGCCCGGTTGCACCTCCGACGGGCTCTGGCGCTGTGGGCGGACGGAGGACCCGACGTCTCCTCGTGGGTGGCGCGGGCTCGCGCGCAGCTCGACTCTCTGGAAGGCGGGTGAGCAGGGCTGGCGTCTTACAGCTACCAGACCTGGACGACGCCGGCGGGGAAGCGGTATGCGTGGCAGTTGACGCCCAGGTTCACGGCCAGATAGTACCGACCGGCCGCGAGGTCGCTGGCCCGGCGCAGCTCGGGTGAGCTGAAGTGCCGCACGAACTCCTTGGGGGCGAGCCTTCCCCCAGGTGCCAGCGTGGTGAACGCGAGGTAGGAGGGACACACCGTGCCTTGCGACCACAATGCAGCCAGATCCGTGCGACCGGGATCCTTGTACAGTGCGAGACCCACCGAGCAGGCACCCCATTCGACGTACGTGGGCGTCGGGTTGGAGTTGGTCGCCACCACCGAGGCGACCGCCCCGTCCTCTCGCTGGCGCACGGTGACGTGGTAGGAGAGCCCCGGTGTCCGGAGGCGAACGTCGAAGCTTCCGGCGGTCAGGACCACGCTGTCCTCCGCCATCCGAAAATGCACGCTCGCGTAGTATCGGCCGTCGGGGAGTGCGTACTCCACCATGGCGTTCTGGGCGAAGAAATCGAAGGCCGCCTCGCCGCCGGGAGCGATGGTGTCGGCATAGGGGGCTTGTTGGCATGTTGCTCCGGGAACCACCCACACCGGAGCTGCGGCACCGGTGGGCGAAGCGTACACCCGCGGCCATGCGGCACACCCCTGCACGTCGAGGACCGCCGAAGTGTCCGACGAATTGCTCGCCTTCACCACGAAGTCGAGGCTCATGGGAGGCGACGTCGCACTCGTGTCCACCGGCACGACCGAAGCTCGGAGGACGAAGGGACCCACGACCACCGGGTCGCCCGGTGGCTCCTCCGGCTTCGCTCCGCCCTCGCCCCGCGCTGCCATCCACAGGTCGTCGATGCCATGCCTCGTCGAACGTCGAGCACGAGTGGGGTCGACGATCTCTCCTCATGGGATACGATCGTGTGGCCGAGCTGTGACGCGCGTGGCCGGCAGATCCGCCGTGTGCCCACCAGGCTCCTGCGGAGGTGGCGCGCCTATTCCGGCAACACCACGGACCCGACCCGGGCGATCTTCTCGAAGTGCCCGCATTGCCACGACGGGCAGCGGTGCGCCACGTCCGTGTGAGCCGGCTTCGGGTGCTTCCCGACTCCCTACTTCAGGTCGTAGAGCAGTCGGAGCCCCCGGCTGATGGCGCCCGGCATTCCCGCCGCGTGCGCTTCGTCCTCGATGACCCCGACGCGGAGGTCGAGGCTGGGATAGCGGCGGGACCGGAGCCGATCGACGAGCCGTTGCACCGGTGCGCGCGCGCCCATGGTCACGATGGCCACGTGGGCCGGGAGGTCGTCGTGCGAGGCCGCGTGGGCCGCTTCGTACTCGAAGACCTCGTCCCACACGGTCGGATCGCCCACGAAGTAGCGTGAGAAGGTCTCCGGCGAGTGGAAAAGGGCGTAGAGCGTGAACAGGCCGCCATACGAGTAGCCGGCCAATCCGCGATCGGCGCTGGACACGCGATAGTTGGCCTCGATGAAGGGGATCACCTCGGTCCGGATGAACCGGAGGAACGCCGGCGCGCCTCCCGTGCGGACCCCGATCCGCGGCCGGTCGGGCTCGAGGCCCGACAGCCGAGCGGTCCAGCTTGCCTCCACCGCCGGTCGTCGCTCCGGCGTCAGGTCCTCCGTCCGCCACCGGGCCCAGTCCGCCAACCCGAGCAGCGGGTCATCATCCACATGGTAGCCGATGCCGACGATCACGATCTCCTGGTTACCCTCGCCGGGGGTCTCGTAGATGAGGGAAGTGGTCGCGTAGAGCGGGAACGAGCGGTTGCCGTCCGTGGTGAACAGCACAGGGTACGTCCGTGTCCCGTCGCCGTAGCTCCGGGGCAGCTTCACATACAGCTCCATGTCCCGGTCGAGCACCGCCGAGTGCAGCGTACGGAATTCCGTCCCGGGAAGAGGGACGGGCGTGTGCTGGGCGACGAGCGCGCCCGGCATGAGCGCCAGCCATGAAGCGACAGCCACCGTTCCCGCTCGCATCGTGCCTCCTTTCTCTCACCTAGTAGGAGATGGTGCCTTCGGCCTTGTACCAGCTTGGCTCAGGACCCGGACCCAGGTTGTTCCAGCCGTGAATCACCAACTCACCGGACGCGTTCTCGAACCGCCCGGTCCCGCCAGTGATCACGGCCGTGTTGAAGAAGTGGCCCGCCTGCTCCCCGGCGAGAAGCAAGTAACCACTCCAGTTCCCCTCGATTGCATCTCCGTTCGCCGCGCGGATTTCGGTGTGCCCGCCGAGGTCGATAGCCGGAAGGTCACCGTGCAGTGCGAAGCTACAGTAGTCATGCCAGATGTCCTGGCCCACACGCCCCACATGGGACGCGGTGCCCCACGCCGGCGCGAACGTGGGGATCTGCACAAGGACGGTGGGGTTTCCGGGGTCGCCCGTGGGCACCTCCACGTCGCAGGTACCCTCGCTGAGATCACTGCCGATGACCATGTCCATCTTGAAAGGGCGGCCCCCGGGCTCCGTCTGCGCCTGCGCCTTCACCTGCGTCAGCTCGGCGGAGGTGAGGGCGAGGGGCTGCTGCAATCCAGCGCCTGTGCAGGCGCCCAGCGTCAGCACGGCCGCGATCGAGAGAAGTCCTGTGCTCTGCATGAGCCGTCTCTCCTGTTCTGGTGTGCACATCCGTCAAGAGGTGTGCTCCCACATCTAGGAGGAGCGCATCATGCGACTCTCCGCGGCTGTCAGAAGAGTGTCAGCGGCGCCGGTATCATCGGATGGGACGGGTTGACCGCCGTCGAGCCCCATCCGGTGAAGGAGCCGCCGGAAGCGCTCGTCGGAGCGAAGCGGGTCGAACAATGGATCGCGGACGATGTGGAACAGAGCCGGTCCGCCGGTATCGAGACGGCCCGGTTCTCCCCGCACGTTGCGGGCGTGCCCTTCCAGCCAGTGGAGCGCCTGGTCGTGGGCACCGAACAGCGTGTAGAAGCCGGCGACGGCGAGGTAGTGCACCGGCCCGGGTGCGAGCTCGGTCATGCGATCGAGCGCCGCCGCGGCCTCGTCGGGCCGATGCAGGTGAGCGACGACGGGCGCCCACAACGGCCCTTGCCCCTCGATTCGTGACAGCTCTCGACGCGCACCCTCCAGGTCGCCCCGCCGATAGCTGTGGGCACCCAGAAGGAAATGGGCGGAATCGAACGAAGGATCCAGCTCCTGGACGCGGCGGAACTGGCGCACCGCGGCCTCGAGGTCGCGGAGCTGCCAGAACTGGTAACCGGTGTCGAAGTTCGTGGCCACGGAGAGGGGATCGAGTGCCAACGCCCGCTCCGCGGCGTCGCGCGCCTGGTGTGGCCGTCCCGTGGCACAGTACAGGTAGCCCAACCGCACCCAGGCCGGGGCGTAGCTGGGTGCGAGCTCGACACACCGGTCCAGGTGTCGCTCCGCTTCGGCCAGATCCAGCATGTGCAGGAGTGGAAAGGCAATGGCGGCATGGGCCTCGGGGAGGTCCGGGTCCAGCTCCAGTGCCTTCCGTGCCGTGGTTTGGGCCCTCAGGTACCACTCCCGGGGCTGCACGGGGGTGAAGCCCGGGAAGACGGCGTACACCTGCGCCAGCCCGGCGTAGGCGCGCGCGAAGTCTGGCTGGAGGACGACAGCCTGCTGATACAGCTCGGCCGCCGTCCGCATGCTCCTCTCGTTCCGCTGGTTCGCGTGTTGGAACGCTTTCAGGAAGAGCTCCCAGGCTTCCCCCTCGCGGGACACGGAAGGGGCGCGGCCTACGGCGGCAGAGGCGCGTGGCTCGAGGTCCAGAACTGCGGTGATCGCCTCGATGGCATCGGCCTGTACGTCAAAGCTGTCGGCGAGCTCCGCATCATAGCTGCGACCCCACATCTGGCTTCCGTCCGCGACCCGCACGAGCGCGGCGTTGATGCGGATGCGGGGGGGGATCGACGCGGGATTCCATCGTACGGCGCCCCGGATCAGATGATCCACGCGCAGCTCCTTGCCGATCCTAGCCAGCGGCAGATCGGGATCGGGGAGCTGCACGGCGCTGGTCCGCGCCGTCACCGCGATGCCGGGAACGCGCGCCAGCTCGTTGGTCAGCTCGTCTACGAAGCCCTGGGTGAAGTACCGGTCCTGGTCGGAGCCGTCGTGCTCGAAGGGGAGAACGGCAATGCGGACCTCGGGCGCCCGCGCGCCTGCGCGCCCGCCGACCGCTGCGGCCGTCGCGGTCGTGCGCTCCACCTGGAGCTGGATACGCTCCAGCAGGCGTCGGGTCTCGGGTAGGAGATCGAGCTCTTCCTTGTGCAGCCGCCTCTCATAGCCGCGGTACTGGCGCAGCGCACCCAGCGGGTCACCCGACTCGAGGAGCAGGGTGATGAATGCGTGTTGCGCCTCGGCTTCCAGGGGCTCGTCGACGGTCCAACGGCGCGCCGCCGCCAGAGCGGCGGCGCCGTCGCCCAGGGCCCGGCACTCGGCCACCCTCCCGCGACACGCCTCGCGGTACAATCCCGCAAGCCGTTCGCGCTGGCGGTCCACCCACTCCTCGAACTCCACCGACGCTCTCAGATGCCAGGCATCGAGGAAGGGGCCAGCATACAACGCCATCGCCGTTGCATAGTCGCTCCCTTCCACGGCCTCGGTCACGCGCCCTGCATCGGTGCGGACGCGGTCCGTTACGCGCAGCCGCTCTCCATGCGTGCCCAACCAGTCCGCGCCCAGCGTGTGCTTGAGCTCGTACAGCGTCTGGCTCAGGGCGTGGCGAGCCAGGCGGGGAGCACGCTCCGGCCAGAGGACGGCCATGACTGCGTCGCGGGTGGATTCACGCTGCACAGCCAGGTAGACGAGGAGTGCCGCACGGATCGGTTGACCGGCGAAACCCGGGATCTCCGTGCCGTCGTCCCCTATGCTCAGACCTCCGAGGGTCGTGATGTCGATGGCCATGGTCATTCCGAACGCCGTCTCGCGCGTTTTCGTAGGATGCGCGCGGCGGGATCGGCCGGTCAAGGGTGATCGACCGTTGTCTCTTAACCCCTCACCTTCCCAGCCAGTACGTGGCCTTTATCTGAAACACGTTGGTGGGCTGACTCCCCAGGATCGCCGACCGCGCGCCGGCGAAGTCGAAAGAGCCCGCGGGGTCGTGTCCGGACCGCCGCTGGGTCCAGACGAAGTACAGCGTGGAGCCGGGGCGGTACTCCCAACGGAGCACGGCGGTGCCGCGCAGCGAGGACTTGGTGAAGTTCGGGTTGTCGAGAGTGAACGGGGCCGCAGCGCCTGCGCCGTCCGGATCGATGCGGTACGTGTTGGCTGCCGCATCATAGGCCACCGTGCCCACGTCCTTGCCCAGCTCCAGCATCTGGATGCTGCGCGGCCGCGCGAACTCGCGGAACGAGGTGTAGTCACCGCTGGCGATGAAGGGCTGCGCGTAAAGCTGCAGGGTCAGGTCCGGCGTGAAGGTCCAGTTGACGCGTGTATCCAGCGACACGGTCTTGGTCTTGACGAACCCGAAGATGTAGCGGGTGCCGTAGAACGCCGTCGCCGTGGGATCCGCGATGGCGGCGACGTACTGCTGAGCGCTCTCGTCCCATGAGAGCGTGGGCGAGATCTGGATAAAGACGCTGGCCGCGGGCTTGAGGGCGATGCCCGGACCGAGGTTGAGCATGTGGGTGGGGGCCTCGACCCCGCGCGCCACCTCCACGGAGAAGTCGAAGACGGCGCGGCGGCGGGCGTCCGTCGAGACCTGAAGGTGACCGAAGTTGTACCCCGAGCGCTTCACCACCGGGCCGCCCCGGGTGAGGCGGTCGTCGAGGGACGGCACGTTGTAGATCCAGAACGTGCGCAGGTTCCAGTAGTTGAGGAGCTCCATGCCGTAGTAGGCCTGGATCTGGCTGTAGGTGCGGTCGCCGTCGTAGTTGTACTGCGTGGCGCCCCCGACGCTGGTGAAGATGCTCCGGTACCAACTCGTCGGCGTCGTCCAGTTGAAGCCGATGTTGCCGTTGAACCACTTGTAGTCGGCCCGGTCGAGGTAGGCGAGGTCGTTGACCTCGAACCCCGGGCTGCGGACGTTGGCCATCGCCTCCCAGAGGAGCGTGCCACCGTCCTTGCCGACGCGGGTGAAAAGTCCGTACCCGCGGAGTGCCGTCGCCGCCGGGTTGTAGCGCACGCCGAAGAGGCCGTCACGGGTGACCTTCCGGTCCGGGCGCTGGAAGTAGTGCGCGCTCGACTCCTCGGTGCTCGCGATGGCCGCCGGGGAGCCCACGACGTTGGAGAAGAGCACGCTCCCCATCCACGAGTAGTCGCGGTGGTGCCAGTATTGCCGCCAATCCACGCCGGCCGCTTCGGCGTGGCTATGGAGCCGGTCGCTCACGACGCTGTCCGTCATCTGCCGGACCGTCGACGTCAGGATGCCGCCGACCCAGGTGTTGCCCTTGTTGAAGTCCCTCTTCACGCGTCCCACGAAGTAGTTGGCGAGGGGCTCCACCACCTGGGAGACCTCCGGCGCGCCCACGGCGGGCAGGTAGTGCGCGGTCTCCTGGTTGGTCAGGGCGTCGAGGATGCCCACCGTGTAGCCGCTCTGCGTGCGGCCGGTGATCTTCGCGGCCCCCAGGATCGTGGTGTTGTCCGGCGTGTCCGCGTACACCGACCGGTCCCGGACGACGCCGTCGAGCTGGGGCGGCCGGCCGATGCGCCGCGAGTAGAAGGCCGAGAGGCCGGACGTGTTGCTGCAGAACATGCAGCGCATGCCGCCGAAGCTGAAGGCGCTCGCGCCGGCGATGAAGAAGGGGCGCTTCTCCTGGTAGTACGTCTCGTACGCGCTGAGGTTGAGGACCGCCGGATCGACCTCGACCTGCCCGAAGTCGGGATTGAGGGTGGCGTCCAGCGTCAGGTTCGACGTCAGCAGGTACTTGATGTCCCCGCCCACGCTGAAGTGCCCCTGCCGATTGCTGTGGTACGGATCACCGGCCTCGGCGCGCTTGAACGTGCCACCCGCCACGGCATACGGGAGGAGCTCGAACTGGCGCGGCCGGTGCGTGATGTCCAGGCCGGTGAGCTCTCCGTAGAACGCGGGTCCACCCGATGCGTTCCGCCGCCAGAACGACCACATGTCGTGCTCGTTCCGCTCGTCGACGTAGCGCCAGATCTGCATGCCCCAGACCTGCGCCGTGTCCCGGGAGAAGCGCAGCTGGCTGAACGGGATGCGCATCTCGGCCGTCCACCCCGTCGAATCCACGTGCGCCGCCGCCTCCCAGACGGGATCCCACGACGCGTCGCCGTTGAACTCGTCCCCCTTCACTCCCGCCGGATTGACCTCGAACCACGCGTCGTCGATGTGGTTGTGATAGGGATCCAGGTTGACGATGAGCTTGTCCGTGGTCAGGGAGTTGAACGAGCCGTTGTCGCCGCTGGCGTCCAGCAGCTGGTCGCGCCGCGCCAGGGGCGCGTCCACGCCGGGCTGGGTCATGCGGGCGCCGATGTAGAGCGCGTTGTCATCATAGAGGATCCTGACCTCCATGGGCAGAGAGGCCGGCTCCCCCTCATCGGGCTCGTACTGCCGGAAGGTCGTGATGGGCTTCGCCTGCTGCCAGGCGGCCTCGTCCAGCTTGCCGTCGATGGAGATGGACCCGTGGAGGCGCGTCGCCGTGGCGACGGGACGCGGTGCGCTCTGCACCGAGTCGGCGTGGGACTGGGCCAGCAGAGGGGCCGGCACGGCTATGAGTACTGCGAAGATGCCCGCACGGGGGCTGCGCATGTTCATCGAATCGCTTTCGGTCGAAATCGGAACGGCACTGTCTCTTGCCACCTAGACGGGTCCAGGACGCGGAGAGTTGCGAAACCCGATCACGGGCCCCCGTTCGGCGGCCCCGGGGCGTGGCTGCGGCGGTAGCGGGAGGCGCGCTCACCCTCGCCCCGACGGCGACGACGTGCCGTCCTTGCACCCCTCGGGTGTGTCTCCCATCGTGCGGCACGCACGCTGTTGCACCCGCCGGCGCGGGAGCGTCGGCGACCCTCCGGGAGGCATACATGGACGAGCCCCTACGCCAGCTCCTGGCGAAGACCCTCGATTGGCAGGAATCGCACGCGCGCTTCGACTCGGCCATCGCGGACCTGGCGCCCGAGCTCCGCGGCAAACGGCCCGAGGGCGCGCCGCACTCGGTCTGGGAGCTGGTGGAGCACATCCGCCTGGCCCAGCGCGACATCCTGGATTTCACCCGCGACGAGAGCTACCAGGAGCGGCGCTGGCCCGACGACTACTGGCCGTCGTCGCAGGCGCCCTCGTCGTCCTCGGCGTGGGACGAGAGCGTCGCGGGCTACCACGCGGACGTGGACGCGTTCAAGGCGCTGGTGATGGACCCGGACTTCGACCTGTTCGCGAAGGTCCCGTGGGGCTCGGGCCAGACGAACATCCGGGAGGTCGTGCTGGCGGCGGACCATACCGCCTACCACGTGGGTCAGATCGTGCTGGTGCGGCGGCTGCTGGGAGCCTGGGGTTGAAGACCGCCCCCTCCGGACGGCCGCGGGCCGTTCGGAGGGGGACGGCGTCGCCTGGAAGGCGATCCCAGGATGTGAGGCCTCAGAACCTCAGGCCGAACGTGATGGGCCACATGTCGACGTTGCCACCGGTCGACACGAAGCGAAGCTCGAGATACCCGACGTGGTTCGCGAGCGGGAAGGTCATCCCGCCGCCCAGATTCATGCCCAGCCTGGTGATCGACGTCGAGTAGGCGCTCACCGAGTACGATTGGTCCGTGATCTGCAGGCCACCGAGGATGTACCACCCGACCTCGGTGGTCGTCTTGAACGTGTAGCCGACGTCGGCTCCGATGCCGAACAAGGTCAGGCTGCCGCATCCCGCGCAGGAGACGCCGAGGTGATCGAGGCCCACCTCCGGGCGGATCCACACCGGTGCGCTCTGCAACGGGATGGTGGCACCGAACCGCGCGTGGAAGCCGGTGTTGAGCCCCGAGGTGGAAGGCATGGAAAGGCCGACGCCGACGTTCCAGATGACCGGCGTCGACGACTGCGCCTGCACTGCCGTGGCCAGGAGCGCGAGACCCAGGGTGGCGGTTCCAAACACCTTTGCGATGCGCTTCATATGCCCCCTTCCTCTGATGGACTTGATACCTCAAGTATGGCCCAAGGCGCCTACGTAATCCAAGAATCATGCCAATGGTCCCGGGCGCTGGGCATCGGCGTGCCGGCCGGGCGCGCCTCGGCGGTCCAGCGCACGGGTTTCGAGGCGGTGAGGACGGGGTACGGTTGCCCAAGCGCCCCCGGGCTTCAGTTGTCCCGCAGGTACTTGTGCACGTACATCACCGCCATCGAGCCCTCGCCCACCGCCGACGCCACGCGCTTCACCGAGCCCGCGCGCACGTCCCCGGCCACGAACACCCCGGGGGCGCTGGTCTCCAACATCCCCGGCACTCGCATGGCCCACGTGCTGCCGGCGATGCGCCGTCCGGGACGGGCGGAAGGACGGTCCGTGGCGCCCTCGGCGCTTCGGCCGGCGCCCGTCCCACCCGAGCGCGCCGCCGGGGAGACCGCGGCCGCCCCCGAGAGCACGAAGCCGTGGTCGTCGCGGGCCACCACGCCCGCCAGCCAGTCGGTATGGGGCTCCGCGCCGATGAAGATGAAGAGCGCTGCGGCCTCCACGTGCTCGGTGCGCTCGCCGCCGTCCCGGGACAACACCAGGTGGGTGAGCCGCTCGTTGCCGCACGCCTGGAGCACCTCGGAGCGGGTCCAGACCCGGATGTTCTCGGTCTCCTCGATCTGGTAGATGAGGTACTGCGACATGCTCGCGGCGAGGGAAGGGCCGCGCACCAGCATGGTGACGGTCCGTGCGAAGCGCGCGAAATGGACGGCGGCCTGGCCCGCCGAGTTCGCACCCCCGACGATGAACACGTCCTGGCCCCGCACCGCCTCGCCCTCCCCCAGCGAGGCGCCGTAGTACACGCCGGCGCCGTTGAGCCCCGCCACGCCCTCGGCGTTCAGCTCCCGGTAGGACACGCCGGTCGCGATGAGGACGACCCGTGCGTTGAGGGCCGTGCCGTCCTCGAGGGTGACGACGCGCGTGGGCCCCTCGACCCGGAGGCCGGTGGTGCGCCGCGTGGTGAGGATCTCCACGCCGAAGCGCCGCGCCTGGGCGACGGCGCGCCGCGCCAGCTCGGCGCCCGAGATGCCGGCGGGAAATCCGAGGTAGTTCTCGATGCGCGAGCTGGTCCCCGCCTGTCCGCCCGGCGCCTGCTCCTCGATGACGAGCGTCTTCAGACCCTCCGACGCTCCGTAGACCGCCGCCGCGAGGCCGGCCGGCCCCGCGCCCACGACGATGAGGTCGTAGAGGGGCTGGTCGGCGATGGTCTGCAGGCCGATGCGGTCGGCGATGGCCCGGTTGGACGGGTTGGCCTGAGTCGACCCGTCGGGGAAGAAGAGGGCCGGCAGCTTCGGCTCCTCGCCGCGCCCCGCCGCCAGCAGCTCCCGCGCCTCGGCACTCGCCGCGACGTCCATCCAGACGTACGGGACGTAGTTGCGGCCCAGGAAGTCCTTGATCCTGTGCGCGTCGGGGGTCCACTGGTGGCCCACTACACGGATGCCGTCGGCTGCGGGACGGTGCGCGACCTGCCAGTCGTCGAGCAGCTCCTCCACCACCGGGTAGAGCCGTTCCTCCGGCGGATCCCAGGGCTTCAGCAGGTAGTGGTCCACCTGCACCTGGTTGATGGCGGAGATGGCCGCGTCGGTATCTGCGTACGCCGTGAGCAGGAGGCGGCGCGCGTCCGGGAAGAGCTCCACCGCCTTCTCCAGGAACTCGAGACCCGTCATCACGGGCATGCGCTGGTCCACGACGAAGAGCGCGGCCGGCGCGCCGCGTCGCTTCCACTCGGTGAGGAGCTCCAGCGCCGTAGCGCCCGAATCGGCCCGGACGACGCGGTACTCGGTGGCGAAGCGGGCACGGAGGTCCCGCTCGACGGCGCGCAGGACCTGCGGGTCGTCGTCCAGCGCCAGGATGATGGGCTTCGTCATCGGGCGGATTCCTCCTGGGGAAGGCTGACCCGGAACTCGGTCTGTCCGGGCCGCGACCGTACGGTGATGTCGCCGTTGGACCCACGTACGAGCTGACGGGTGATCTCCAGGCCGAGGCCGGTGCCCTCGCCCTGCGGCTTCGTGGTGAAGAACGGGTCGAAGATCCGGGGCAGGACGTCGGCCGGGATCCCGTGACCGTCGTCCGTCACCCGCACCACGACCCGGTCCTTCTCCGGACGGACCCTGATGGTCACGTGGCCCGACGGCTCCACGGCGTCCAGGGCGTTGTCGAGCAAGTTCAGCCACACCTGGTTCATCTCGTTGCCGACGGCGTGCGCCCGCGGAAGGTCGGGGGCGGCGTCCAGAGAGACACTTGCCTGGCGCTCCCGCGCCTTCGCGGCCAGAACCCTGATGGTGTCGCGGAGCCCCGCCACCACGTCCACCGCCTCGGCTCCCGCCGCGGCATCCATGTACGTGAACCGCTTCACGGCGGAGACCAGCTCGTGGATGCGGGTGGCGGCGTCCTCGATATCGCGGGTGAGGGCTTGCGTGGTGCACCCGGTGGCGATCCAGCGTAGCGCCGGGTCGAGGGCGGACCCCGGAACCGCCGCGGCCAGCGCATCCAGTCCCTCGAGGGTCACGCTCGTCTCCGCCAGCGCCTCGGCGTGCGCACCGTCGGCGCCGTGCCGGGCGAGCCACTCGCCGATCTCGTCCTCACGATCCGCCTGCTCGATGGGCGACCGGATGGTGTCGTCGGGGTGCGCCATGCAGACCCGGCGCGTCCGCTCGATGGCGGCCAGAGCCTCGGGCGACAGCCCGGCGGTGCCGAGGTCCCGGGACGCGTCGGCCAGCTCGCCGAGGAGGGTGCGCAGATGCTTGGCGCCGCGCACCGCCGCGGAGGCGGGGTTGTTGATCTCGTGGGCGAGGCCCGCGGCCAGCTTGCCCAGGGAGAGCATCTTCTCGTCCCGCACGTCGCTGACCTTGAACTTCCGCGCCCGGTCCAGCATGTAGTGCACGGTGTGCGCGGTGAACGCCGGACATCGATGCACGAGCTCGGGAAAGAGGTCCTCGTGCAGCTTGAGGGCCTCCGTGTCCTCGCCGACATAGCTGTCGGCCGGCGGCCCCTTCATGCGGGAGTAGGGCAGCATGCCGGTGATGTCGCCCGGGCCGATGTCGGCGACCCACCGGGGGCCGGTGCCGTGGTCCGCCTGGGTGGTGACCTGGCCGGAGAGCACGATCCACAGGTAGTGGACCCGGCGGCCCTTGGGCGCGACGACCTCGCCGGCGACATGCGACTCGATCTCGCCATGAGCCGCGAGCCATTCCAGCTCGGACCTCGGAATATCCTGGAGCTTGGGCAGAGCGGCGAGGCGCTCCACCAGCGTGACGGGAGGGGTCATGGGGAGGGAAGATACGACGGAGTGGTGGGTCGCGGTACTTCTTCGTGGGGGAGGGGATGTCGTCGCCCGGGGCGTTCCCACGCCACCCCGGGCGGCGACGATGTGACCGCGAGGGGAGCGGCGCTACTTCCCCGGGGGGGCGTCGTTGGTGACGGCCAGGGCGGCGACTTTCCAGCCGTCGGCCTGCTTCCGCCACACCGCGAGGTACTTGCCGAGCACCTCCATGGGGCCGTTGGGGCCCTGGACCTGGAAGTGGTTGACGCCGTGCTCGGACGCCATCGCGCCGCCCGGTGCCATCTCGATGCCCGAGCGGGTGCCCGAGAAGCCGAGATTCGTCGAGTCGTTCGCGTAGGACTGATAGATGCCGCGGATCCCATCCTTGCCCGTGACTTCGGGCATGCCCTCCATCTGCACGATGGCATCGTCGGCGTAGAAGGCCACAGCGGCGTCGAAGTCCCCGGCGCTCTCCGCGGCCACGAGGCTGTCGCTGGCCGCGGCAACGGCCTGCTGCTCGGCGGCGATGTCGACGGTGGGCGCCGTGGAGCAGGCGGCGACCAGGGGGATGAGGATGGCGGGGTACCAGATGCGGGGTGTCATGATCTCCTCCGTCGCGGGAGGGAAACGGCGACCCGC
This sequence comes from Gemmatimonadota bacterium, assembly GCA_022340865.1. Classification (GTDB taxonomy): domain Bacteria; phylum Gemmatimonadota; class Gemmatimonadetes; order Longimicrobiales; family Gaopeijiaceae; genus SZUA-318. Next base: position 35,049 of record JAJDNC010000092.1, read on the forward strand.
AGGCAGGAGGGCGGGCCGGGTGCGGAGGGCAGGGGACGATGGGGAAGATGGATACGCGCTCGTGCATGAATGCACAAGCCAAGCATCGTGATGCGAAACGCCGGCGAGGGGCCGGAATGCAGTGCGGATAGGCAGAGGCGGCGGATATGGCTACGTACGGATACGTATGGCCGGCGACGGGATCCGCTGGAATGTTCAGGGCTGCGGCCACTGGCCGTCCCGTCCACCTGCCCACGTGGAGGCATATGATGCTCAAGCGATCCGGGACCCCGGCGCTCCTCATCGCATTGGTCGCGCTCTCGACAGGGTGCATGACCTGGAAGCGCAGTCCGGAGCCGGTGACGCAGCTGCTGTCTCAGAGAGGCGAGGAGGTCATTCGCGTCCGGCTCAGGGACTCGACGACGGTCAAGGTGCAGAGTCCGCACATCGAGGACGGGTACCTGGTCGGGACGCAAGGCGTCCGGGTTCCCATCGACCAGGTGGTCTACACCGAGTTGTATCGTGTCGATGTCCCGTACACCGTGGCCAGCGTCGTGATTGCGGCGGGAATCGGCATCTCGGTGTCGTACCTCGGGCGGAACAGCGGAAGCAAGTCCTACAAGAAGGAAAGCACGGGATCAAGCAGTTGCCCCCTGGTCTACAGCTGGACCGGAGGCGGCTGGCGCCTGGACTCGGGAACGTTCGGTGGCGCCATCACCCGCGGATTGGCCCGCACGGACATCGACAACCTCGAACACCTGAAGGTGGTGGACGGCCGGGTCCGCCTCCGGGTGGCCAACGAGCTTGACGAGACCGACCACCTGGACGAGCTGCGCATTCTCGTCGTCGAGCATCCCCGCGGGACCTCCGTCGTCCCGGGCGCACGGGGAGAGATCGACGTCCTGGGACCTCTGACGTCGCCCTCCCGGGCCACCGATCTGGAGGGACGTGACGTGCTGGATCGGGTCATCGCGGCGGATGGCTGGGGCTGGGAGTCCGATCCGACCCTTGGCCGAGGCGGAGCTGTGCCGGCGCCGCGGGACGGCATCGAGCTCGACTTCGTCCGCCCGAAGGGGGCGCGGACGGCTCGCCTGGTGGTCGACGCGAGCAACACGCCGTGGGCGGCGTTCTTGATGTCTCAGCTCATCGAGGCCCACGGCCGGGGGACGAATGCCTGGTATGCTTCCCTGGACAACCATCCCGCCGCGGCCCGTGCCTTCGGGGAGCGCCTCGCGAGCGAGGCCTTCCTGCGCGCCTCGGTACACACGGCTTCGGGGTGGGAGAGCCAGGGGTTGGTGTGGGAGGCCGGTCCCGAGATCGGGAAGCGGCAGGCCCTGGAGCTGGATCTGCGGAACGTGGCGGGCGACACGGTACGCGTCCGCCTCGACGCCCCCCGGGCCTTCTGGCTCATCGACCGCGTGCAGATGGAGTTCGCCGGGCCCGACCCCCGGCCGAAGCCCCTCGCCGTGACGGAGCTTTCCGCGGTGCGGGCCACGACCTCTCGGGGCCGCGACGTGGTCGACGTTCTGTCCCGGTCCGACGGCCGGGAGCTGACCCTCGAGACCGGGGACCGGGCGGACCTCGTCTTCCGCGTGCCCGATCCTCCGAAGAATCACGAACGCACCATCCTCCTCGAGATCCATGGGTGGTACCGCGTCCACACGCCGAACCGTGGCGAGCCGGACCGCGCCCTCCTCCGGCGCGTGGAGGAGCCCGGGGGCATCACCGCGGCCGCCGCCGAGCGTCTGGACAGTGCCCTCGTGTACCTCAACCGCGCCAGGCAGTAAGCGTCTGCGTGACGGGGGTCGGCGCCGTTACGGCCGCGGGCCGCGGGGCCCCGTCGGGGTCGCATTTGGGGGCGCGTCGGGACAGGGGCCGACAAGACCGTGCCGACGCTTGCGTCCCGCGCGTCCAGGATGGTATCTGCCGTATCCGATACGCAGAGCGCCGGCGGAGGGGGGTGTGGGCCCCGCTACCTACCCGGCGCGCCGAGGACGCCAGGAGAGAAGTGGAATGGAGCGAGGGGTGAAGGTGCTGGCCGCGGGGGCGGTGATTACCGCGCTGGTCGCCGCCGCTCGGCCGGCCGGGGCACCCCCTGCCCGCGCCGTCGCGGCCGACACGTCGGTGTTCTATCTCGGCGCGGACATCTCGGCGCTGGACGCCCCGACCCGCTCCGGAAGGCCGCACCGCACGTACCAGGAGGACGGCAAGCCCGGCGACGAGATGTCCATCCTGGAGCGTCACGGATGGAACGCGTTCCGCCTCCGCGTCTTCGTCTCACCCGTGCGGGAGGCGCCGGACAACTCCCTCGAGAACACGTTCCCCCTGGCGAGGCGCATCAAGGCGTCCGGGGCGAAGCTCCTCCTGGACATCCACTACTCGGACACCTGGGCCGATCCGCAGCACCAGGAGATCCCCCTGGCCTGGCGCGGCATGAGCTTCGACTCCCTGGAGAGACAGGTGGAGGTCTACAGCCGCACCACCATCGAGGCGCTCAAGGATGCCGGCGCCATGCCGGACTGGGTGCAGGTCGGCAACGAGATCACTCGCGGCATGCTCTGGCCCGTGGGTCAGGTCGCGGTTCCGGGGTCGAGCCGGTACCTGCCGCCGCAGCCGTACGACTCCGTCACGCAGTGGGAGCACCTCACCGGCCTGATCAAGGCCGGGATCCGCGGCGTCATGGAGGGCGCCGGCGATACGCCTCCCCTCATCGCCATCCACATCGACCGCGGGGGAGACTGGGCCACCACGAAGTGGTTCTTCGATCACCTGGACGCGGCGCACGTTCACTACGACATCATCGCCGAGAGCTTCTATCCGCCGTGGCGCCACGGCACCCTCGAGAGCCTCCGGCACAACATGGACGAGTGCGCCAGGCGCTTCGGGAAGGACTTCCTCGTCGCGGAGACGGGATACGGGCCGTCGCACTTCCCGAACAACCCCGACATGAAGTGGCCGGTGACACCCCAGGGGCGCCTCCACTTCATGATGGACCTCGTCGACACCGTGCGGGAGGCGCCGCACGGGATGGGCGTGATGTACTGGGCCCCCGAGTACGACGCGTGGAACCGGGACGGCACCCCCGCCCCGGTGGTGTTCACGCTGGATTCGCTGAAGGCGCGGTCGGAGGGTCGGTAAGGCCCCCGCCGGCCGCCGCCGGATCAGCCGCCGCCGGTCCCGAGGAAGTGACGCGCCACCACCGTCGGCTGCTCCACGATGCGCTTCTCGCTGGCGTCCACGGCGAGCCTCATGAACTGCGCCATGCTCCACACCAGCGGCGTCGCGCTTCCCGTGCCCTGGCCGAAGGTGAAGTCACCGTACGTGGGCTTCGCCCGGTCCCACACCTGCTCCGGAATCATCCCGCCGTCGTTGGCGAAGTGTAGCATCGCCTGGAGATAGGGAGTCGGGTCGGCTCCCAGGGCGACCTCGTACTCGCCCCGCTCGCCGGCGAAGATGGGCCACAGGCGACCCACTCCCTCGCCCTGCCACGGACCGCCGAAGTACGTCTCGCCGTAGCCGTCGTGGTTGTAGCGGCGGAAGTCGGGGCCGTTGGGCGTCTCCACGCGGATGGTGCGGTCGATGACCTTCAGGGAGCGCTCGACGACGGGGTTGTCCGCCGGACGGATCCCCAGGCGCACCAGCTCCAGGAAGCCCTGGTCCACGACGTCGCGCTCGTCCCACTTGCCGCCGCCGTTGTGCACGTCGAGGACGTATCCGTCGTCGGGGTTCTGGTTGTTGTCGATGCGCATGTAGTAGCCGCCGGGCCCCAGCCCGGCGCCCAGGTGTCCGGTCTTGGTGACCATCCAGGTCTCCACGTGGGACGCCCAGTCGTCGGCGGTGGCGAGGTATCTCTGCGCGTCGTCGGCCGCGCCGTTGGAGCGGGCGATGGCCGAGGCGCACACCAGCCCCGCGATCTCCGCCGCGATGGTGGACGGCGAGTAGCCACCCACCTCCTCCCACCGCTCCTGCTGCGTCGCCGGGCCGTGGGCCATGACGTACTCCGCCTCGGGACGGAGGTGCTTCTCCCAGGTGTCGTGATCGGTGACGCCGAGCTGCCACGCCAGGATCAGCGGGTAGGACTGCTCGTCCATCTGCTGGGACGTCCAGTGCGGCTTCCCGTCGAGCCAGGAGTTCTGCGGGAAGCTCCCGTCGGACTTCTGCTGGACGTCGAGGAGCCAGTGCAGGGACCGCCGCGCCGTGGCGCTGTCGCCGGCCACCATGAGGGAGGTAGCGGCCTCGTAGAGGTCACGGGCCCACACGAGGTGGTATCCCACCGCGTTCGGCTCGTTCGACTGCACGGAGTAGCCCCATGGAATGCTCAACGAGGCGACGATGGCGCCGGGGTACGTCTTGTCCTCGTGGGCGCGCACCACCATCGCGGCCAGTTGGAACTCCTTCTCGTACGGTGCGGCCACGGTGCGGAGCCCCTTCAGGTACGTGGCCCACCCGTGCGCGTAGTCGGCCCGGACCGCCGCGAAGCCCCGCCCCAGGCTCGAGCGCGCGGACGTCAGGGCGGCCTCCGGAGTCGCGCCGAAGCCCAGGGCCAGCGTGAAGTGCCGGGGCTGGGCGATGCGCGCCACCTGTACGACGTTGCCGCTGTCCGCCTTCGTGTACTTCCACGTGATCCGATGGTGGACGAGGAGGTCCGTGTAGCCGTCGTTCACGTCCTGGAACCCGCTGGACGACTCGGTGAAGCTGCCGCTCGCCACCAACGCGGAGGCCACGTCCTCCTTGCTCGCCACCAGCGCGCCGTCCCGGGTCGAGCCGGTGTCGCCGTAGCCGCTGTTCTTGAGCGCGGGGTGGTACAGCACGTAGAGCGCATCCCCCGGAGGGCCCGAGAACGTCACGTCGACGAGGAGCGTGTTGGTCCGCGGATCCGTGGCGTACGTCTTGGTGATGGAGAAGCGGCCCGCGGGACCGGTGCTGATCTGACGGAAGAGGAGCGCGTGGTCGTCGATCCGCTCGATGGCATGGCGCATGTCGCGGGATTCGATCCACACGTGGGTGCCGTCGCTCACGACGAACTCCAGGCTCTTCACGTCGGCCTGATCCACCCGGGGGTAGTAGACCTCCGTGAGGATGCCTCCCTCCAGGGTGAACCACACCTTCGACTGGGGCGTCACGGATGTGCCGACGCCGTCCTTGCTCGCCTTGGTCCACGTCGGGATGGCGCCGGGGCCGCCGGGGGCGTCCTGAGCGGACAGAGCCGCCGGGAGCGCGAGGGTGGCGAGGAGCGCCAGGGCGGTGACGCCGATGCCGCCGGGGGGTGCCGCGGACGCGACGGATGCCGTCACGAGCCGGCAAAAGGACGCGATGGAGCGCGGCGCGCGCCTCTTCCTCTGGATCATCTCGATGGACCTCGTTGGGGCGCCCGGATCGGCGCGACGGTTGCGGTTGGGATCGATGGATGGGTGTTGCCCGACGCTGGGTCCGCCGGAACGAGCCGGAGCACCAGGGTCTGCCGTGGCGAGAGCGTGGCGCTGGGAACGTACCCGACGATGCGGCCGTCGGGGCCCACGCGGAGCGATGCGCCGTCGGCGCCGCCCAGGAGGCTTCGCGCCCGGTACGCGCCCGGCTCCAGGGCGCCCCGAGCCGAAGCGACGGTGACGCCGGTCACCGCCATCGAGTCGAGGTTCGCCACCACGAGCACCACGTCGTCCGTGGAGTCTCTTCTCGCGGTGCCCGTGTCGCCCACGCGGCGCAGGTAGGCCACTACGTGCGGGCTCCCTGTGGAGAGCGGGATCAGCCGTCCCGCGGCCAGAGCGTCGTCGTCCTTCCGCAGGTGGATGAGCCGGCGGTACAGGTTCAGGAGGGAGCCGGGATCGGCGTCCTCGTCGGCGACGTTGACGGTCATGGAGTCGGGCTGCAGCGACTCCCACGGTGCGGCGGTGGTGAAGCCGCCCCCGGGACCCGGCCTCCATTGCATGGGGGTGCGCAGGCGCGGATCCGGCTTGTCGCCGGTCATGCCGATCTCCTCGCCGTAGTACACGAAGGGCATCCCCGGGAGGGTGAGAAGCAGGGTCGCCGCGACCCGCGCGCGGGCGGTGTCCCCGTACAACGCCGTCACCGTGCGGGGCATGTCGTGGTTCGTGAGGAGCGGCGACCAGCGCCAGGAGGGCTCCGCGTCCTGCATCCGCAGGTACCCCGCGAGCATGCCGCCCGCGGTCTTCCGGCGCACGGCCGTCAGAAGCGAGTCCGAGAGGGGGAACATGAAGTACGACGTGAGCTGGTGCGGGTAGTAGGTGAGCAGCTCGCCCAGGCTGTCCCACACCTCGCCCACGGTGTAGGCTCCGGGCTTCACCCGCTGGATGTGGGCGGCGTACTCCCGCAGGAACCGGTGGGTCCCCGCGCAGTCCATGAGGCAGCGCCCCTGTTCCACCAGGTACTGGACCGCGTCCAGGCGCAGACCGTCCACGCCCATGTCCCGGAGCCAGAAGTCGGCGATCTTCATCGCCTCCTCCCGTACGGCGGGGGTGTGGTAGTTCAGGTCCGGCATCGCGCGCCCGAAGATCCCGTAGTAGTACTCGTCCCGTACCGGAGAGCGATGCCACGCCGGTGTCCCCCACGGCCCCTTGCCGTCTCCCGGGATCTTCGGGGCGAAGCGGTACCACGCGCGGTACGGCGATGCCGTGTCGCGGAGCGCCTGCAGGAAGTGCGGATTCTCGCTGGACGTGTGGTTGAGCACCATGTCCACCAGCACCCTGATGCCGCGCCGGTGCGCTTCGGCCACGAAACGCCGGAAGTCCGCCTTCGTGCCATAGTCCTTGTTGATGCCGTAGTAGTCGGTGACGTCGTATCCGTGATAGCTGGGCGACGGCGAGACGGGCATGAGCCAGATGCACGAGGCTCCCAGGTCCTTCCGGCTCGACGGGTTCCCGTCGTTGATGTAGTCCAGCCTGCTCGTGAGCCCGTTCAGGTCCCCGATGCCGTCGCCGTCGGAGTCGTAGAAGGAGCGCACGAACACCTCGTAGCAGACGGCGCCCCGGGTCCAGGCCGGCTGCCGCACCTGGGTGGGGGTGCGGGCCGGCCGGGGCAGGGCGGAGACCGCCGCCGCCGTGGCGGTCGCGAC
>JAJDNC010000094.1 GCA_022340865.1 Gemmatimonadota bacterium
CTTCATGCCGACGGACTGCGTCCCCTGCGGCTCGCCCGCCAGGGACGCGGCGTGGATCGTGGTGGTCACGTCGGGATCCCCCGAGACGGCCACCCGCATGTCGTTCACCAGGAAGACGCAGCCATGGTGCACGTCCGTGGACGTGATGTCGACCACCGCCATGTCCGCGACGGTGTCGGCCTCGACTCCGATGCGACCCGACGAGTCCACCGTGCCCCCCCAGAAGCAGGGCCGGGTGAGGCTGTAGGTGATGGATATGGTCTGCGTCCGGGAGGGCGCGGCCTGCGGCGTACCCACGGTCGCGACGCCCGCGCTCCGGGTCTCCCCGAAGGCGAGGGACTCGAGGCCGAGGCTCCTGGCCAGCGCCACCGCCTCGGCCTCGGTGAGATCCCCGTCCGCATCCACCGTGGTGGGGGCGTCCGAGCAGGAGGGCAGGAGGAAGGGCAGGGCGACGAGAACGATGGATCTTCCGAGGAGCTTCAGGTTCGTGCGGTCCATTCTGCCTCCTCACCGGCGCGATGGACGGATCCAGGGCTTCCGCACCCTGGCATAGCAACGGGCATGCCAGGGGGGCGCTCCCCACGACCGCACGGGGAAGCCGCCGGCCGAGGCTGATGGCGTCGCGCTCCGCTGCCGCACAGGCAGGCCGCCGGCCGCAGCCCGACTCAGCGGCGTGGGCGGCCGGGTGTGTCGACGTGACCCGGGAGCGCGTCGCAGCACCACACACGCTCGGTGGATGTCGCGCGGTGGAGCTCCGGCCTCGCACGGGCTGGCCCTCCGGCGCCGTCGCTTCTTTTGGCTCGCGACCCCTCCATGCGCTATCGTGCCCGTCACCATGGGCGAAACCCGCGTCGACCTGCTGCATCTGCTCGAGGACCTGCGGGACGCGTACCCCGGCTCCCTCGACGAGACGATCCTGAGCGAGATCGTGGCGAACGCTCTCGACTCGGGGGCGTCGCGACTCTCGTTCAGCACCTCCTCGTCGGCCAGGACCCTCACGGCCGTGGACGACGGAGCGGGCATGACGAGGCGCGACCTGCGTCGCTATCACGATCTCGCGACGACGTCCAAGCGGCGGGGACGCGGCATAGGCTTCGCGGGCGTGGGCATCAAGCTCGGACTGCTCGCCTGCGAGGAGGTCCTGACGGAGACGAAGAGGGGCTCGTCGCACGTCGCTTCCTCGTGGCACTTGCAGTCACGGCACAAGGCCCCCTGGCGGTGGGTCGAGCCTCCCGGCCTCGTGGGAGAGCGTGGGACCGCGGTGCGCCTGACGCTGACGAACCCGCTCTCCGAGTTGTTGGACGAGGCGTTCCTCGAGGCTTCGCTCCTCGCCCATTTCACGCCGCTCTTCGACCGTGGGTTCGATGCGGTCCTGTCGGCGCCCTATCCACGGGGGGTCGTGTTCGAGATCAACGGCGTCGTGGTCGGGCCCCACCGGCCTCCCTTCGACCCGACGGGCGTGGCGATCAAGCTCCCGCGCAAGCGCAAGCCCTCCGCCCTCGGCTACGTGTTCCGCGCTCCGCAGCGGCTGCCCGAGAGCGAGCGAGGGATCGCGATCAGCACCCTCGGCAAGGTGATCAAGAGGGGCTGGGACTGGCTCGGCCTGAGCCCCGCCGACGCGGACTCGATCTCCGGGATGATCGAGGCGCCGGCGCTCGCCGACTGTCTGACCCTCAACAAAGGGGACTTCGTCCGGACCGGCCCGAGAGGCGGCCAGTACCTCGCCTACCGGAAGGCGATCCAGGAGGCGCTCGCCGAGCCGTTGGCGGCGTGGGGTGAACGGCACGAGGAGAGCGAGGAGACCAAACGACGCCGCGCCCGCCCCCTGGAGCGGGACCTGAAGAACGTCCTGGCCGAGCTCGCCGGTGACTTTCCCCTGCTGACGGCGCTCACCGACCGTCGGGCGGGCGGCCAGAAGCGGCTGCCCCTGGGGGCGGGAACCGATCCCACGCCCGGGCTCCAGCCGGCGCCCACTCGAGAGGCCACGGAGGGAGTCGACCGCGCGGGCGACGTCGGGGGTGGCGAGGGGGAGGGGGCGCGGCCTCCGCGCACCGAGGCGGACCGACCGGTCAAGGCGGGACTCGCCCCCGGAGGGCGCAAGCGCCGTGCCCACCTCGCCCTTCGCATCGACTTCGAGAGCCGCCCGGACGATCCGACTCTCGGGCGCCTGGTGGAATCCACCGTATGGGTGAACGAGGCGCACCCCGCCTATCGGCGCGCTCTGGCGTCCCGGTCTCAGGGCTACCACCTGGCGCTGACCGTCGCCCTGACGCTCGCGCCTCTCGCCGTGGAGGCGAGCCAGGTGCACGAGTTCGTGACCGCCTTCCTGGGGCGTTGGGGCGCCGCGGTGGCCAAGACCCAGTAGGGGAGGACGTTGACCGTGCGGGCGTAGGCGCTCAAAGGTCTCGAAGATGCCCCCCGACTTCCTCGACATGTTGTCCGCGTTGTCCGACGCGGGGGCTGAGCTCCTCGTCGTAGGCGCGCATGCGGTGGCGGTCCACGCCGGCCCCGGGCCACGGGCGACCTGGATCTGTGGGCGCGCCCCACCGCCGCGCGGTGGAGCTCCGGCCTCGCCGACGGTTACTGCGCGGCTGCGGCCTCGATGATCGACCGCTTCGCCATCCTCGAGATCCGGACCATGACCACGGCGAAGGCCACCAGGCCGACGAAGATCGCGAGGTCGTGGGTGACCACCTCTCTCATGCTGCGTCCGGCCATGCCTGCGGCATTCTTGCCCGCGTACCCGAAGTACACCTCGAGGAAGAGGTTGGGGACCAACGCCAGCAGTGCCAGCATGAAGCCGCGGAAGCGGACTCCGGCCGCGCCCATCGCGTAGCTCACGTACACGGGGTTCACCGGGGTCATGCGCAGGAGCGCCTGGAGCTTGAGCCCGTCACGAAGGGCCGCCCGCTGGATGGCGGCCAGGGAAGGCCTGGCCGCCACCACCCTCTGGACGCGCTTCCTCAGGAGCCCCCGAGACAGCCCGTACTGCAGGGCCGCGGCCACGAAGCTGGCCGCCACGACCACCGCGGTTCCCTGGCCCAGGCCGAAGAGGGCGCCGGCGATGATGCAGAGTATGGCTCCGGGAACGAGGACGGACGTGAGCAGGATGAAGATCCCCATGAAGGTCACGAGACCCCAGTCTCCGCTCGCGGTGATCCACGACTCGAGGGTGTCGACGTGGTGCCGGAGGTCCCGACCCACGAGCACGATGAGCAGGATCACAAGGATGCCGATGAGCACGAAGGGGACCAGCGCCGTCACGTCGACATGGGTGAGGAACCGACGAACGGGGTCATTCGTGTCGGCGCCGCCCCCGTCGGCGAGGGCCGTCGTGCCGTCGGGTGACTCCGTTCCCATCGTGTCCGTCCTCTCCTCTCGCATCTTATCCGTTCCTGGGCCCCGCCTTCTTCACCTTGTCGGATACGCGCTCCTCGAAGGCCTTGAAGTTGGCCGTGAACATGCCGGCCAGCTTCCGTGCCTGCGCGTCGTACGCATCCCCGTCCTTCCAGGTGACCTTCGGGTCCAGCACTTCCGACGGCACGTCGGGACACGACTCGGGGACCCGGAGCCCGAAGACGGGATCCTCGCGGGTGGGCACGTCCTCCAGAACGCCGGCGAGGATGGCGTCCACCATGGCCCGGGTATGGGCCAGCTTCATGCGCTCTCCCTCTCCGTAGGGGCCGCCGCTCCACCCCGTATTCACCAGCCATAGCTTCACGTCCCGCTCCTCGGCCTTCTTGCCCAGGAGTCCCGCGTAGACCGAGGGACGCAGCGCCATGAAGGGAGCGCCGAAGCAGGCGCTGAACGTGGCCTTCGGCTCCGTCACCCCTCGCTCGGTTCCGGCGACCTTCGCCGTGTACCCCGAGAGGAAGTGGTACATGGCCTGCTCCGGGCTCAGGCGGGCCACCGGCGGCAGCACCCCGAAGGCGTCCGCGGTGAGCATGACGACGTGGTTGGGGTGGCCTCCCCTCCCGCTGCGCGTGGCGTTGGGGATGTGGGAGATGGGATACGAGGCCCGGGTGTTCTCCGTCAGCGCGTCGGAGTCCAGGTCCAGCCTCCGGGTGCGGGGATCCATGGCCACGTTCTCCAGGATCGTGCCGAAGCGCCGCGTGGTCTCGTAGATCTCCGGCTCCCCCTTCGGCGAGAGACGGATGCACTTGGCGTAGCATCCGCCCTCGAAGTTGAACACGCCCTCGTCGCTCCAGCCGTGCTCGTCATCTCCTATGAGGGTCCGGCGGGGATCGGCGGAGAGGGTCGTCTTGCCCGTCCCCGAGAGGCCGAAGAAGAGCGCCACGTCGTTCTCGTCCCGCCCGTAGTTCGCGGAGCAGTGCATGGTGAGCACGCCCCGGGGGGGGAGGAGGAAGTTCATGATCGTGAACATGGCCTTCTTGATCTCGCCCGCGTAGGCGGTCCCTCCGATGATGACCTCCTTCTTCCCGAAGTGGAGGAGGACGAAGGCCTCGGAGTTGGTCCCGTCCTCCTCGGGGCTGGCGGTGAAGCCCGGGGCGTGGAGGAGGGTGAACTCGGGCTCGTGCGCCGCCAGCTCCTCCGGGTCCCGGATCTGGATGAACATGTTCCGGGCGAAGAGGCTGGGCCACGCCGCCTCGGTCACGATGCGGACGGGGAGGCGGTAGGTCGGATCGGCGCCCACGTAGCAGTCCTGGACGTAGAGATCCCGGCCCTGGTAGTAGGCGGTGAGACGGGCCCGGAGGGAGTTGTAGCGCTCCGGCTCGAAGGGCTGGTTCACCTCTCCCCACCAGACGTCGTTCTCGCTGGACGGCTCCCGCACCACGTACTTGTCCTTGGGAGAGCGACCCGTGTACTGCCCCGTGCGCACCACCAGGGGGCCCAGGTGGGCCACCAGCCCCTCGTGACGGCGGACGGCGTGCTCGTAGAGCTCGGGCGTGGACAGGTTCCACCATGCGTTGCCGACGTGGCGGATGCCGTGGGCTTCCAGCCCCGGCCGGCTCCGGGATCCTCGATTGTGGGGCATATCTTTCTCCTCGCGACGGCGCGGGAGCCGGGACGAGACTCCTCCCCAACGAGCCGGTCGGAGATGGAGAGGCGACCTCTCCGGGGCAGGCCACGGCGGCTGCGGTAGTGCCGCCGGACAGGAGGCTCGCCTGCGGCTCGCGCGCACGCGGACGACATCATGTCACAGTGTGCCTAATAGTGGGACCGGCGGCAGGCGAGTCAACGGAGCGGGGTACCTGCCGAGGGCGGGGGGCGGGACCCCGAGAGGCTCCCGAGCTGTCCGTCCACCGCGTCCAGGACGTCCTCTTCCGGGATCCTGCGGATGCAGTGCATGCGCATGAGGTCCCCGGGCACGCACGCCTCCCCGTCCACGCACGCCGGGCCACACGGAAGGCTCGGCCGCAACGTCCTGTGGCCCGCCGCGCGGGGGGTGCCCAGGGGCGCCCAGGTCACGTCGCTCTCGGCGCCGTACAGGGCGCATACCGGTGTGCCCACGGCTGCGGCGACGTGCATGGGACCGCTGTCGTTGCAGAGGAACAGGTCCGCCTCGGCCAGGAGAGCCGCGAGGGTGCGCAGGCTCCCGGGCGCCTGGATCACCCTCCCCCGTTCGGTCATCGCCTCCACGACGGCGCCGGCCAGCGCCTCCTCTCCCGGTCCCGCCACGACCACCACTTCGGCGGCGTGTCGGCACGCGGCGTGGTCGGCGACCCGGGCGAAGCCGGCCGGCGGCCACCGGCGGGCCTCGGCGCCGGACCCGGGATGGACCATCAGCAGCGGACCGCCCCGGCCGGAGCTCTCGTGGAGGATGGCCTGGGCCGTGGCCCTCTCAGCCTCCGGGACGGGAAGCACGGGTGCCCGGTGGGGCGTCGGCACGCCCACCGCCTCCAGGAGCCGGTTGTTGAGGTCCACGGTGTGCAGGCCGGCCTCGTCCCCGGGCGCGGCCTCCAGGACGTCCGTGTAGAGCCGCCGGCGTCGGAGCGGCCTCCCCGGCGGGGCCATGGTGACGCGCCGCCCCGCGCGGCCGAGGAGAACGAGAAGCTGTGCACGCTCGTTGCGCTGCAGGTCGAAGACCAGGTCGTAGGGGGTCGCGGCCACCGCGCGCAGGGCCCGTCCCCAGCGCCGGAGATGCCCGGCGAAGCCCAGGCGCCCCACCGGCATCTCGACGATCTCGTCCAGCTCCCCGACGTCGGCGAGGATGCCCACGTAGGGGGTGTCCACCACCATGGAGATCCACGCGTCCGGCCAGTGGGCGCGGAGGTTCCTCACGAAGGGCTCCATCAGCACGGTGTCGCCGAGGTAGCGGCGCCGGACGATGAGGATGCGCGGACGGCGTGCCATGGGGGACCCGGACTCAGACGCGGGGACGTGGCGCATCGCCACGGAACCCGGTCAACGTGGCGACGACCCGCGTCCTCCCGCTACCTGCCGCCGCCCCGTCCGGGCATCCCCATCTTCTGATAGCCGGCGGGCACGGCGAACACCGAGTCCGCCAGGGCCTTCTTCTCGACGTGCGTCGCGAGCAGGACCACCTTGCCGTCCCGCATCACCTTGAGCGGGAACGTCTGGCCGATCTGATCCTGCCAGCCGCCCATGCCGGGCCCGCCCCGGCCCCCGGGACCCCGCTGCAGCCACAGGAACGCGCCCAGGTCCCTGGCCAGGCACAGATCCGCGGTGCTGCCGTCGGCGACGGTGATGTCGGCGTGCTCGCACTCGTGCCCGGCGATGGTCTCCTTCTTCCCGGTCCACTTGACCTTGCCCTTGCCCACGGTCGAGTCCACCACCGCCGCGGCGTCGACCTTGCGCTCCGTGTACATCCGGCGCATGGGGATCACCATGTCCTGGGTCTGGGTGGCGGCGTCGTAGAGCTCGTAGAAGTCCATGCCCTGGGCGGAGATGTCCATGCGGAGCTTCTTGCCCTTCACCGAATACCGCATGGTCTGCGGACCGAGGGGGCCGTTGCCCATCTGGAAGGTCACGACGCCCTCGAAGGTACTCTGGGCGGTGGCGGCGGGCGGGGCCGTCGCCGCGACGGCGACCGCTGCGGCCAGTGCGAACGGGATCCTCGGGCTCATGGGTTCCATCTCCGGCATGGGGTAGGCATCAGCAAGGGCGAGCGGTCACGTATACCCGGGCCGGGGCTCGAAGGTCAAGCGGGTCCATCCTGGTCCGGACCGAACACCCTCATCTCCGTGACCCCGGTGACGGCCGGCAGGGCGTGGGTGAACACCACGCGCACCCTCGACGCCTGCACCGGTTGGAGGAGCACCGTGTTCACGGCCCACGCCGTGGGTCGGGTGGGATCGCGCGCGCGCTCGGCGGCGGGGTGCCACCCGTCTCCGTCCCACACCTCGACGCGGAACGCGGCGGGGGCCGCGATGCCTCCGCCGTCGCCGTAGAGGTAGAGCTCCACGCGGCCGACGCGCCGGGGGGCGCCGAAGTCCACGGCGAGCCAGTCCTCGGCGTGGGGCGAGCCGTAGGCCGTCCACCGGTCCCGGGAGTAGCGCGTGAACGCGATGCGGCCGTCCACGGCCTGGGCGGCGGAGTCCGAGGCCCCGGTGAACGAGGCGCTCACCTCGGGGAACCCCCGACCCGTGGGGTTGAGGGCCAGGTCGCCCACCGCCTCGGTGGGAGGCGCCACCTTCGCGTGCGCG
>JAJDNC010000044.1 GCA_022340865.1 Gemmatimonadota bacterium
ACGAAGTGGGTGTAGAAGCGGCCGTTCCAGCAGAGGGCGTTCATGCGCTCCCGCAGCCCGTTCGCCCGCTCCTCCCACGTCCGGGCCCCTCTGGGCTGCCCGAAGCGGTCCAGCAGGTATGCCATGATCTTGAAGGCGTGGTAGTACCCGCTGTTGTCGCCGTGGAGGATGCCCCAGAAGGTGTGCTCGTCGACCTGGAACTGGAGCCAGTCGTGGCGCCCGGCAGTGTACGCGAAGTCCCAGGTGTCGATGGTGTACGCGCGCTTCACCAGTCCGGAGGCTCCGTCCCAGTACCAGGGGTGGCCGACGATGTACTCCAGCGCCCGCTCCATGCTGGGGAGGAGGGCCGTGATCCAGACGTCGTCCCCGGAAGCCTGCCACGCGGCGAACGCCCCCTGCACGAAGCGGTACTCCACGTCGGCTTCCACCGGCACCCGGACGTACTTGGTCCAGTTCTCACGCTCGCAGGGGAGCTTCTCGGGCTCGGTGCAGACGTAGTCGAAGATGCGTCCGGTGGCCGACTGGGTGTCGGCGAAATGCTGCACCGCGCTGGTGACGTCGTCGAGGAAGTAGCGTCCCGTGCGCAGCATGTCCGCATGATCGCGGATCCAGAGGGAGGGAGCGTCGGGGGTGCGGAACCCCCGTACGACCCCTCCGTCGATGTTCATCTCCCGGATGTCGGCCACCAGGAAGCCACCCACCAGGCGGACCAGGTCGTCCAGGCCCGGGATGCCGCTGCGGAGGAAAGTGCCCGCGGTCATCCTACTTCTTCACCTCCGCCGTCCCGCTCCAGTACCGCCACTTGGGTGGCCCCTTCCCGGTGCTGCTCAGGTCGTCGGGCTGCAGGGTGTACGTGCTCGACGGCGCCGCGAAGAGCTCCTGATCGTGGTAGCGGACGCCCACCATGTTGGTGGCGGCCCAGCTCACCGTGTCGCCGGTGGTGCGGGCCAGGAAGAAGTCGGCGTCGGTGGCGAAGGGGCCGTAGTCCACCCGTCCCGAGGCCCACGTGTAGCGGGGACGGACATTGGCCGTGAGGATCCCGTAGTCCAGGTCGGTCTTGGCCGCCACCAGGATCTCGCTGCCGTCCACCGTCAGCACCACGCCGATCCCGCGCCGCTCCTGGGGCGTCTGCACCACCCGGACGCTCTTCACGGGAGACCGGGAGATATCGGCCCTGGGCACCGGCGTCAGCACGGTGACGAAGGTCTCCACCTGTCCGGCCAGGTAGTGGCTCCCGAGCGCCTCGTAGACGGCGATGTTCTTGTCGCCGTTTCGCATGAGCGGGAAGGTGCCTTCCCTGCGGGGTCCGATCTTCGGCATGTCGATGCGCAGCGCCGTGCCCATCTTCTGAGGGTGACCGGCGATGGTGTCGATGGCGGTGACGTAGTAGTCGTCCCCGTGGTCCAGGATGGTGGTGGCGTCCCACAGGTCCGCCATCGTGTAGTAGCCCGTCTGCAGGAACTTCACGATGTCGAAGACGACCCAGACGTTCTCCTTCTTCAGCCAGGTGATGACGCGGTCCTGCTGAACTCCGTGGTGCCGGTCCGTCACCCGGGTCCGGGACATGTCGAAGCCGTCTCCCCGGAGGAAGTCGATTTTCTCGGTTTCCACGGTTTCGTAGCTGCCGGCGTTCCGGATGAAGTCCCAGATGGACTGGTCCCGGCCCACCTTGCCCATGCGCCACACCAGGCGGTTGTGGAAGTAGTCCGCCCGGTCCTCCCCGTTGGGGCCCGAGGGCAGCTCCGGCCGGTACCCGCCGTCGTCCAGGAGGACGGAGCCCTTGCTCATGAGCAGGTTGATGGCGTTCTCGTCCGAGTGCCCGTGGACCTGCTTCTCCTCCTCCGCGGGGATGGTGTGGCGGAGGAAGTCCCGGGGCATACGGTCGTAGGTCCCCTCGTCCCGGTAGTTCAGGAAGAGGTAGTTGGCGTTGGCGTCGTACCCGTCACGGAAGACGATCTTCTTGCCCACCAGGTCTTCCATGACGTCCTCGCTCCTCGCCGGCGGAGGGCTGGCGGGGCCGTCCTCGGACCAGAGGTAGGCGTCCAGGAGGTTCATGCCGTCGCCGGTGCCGATGCGCCCGTTCGCGGGCAGGTTGGCGTTCAAGATCCTCTGTGCCGCCCACCGGTAGTCGGCGCGGTGGTACACCGTGGCACCCCGCTCGAGGATGGCCACGTACCACGACCAGTTGGAGTGGTAGCGGGCATCCCCGAACTGCGGGACGTTCCCGGTGGGGTCCAGGAGGTGGGTGAAGTAGTCGAAGTAGTACTGGACCGTGGGGTGCTGGTACAGGGAAGAGTCTCCCACGGCGTCGGCGTAGCGCAGCACGGTGAGGAACCAGACCGAGTGGTACATCTTGGCGTCCTCCTCGTCCCAGTGCTCCCAGCTGTCCGAGGCGAGGACCCGTGACATCTTCTTCCACCGGGGCGCGTCGGGGCTCTCCGGCATGGCCTCGACCCCCAGCTCCAGGGCGTACGCCCGGAGCATGGCCCGGTTCATGGGACCCCACTCGGGGTACTTGAAGATGTAGTTCAGCGACTCCGAGATGCTGTTCTCGATGGTCCGCCGGTCCGCCGCGGTCATGGAGGGACTGTCCTTCACCAGCAGGTACGCGCCGATGTAGTACGGGGCCTCGAAGAAGTTCGTGAGGGGCGGCACCCCATCGACATAGTCCGGCCGGAAGTGGCGCATGGACTCGGGGAAGTACTTCAGATACGTGGGCTCGGCCACCAGCCACTTGATGGCCTCGCGGGCGTAGGCCTCGTCTCCTGTCTGCTTGTACAGCATGGCGGACAGACGCGCCATGTAGGGCGGCGCTCCCGGCGGCGTGTACCCCCACTCCGGGGTGGGCTTGAACGTCCTTTCCCAGCTCTGCACGCTGGCGGGCGTGCCGGTGAGCCCGTTCTGGTACGCCTGTTTGGCCAACTCCAGCAGTCGGGCCCGCCCCTGGCCGCGGACTGCCTGCGGAAGGGACAGGAAGGCACACGCCACCACGAGCATGACGAGGCCGGAGCGTGCTTTCTGCGAGACGGACGAGAGCATGGAATCGTTCCCTTGATGCGAGGTGCTAGGAGCCCAACCCTGCCATGATGTAGAGCAGGGCCAGGATCAACAGGACGAAGAGGCAGCTTCCTCCGAAGCCCACCACGTCGAGCCAGGCCGGCTTCAGGATCTCCCACTGGGATCCGGGCCAGAGCTTCTTGTCTTCGTAGATCTCCGGGTGGACCGCGGCGTGCTCCACGGCGGCATCGTCTTCTTCCCGCGTCGGCTGCACCGGTGTGTGGAGCTTGCCGAAGAAGCGATCCAGGCGCTCGGAGTCCTCCGGGCGGGTGAAGGGGCTGATGGCGAAGAGGAGGACGAAGGGGAAGAAGGCGTCGAAGAAGAACCGGGCCGCCACCAGCTGGGCCTTGGACCAGCGGGTGAGGTCCACGCCGAACCAGCTGATGATCCAGGCTTCGGCCTCGAACCTCCCCTGGCCTTCCAGCGCGGAGCTCGGGTCGTCGGGGTTCGTGCGGACCACGTTCTCGAAGAAGACTCCCTGGGCGGGGATGTGCTTGATCTTGTGGATGGTCTGCCCCACCGCCGACGCCCTGCCCGCCGCCACGTCCGCGTCGAGGGCGCCGGTCACCACCGTCACGTCCCTGGGCCTGGTCTGGACCACGAAGGCCGGGTGGCTGCGGATGGCGGGGATGAGGGGGAAGACGTTGGGAATGACGGCGTACACGGTGAACGCGAGGACCACCTGGATGATGACCGCGGTCCTGGTGAGACGTCGCCAGATGAAGCTCAGCCAGATGGCGGCGCCGAACACCGCCGGCAGGGAGATGAAGTACTGGAAGAGGGTCAGGAGGTTTTTTGCCCACACCGCCGCCACGATGCCGCTCACCAGGATGACGCCGATGACCACACGGCCCACGCCGATGTAGTGCTTGTCCGAGCGGCCCGTCACCAGGGGTTGGTAGATGTTGCGGACGAAGAGGGCGGAGTTGCTCACCGAGAGAGCGTCCAGGGAGGACATGTTGGCCGCCAGCACCCCCGCCAGCATGAGGCCGATGGCGCCGGGGAAGAGGAGGCTGCGGGTCATCACCCCCCAGATGAGGTCCGGGTCGTACAGCGTGCCCCCGTACAGGCCGATGGCCATGAGCCCCGCCAGGGCCCAGAAGAGCATGATGAACCGCTTGAAGAACATCCCGCCCAGCATGCCCAGGCGCGCGGTCATCTCGTCCTTGGCGGAGCCCGCTGTGGGCATCATGGGAGCCGACGCCACGATGGCCACCAGGTTCGCCACCACCATCCCCAGGATCGTGTACCAGGCGTACTCGCTGGTGGCCGCCGAGCCGAAGAGGGAGAACATGTAGTCCGGCACCTTGGCGTGGAGTCCGGCGAAGCCTCCCAGCTTCGACAACCCCAACGGGATGAGCATCACCGAGAACACGATGATGAGCACCCCCTGGAGGGCATCGGACATGGCGGCTGCCTCGAACCCTCCCATCATGGTGTAGAGGGCGACGATGACCGCGTATCCGACATAGAAGACCACGGGGTTCGTGTACGAGATCATCCCCCGGAGCTCCCCCTTCTTCTCGCGATCGTGGAGGTCCTCGTACCGGGCCATCTGCTGGGGGGACAGCCCCTCCGCCAGGTGCGACTCCAGCTGGCGGAGCTCGTGGAACTGAGCGACGGAGCGGGCCTCCGCCACGGTGTACGCGCTCTCCGGCTTGGGGGTGAGGGCCATCATGGTCTTGCCCGCCACCATGTAGGCGGCGCCGCCTCCCAGGCACACCATGACCAGGGTGAACGCGGCGAAGGCCCCGCCCAGGAACTTGCTGTTGAAGCGCTCCTCCAGGAGGTCGCCCGTGGTGATGAGGCGGGCGCGCCGGAAGAGCGCGGTGGTGAACCAGTAGAAGGGGGTGAGGAAGAGGACGAGGTACTGGATCCACATCCCCCCGAGGCCCTCGCGATAGATCTCCCGGGAGACCCCGACGGCCTGATTGGCGTCGGTGGAGGTGCCGAAGTTCAGGAAGAACTGGTAGAGCTTCCCCAGCTTCCGGCCGGCGATGTAGAAGTCCGCCTGGTCCTTGACCCTCCGGCCCACCCAGCGGCCGATCCAGATCACGACGCCGGCGTACACGGCCAGGATGGCGACGTCGACGGGGTGGAGTCCGAAGATGGTCATGCGCCGCCCTCGGCCAGGGCAGCGAAGTAGGCCTGGACGTTCTCCGGGCGGGCTCCGGGCCCGAACTCGCACTGGGCGATGAAGCCCCCGCTCCGGTGGAAGGCGGCGCGCATGCTCCGCGCCGCGTCGGCGATCTCCGCCGGAGTGGCACCGGGAAGGAGCTGCTGCCGGTCCGGCTCTCCCCAGAAGGTGATCTCGCCGGCGAAGCGGCGGCCCAGCTCCTCCACCCCCATGCAGGACACCTGGCTGTTCAGCGCGTCCAGGCCGATCTCGACGAGGTCGGGGATGATCTCGGTGATCCAGCCGTCGGAGTGCATGAAGATGTGCTTGCCGTGGGCGTGGGCGATGGACACGTACTCGGCGTAGATGGGCTTGAAGAGCTCCCGCCAGAGCTCCGGCGCCACCAGCAGGGAGCGCTGGCTTCCCCAGTCGTCCATGAAGACCAGTGCGTCCACGTCCGTGCGGGCCCAGAGCTCCAGCTCCTCCACGTAGAAGGCGTGGAGCCGCTCCATGAACGACAGCAGCCCCGCCGGGGGTCGGTTCAGGTCCAGGTAGAGGCTCTCCGAGCCTCGCAGCAGCTGGAGACGCTCGAAGGGACGGGGGCAGGTCCCCGCCATGACGAACCGGTCGGTGCCGGCGCAGAAGGTGCGGACCTGCTCCTCGTCGATGGCCAGGCGCTCCCTGGGGAAGCGCACCGTGTCCGCCTCGGCCCAGTCGTGGACCTGGGGTCTCTTCGCCTGGCCGATGTCGCCGTCCTGGAGGTTCTCGAGCTCGCACCCCCAGGCGTCCACGACGATGCCCACGTCGTGGGCGTTGCTTCCTCCGGGCACCGGCTCGCTGCACGGCACCGGGACGGTGGTGATGTCCTGAGGGAACGCGTCCTCGATGGCGGCCAGCTCCCGGAGATAGCGGGTACGGGCCCAGGGGAGGACCCAGATCTGCCGGGGAAGGCGGTGGGGAGCCCGGAAGTCCAGGGTCTGCTTCACCAGATCACGGGGCGACACCTCCGGGTCCGCGTCGGCTCCCCGGGCCGGCCGCTCGCCCCAGGGACGTCGGCGACCCGGCGCGACGGGTTCGGCCGCGACGCCTTCCCGGGAATCCGCCGCCGCCACCGGGGTGGAGGCGGCGCTGTCCGCGTCCGGACCCGCCGGCTCCGTCGGCCCCGCGTCCAGACCCAACAGCGCCCGGGCCGTGCGCACCGCCTGAGCCGCCGTGTCGGCGTAGGCGTCGGCACCGATCTCCCCGGCGAAGCGCTCCGTGAGGGGCGCGCCCCCGACCATGACCTTCACCCGCTCCCTGGTGCCGGTCCGGACGAGCTCCGCCACGACCTGCCGCATGACGGGCATGGTGGTGGTGAGCAGGGCCGACAGCCCCACGATGTCCGCGCCGTCCTCCAGGGCCGCCCGGGCGAAGGCGGCCGGCGAGACGTTGGTCCCGAGATCGTGGACGGCGAAGCCGCCCCCTTCCAGCATGGCCGCGACGATGTTCTTGCCGATGTCGTGTAGGTCGCCGGACACGGTGCCGATGACCACCCGTCCCCGGGGCGGGACGCCTCGGTCCGAGAGGAGGGGCCGGATGAGGGCCAGCGCCTCCTTCATGGCCCGGGCGGCGAACATGAGCTCCGGCAGGAAGAAGCGCTGATCC
>JAJDNC010000118.1 GCA_022340865.1 Gemmatimonadota bacterium
ACACCCGTTCCCATCCCGAACACGGCCGTTAAGCCTCACCGCGCGGATGGTACTGCCGGGGCAGCCTGGTGGGAGAGTACGTCGCCGCCGACTTCTCTTCGAACCCCCCGTGTCGCCTCTTGTCGACGCGGGGGGTTCGCTCGTTTCCCGGGACCTCGTCTTCCCTCAGTCGAGGAGTCGCGCCACCACGTTCGACGCCGTCAGGACGACCGACCAGTAGAAGCCGAACTCGACGAGCCCGAAGACCAGCGCGGACGCGGGTGAGATGCCCTGGATCAACGGGCACCGCTCCAGCAGATCGAACCGGTAGATGGCATTGAGGTGGCCGGGGATCGACTCCGCCGCACCGAGGAGGAGAAAGAGCGGCACGGCTCCCCGTCCCGGACGACGTGCCAGCCACCAGAACACCCAGCCAAGCGCACCGAGAACCGCGCCCAGCAGGGGTGCGAGGGCCTTCATCGCGGTGGGTAACGCCGCCGCATAGCACGAGTCCCAGTAGCTCCGAAACGCCCACGTGAAGAGCGCGGCGAACGAGAGGGCTCCGACGGCCAGGAGGACCGGGGCCAGCCGAGGCGGCCAGGGAGGCCGCACCCGGAGCGACAGAACCGTGACGAAGGCGAGGTCGATGACGGCCAGCACGCCGGCGATCGACCACATGAGGTGGGTCGTGACGGCAGGCACCTGCACCAGGGTACCCTCCCGGCCCGGCAGGCTCGGACAGTCGGGCGCCGCGGGGCCTGCTCGAAAGCTGCTGCCTCCGCCTCAGCGGTGGAAGGGAGCGAGGAACGCCCGGGCCGCAGCAGCGGGATCCGCCGCACGCATGACCGCGCCCACTGCTGCGATCCCGGCCGCTCCCGTGGCCGCCACATCCGACGCGCGCTCGGCGGTGATGCCGCCGATGGCGAGGACGGGGACCTCCACGCTCTCCACTACGCGCCCGAGCCCCTCCAGGCCGATGATGTCACCGACGTCGGTCTTGGTGGAGGTCGGGTATACGGAGCCGCATCCGATGTAGTCGGCTCCCTCGCGGACCGCACGGCGGGCTACATCGGGATCCCGGGCGGACCGCCCCACCAGGAACCCGGGCGGGCTCACCGCGCGCACCGCGGCCACCGGGAGGTCCTCGGGGCCTACGTGGACACCGTCGGCGTCGACAGCCAACGCGACGTCCAGGCGGTCGTTCACGAAGAGCAGGGCGCCTGCGGCGCGCGTGAGCGTGCGCAGTGTCCGTCCCAGCGCGAGGATGTCCCCCGCGCTGTCCCCCTTGTTGCGGAGCTGGACCGCTCGAGCACCGCCCTCGAGGGCCCGCGCCACGACCTCTTCGACGGTGCGGGGAGCCGCCAGAGGCGCGTCGGTGACGACCACGAGCCGCAGCCGCTCCTCGACGTCCGCGGAGATCATCCAGGGTGGCCCGCCGACGAAGCCCTGCGCCTCTCTCGACGCTCCTTGGCCTGCTCGCGCCGGTACCTGGCGACGTTGCGGTTGTGCTCCGCCAGGGTGTGGGAGAACACATGGGTGCCATCCGGACGGGCGACGAAGTACAGGTAGGACTCCCCGGACGGGTGCAGAGCCGCCTCCAGGGCCGCCTCACCCGGCGCCCCGATGGGGCCGGGGGGCAGCCCGCGGTGGCGGTACGTGTTGTACGGGCTGTCCGCCACGGAGTCGATGGCCGCATAGAGGAGGCGTTCGCGCTGACCTCCCAGCGCGTACATCACCGTCGGATCGGCGTCCAGGAGCATTCCCCGATGCAGACGGTTGTCGTATACGCTGGCGATTCGCGGCATCTCCGTGACCACACGCGCCTCGGCCTGCACGATGGACGCGAGCGTGACGACCTGACGCTCCGTCATGCCCAGCGAGTCCAGGCGAGCGCGCCGCTGGGGGGTCCAGAAGGCGTGATAGCGCGCCACCATGGCACGCGCCACCGTGCCCACGTCCACGCCGGGCGCGAACAGATACGTGTCGGGAAAGAGGTATCCCTCCAGACCCGGACCCGGCACGCGCAGGAGGCTATCCGCACCAGGCTCGCTCAGTTGGGCCAGGACGGAGTCGGCCGGCTGCTCCACGACGGGAGCCAGGCGTGCGGCGATCTGTGTCAGGCGGAACCCCTCGGGGATGGTCACCGCCTCGGTAAGCACCCGCCCGTTGACCAGCGTGTCGAGGATGTCGGTCCAGGACGACCCTACGGCGAGGGCGTACCTGCCGGCACGGATTCGATGGTCGTCCCCGCGCATCCGCCCGTAGATGCTGAACAGGCCAGGGGATCCGATCAATCCACGACTCTTAAGCGTATCCGCCACCGTGGAGAAGGACGCGCCCTCGGGCACGGTCAGCTCCACCGTGGTTCCCGTGGGCGGGCCGCCGGCGCGGTGTCCGCAGCCGGCGAGGAGCATCACCATCAGTCCCGCGGCGAGGTGCCTTCGGATCATGCCAGCCCCCGATCCAACCAGGCCTGGAGGATGAGGGCGGCCGCGCCGGCATCCACCCGCTCCTTGCGCTCCCTCTCCTTCTTGCCCAGGCCTACGGAGCGAACCGCGCGCGTGGCCTGAACCGATGTGAGCCGCTCGTCGACGTACGTCACCGGAACGTCGAGCCGACTCGCCAGAGCGTCTCCGAAGGCTCGCACTTCCCGGCACCACGTCGTCTCGTTGCCCTGGAGGTCGAGGGGGAGCCCCACCACCAGCGCCTCCACCTCGAGGTCACGGGCGATCTCCGCCAGCCGCGATAGGGGTGGACGCTTTCCGGCGCGACGCTTGAGCGTGTCCAGAGGCGAGGCGATGGTCCGGGTGGGGTCGGTCACCGCGAGGCCGATGCGGCGCTCCCCGTAGTCGATGCCCAGCACACGCAAGAAGAGGCCCCGGGGCTCCGTCAGAGGTCGGCGAGGGCCTGCTGGAGCCCGCTTCCTTCCAGCAATCGGCCGTACAGCTCGTGGACGGCCGACTCGGAGCCGAAGGCGAAGGTGCAACGCCCGTCGCCCCGGCCACGGCATGTCACCTCCAGCACCGCCATACGACCTCCGGAAAGCCGCGAGAGGAAACCCGAGAGGAAGCCCGTGCTGAAGGAGCAAGAGACATGCCCCGCCGCACCGTCCGGGACCTCGGCGGACTCCACCCAGTCGTCGCTGGTGAGCATCCCCACGACCTCGGAGGACCCGTCCCGTGAGAGCGTTCCCCAGCCCCGGCGGCTGAAGAACGTCGTCACGCGCTCCCAGAAGGCATCCTCCCGAATCGCCCCGACGTCCTCTCCCGCGCTCGCCGGAAAGCCCGCGGCCGCTTCCAGGCCCGCCGCGTATCCGGCGGCGTGCAGAGCCTGGATGGTGCGAAGGGGGCCGGGCTGCTCCGCCAGCTCGCGACGCAGCGCCGCAAAGACCGACACCGGCACGACGACCTCCCGGCAGTCACCAGCCTTCACGTCCATCCGTCCTCCTGTCTCGTCGGTCCTTCCAACGTCCGCTAATATACGTACAACGGGCCGCAGCCGAACGGGAGGCGTCCCGCCAGCCGCCAGACAGATCGTGAGGACAACGTATGGACTACGACGACGAAAACCGCGTTTTCAGCTTCTTGTCCGGACTGGCGCTGGGGGCCGTCATCGGAGCAGGGATCACCCTGCTCACGGCTCCCTACAGCGGTCGCCGAACCCGGCGTCGCATCCGCCGGGCGGCGGTAGGTCTCAGGGATTCGGCGACGGATCGCTGGGATGATCTCGCCCAGGACGTGAAGGGAAAGGTGGACGAGGCCATTCGGGGGGCTCGGGGCAAGTTCGCCAATTGAGCTTCCGGGGGGAGGACGGCCCGACGCGCGCCTCCAGCGCCCGCAGGTCGGGGAGATGGGCCGCCGCAGGACGGATGCGGTGGGGAAAGGGGCGGGGGTGATCCCGACCAGGATCATAGAGCGGAAGCGCGACGGCGGGAGCGTGGCGCCGGAGGAGCTCCAGGACTTTCTGGAGGCCTTCTTGGAAGGCGGGGTTCAGGACTATCAGATGGCCGCCTTCCTGATGGCCGTCTACTTCCGTGGCTTCGATCACGACGAGACCTCCGCGCTCCTGGGGGCCATGGTCGGATCCGGCTCGTCACTGGATCTGTCGTACCTGGGACGGCCGCGTGTCGACAAGCACTCCACCGGGGGCGTGGGGGACAAGGTCTCCCTCGTCCTGGCCCCCCTGGCGGCGGAGCTGGGCATCCTCGTGCCCATGATGTCGGGTCGGGGCCTCGGGCACACCACCGGCACGTTGGACAAGCTCGAGGCGATTCCGGGCTTCCGGACGCGTCTCGGCCTCGACGAGTTCCGGAGGGTGCTGGAAGAGGTGGGCTGCGCGATGATCGGTCAGACCGAGGAGATCGCTCCCCTGGACCGGCGCCTGTACGCCCTTCGCGACGTCACGGGCACCGTCCCCATCCTTCCGTTCATCGCCGCCAGCATCATGAGCAAGAAGCTGGCGGAGGGGCTGACCGGTCTCGTCCTGGACGTGAAGGTCGGAGGCGGTGCGTTCATCCCCGAGGAGGACCGCGCCCTGGAGCTGGCCCGCACCATGGTGGAGCTGGGCACCCGCGAGGGCCTGGCCACGGTGGCACTGCTGACGGCCATGGACCGGCCTCTCGGCTCCGCCATCGGAAACGGTCTCGAGACAGCCGAGGCCATCGAGTGCCTCCGGGGCGGGGGGCCGAAGGACCTCACCGAGCTGGTGGTGGATGAGGCGGCCGAGATGCTTCGCCTGGCCGAAGGTCCGGGACGCGCCTCCGACGCGCGGGACCGGGCGGGCGAGGTGCTGGCTTCCGGGCGCGCGCTCGAGCGCTTCCGCAAGCTGGTGGAGGCACAGGGTGGCGACGCGTCCGTCGTGGACCGGCCGGCCCAGTTGTGCACGGCCCCGGTCCGGCGAGTCGTGGAGGCGACCCGTACGGGGCAGGTGGAGTCCATCGCACCGAGAGCGTTGGGGGAAGGCGTGGTGGCGCTGGGTGGCGGCCGCCTCCGCATGGACGAGGACATCGACTCCGGCGTGGGCTTCGAGCTCGCCGTGCGGGCCGGGCAGAAAGTGGAGCGCGGTGAGCCCCTGGGCACGGTTCACGCCCGGGACGAGGACTCGGCGACCGCCGCGGCAGCGGCGCTCCTCGGGGCCGTACGCATCGGGGCCGATGGCGCGGTTCCTCTCCGTGCCCTGGTGAGCCATCGGGTCACCGCCGGCGGCATCGACCACCTGGGTTGAGGCTCGGGCTCAGGACTCCCAGCGCCGGTACGGGACCCCCTGAGCCTGGAGCTCCGCCTCGAGCTCCCGCAGGCGGCCGGGCGTGGTTTCCAGCGCCAGGTCGCATTTCGCGGCGGCGCCCGCCGGCGCGGGCACGACCTCGACGGGTATGTCCGCGCCCTTGGCGACTTCCTCCGCCCACAGCGCCGCGGTCGTCGAGTCGAAGACCAGCGTCACACGACGCAGGCGCCTCGAGCCGGATGCGCTCAACGCGGGATCCGGATCCGCCCGCTGGAGCGGTCGCAGAACTCCGTGGGCTCCGTCCCCGGCAGGTAGTACTCGACGTACTGGTCCTCGGTCGGACACCATCGTGACGCGAGCTTGCCGGTCTTGCGATCCACGAGCACCGCGTCCAGGCCCGACGGAATCGGCCAGGGGGAGGGGATGGGGAGCACGCCGGTGGTGTCCGTGCTCTCGGGGCCCACCGTGGCCGCCGAGCCGTAGTAGACCTGCTTCATGAAGTCCCCCCAGACAGGCGCGGCGAGCCCCCCTCCGGTGGCCTGCCTCCTGCCCTTTCCCAGCTTGAAGATGGGCACGGGGTTGTCCATTCCGAACCAGACCACGGCCAACAGGTTGGGGGTGAAGCCGTCGAACCAGACGTTGGTGCCGTCGTTGGTGGTCCCCGTCTTTCCCGCCGCGGGAACCGCGTCCGGGAGGCCGTCGAGAACGCGCACGGCGTAGTGCCCGGTGCCCTTGGGCTGCGTGATCACGTCCTGCATCATGGAGACCATGATGCGTGACACCAGGCTGTCCAGGACCTGCGTGCGTTCCGGCTGGGGTTCCCAGAGCACGTGACCGTCTCTGTCCTCCACGCGGAGGATGGGGAAGGGGCGCACCTTGGTTCCCAGGGTGGGAAACGCCGAATAGGCTTCGGCCATCTGGAGGGGAATGACCTCCGCGGCGCCGATGGTGGTGGACGGATACGGCCTGAGAGGCGTCTGGATGCCCATGTGCCGCGCGGTCTGGATCACGGTCTGGATGCCGACCTCGTTCCAGCCGAGCTTGATTGCGATCATGTTCGTGGACGTGTAGAGACCCTCGCGGAGGGTCATGGGGCCCTTGAACTCGTTCTCGAAGTTCGCGGGCCGCCAGTCCTGGCCGCTCACCTGGGGCAGGACCACGGGGCCGTCGATGATGATGTGTGAGGCAGGGATCCCCGACGCGATGGCGGCCGTATACACGAAGGGCTTGAACGACGAGCCGGCCTGTCGCTGGGCGAGCCGCACCCGGTCGAACTTGGACTGGTCGAAGTTGCGGCCCCCGATGAGAGCCTTGACCTGACCCGTGGCGGGATCCAGGGCGATGAAGGCTCCCTGCAGGTAGGGGGTTCCCCCGGGGAAGCTCTTGACGGTGTCGAAGTCCGCGTACTTGGGGTGGTCGAAGTTCGGGTCGGCCTCGATGGCCGCCCACCCCTTCTTCATCGCCGCTTCCGCCGCCGCCTGCATCTTCACGTTCAGCGTGGTATAGACGCGCAGCCCGTTACGGTAGATCTCGTCTCCGAACCGCGAGTCCAGGATCTGGCGTACCCACTCCACGAAGTACGGCGCCTTGGTCCCGGCCTCGGGGCTCTGCTCCTGGGTGGGAAGGGGCTCCTCCTTCCAATGCGCCGCTTCCGCCTTCGTCAGATAGCCCTGCTGGGCCATCTTCGTTAGGACGAGGTTCCGCCGCCTCAACGCGTTCTCGGGGTGCACGAAGGGATCGTATACGGCGGGCACATTGAGAATCGCTGCGAGCAGCGCCGCCTCGGCGGGGTTCACGTCGGCGAGGTTCTTGCCCAGGTAGTAGCGGGCGGCGCTCTGGAAGCCGTACCCGGCCCGTCCCATGTAGATCTGGTTGATGTACGCTTCGAGAATCTGGTCCTTGGTGTAGGCCCGCTCGAGCTCCAGGGCGACCTGGACCTCCTTCAGCTTACGCACATAGCCGGCCCAGCCCGTGCGCACGGACGCGGGGAGCTGCTGGTCGTAGATGTTGCGGGCGAGCTGCTGCGTGATCGTGCTCCCGCCGCCCATGTAGTGGCCGGACAGCTTGCCGACGACGGCGCGGGCGATCCCCAGGGGATCGAAGCCACCGTGCTTGTAGAAGCGCTTGTCTTCGATGGAGACCACGGCCTCCGGCACGTAGGCGGGAATGGCGTGGATGGAGACGGGCGTCCGACGCTCGAAGCCGAGCTCGCCGATGAGCTGGCCGTCCGCGCTGAAGAGCTTGCTGGTCTGCTCGGGCTGCCACGTCTTGACCTGCGCGATGGACGGGCACGCGTCGCCGGCGCAGAGGTTCTTCCACGTTCCCCAGAACCCGCCCACCGCTGCGGCCACGAAGAAGGTCCCCACGATCAGGTAGACGCGGGGGTACCAGAGTCGCTGGATGAGCCACGCTGCGAGCTCGTGGCGCTTCGCCGTCGTGTCCCTCATGGCCATGGGTCTCCGCAGGAGAGTTCGATCCACTCTCTACGTTGCAAAGCGGGTGCCACACCGATCTACACGGCGGAACGGCAAGGGCTCCACACGCGTTGCGCTGTGGGCGGAACGCCCCAAGCTAGCCCGAGGCGCGGCGGCCCCTCAAGGTCGAAGGTCGGCCACGCGAGGGATTCCCGGACGGGCGCGGCATGGAGGAGCGGGTGCCCGGGCCCCGCGACGTCTCGGGTTGACCCCCGTCAGGGGGCCGGCGATGCTTCTGCCCCAGGACTTCACGCCCTCTTCAGGACCACAAGGACGGCACCAGCGATGGTTGACATGACCGTGAGAGCCAGGCGGGTCGACAAGCCCTGGGGGCACGAGCTCATCTGGGCGGACACGGAGCTGTACGTGGGCAAGATCCTCCATGTGAACGCCGGCGAGCAGCTGTCGGTTCAGATGCACCGGGTCAAGGATGAGACGCTGTCCCTCCTCGCCGGTGAGATCCGACTGTGGGCGGGGCCCTCCGTGGACGACCTGACGGAGGTCACGCTGGGACCTGGCGATTCGCTGCGCGTGAGGCCGGGGACCGTGCACTACATCCAGGCGGTCACGGATGCCGACGTCCTCGAGGCGTCCACGCCCCACCTGGACGACGTGGTCCGATTCAAGGACCGTTACGGCAGGGCGCCGGAGACCCCGTCGGCCTGATGAGCTCCGGAGCGCGCGGGGACACGGTTCTCCTGGCCTTGGGGTCGAACCTGGACACTCCGCTGGATCGGTTGCGCCAGGCCGCCACCTTTCTGGAGAGCACGCTGGTCGGCGTCTCGGTCTCGGCCGTCTACCGGACGCCACCCGAAGGGGGCGCCGCGCAGCCGGACTACCTCAACGCCGTCGTGCGCGCACGCTCGGAGATGACACCTCGAGAGCTGCTCGGGCTCGCGCGCTCCCTCGAGGAGCGCGCCGGACGCACGCGGCCCTATCACGGTGCGCCACGAACCCTGGACGTCGATCTCCTGTTCGTCGGGGATGCGGTGGTCACGGATGCAGACCTGGAGATTCCGCATCCGCGCTGGGACGCCCGTGACTTCGTCGTCGTCCCCCTTCTGGACGTGGCCCCGGAGTGGCGGGATCCCCGCTCCGGGCGGAGCGTGAGCGAGATCGCCCGCGCCGCGGGCTGGTCTGCGTCTCGCTTTCCCAGCGTCTTGGACGTGGGGGAGCTTCTGGGGCGGGCTGCCCAATGAAGACGAGGAGGATGAAGACGATGAGGAGCTTGCGCCGGGGCCTGGCCGCCCTCGCGATCCTCGCGGGAGCGGCGTGCAGCGGCAGAGCCCAGGCGTCGACGTCGCTGGTCCGATCGTCGGATCCCCACCTCGCCGCCCTGGCCAGCAAGCTGCTTCCCGACCTCGCGCGCCGCGCCGGCCTGGAGCTCCACAGACCCGTGAGGATCGAGAAGCGCAATCGCGCCGAGCTGGAGCGCTATCTGCGCCACAAGCTCGACCAGGACCTCCCCGAGGCTTTGGCGCGCGAGAAGGTGCAGTCCTACGCTCTCCTGGGCCTCGTTCCCGATACGCTGAACCTCCGGGCGGTCCTTCTGACTCTCTACACCGAGCAAGTAGCGGGCTTCTACGATCCCGACTCGACGGCCCTGTTCGTCATGGACGACCAGCCCGAGTCCCAGCTCAAGACCGTCCTCGTCCACGAGCTCGTTCACGCGGTTCAGGACCAGACCGTGAACCTGAACGCCCTCACCGATCCCCGCCGCGGCAACGACCGGGTGACGGCG
The DNA here is from genome assembly GCA_022340865.1 of Gemmatimonadota bacterium. Taxonomy (GTDB): domain Bacteria; phylum Gemmatimonadota; class Gemmatimonadetes; order Longimicrobiales; family Gaopeijiaceae; genus SZUA-318. The sequence continues at coordinate 9,418 of JAJDNC010000118.1, forward strand.
GCCGAGGCAGCCATAGAAGGTGAGGCGACCCTGGTCATGATCGAGTACATGACCGAGCAGATGCAGGGCGGACCGGTGGACCTCTCCAAGCTGCCCGGCTTCACCGCCGACCTGCGCCCCAACGTCGACGCCATGAAGAAGCAGTTCCCGGCTCTGGCCCACGCGCCCCTGGTGATCCAGGAGTCCCTTCTCTTTCCCTACGTGGCGGGCACGGGATTCGTCCTGGACCTCTGGCGAAAGAACAAGGGTAAGCGCGTGGCCCCGTTCGGACCCTACCTGCCGCAGTCGACGCAGCAGGTGATCACCCACGACCTCTCCGACAAGCCGGTGGATGTGAAGCTCGACGTTACCGGTGCGCGCGTGCTCCACGAGGACGACCTGGGCCGGCTGGAGGCGGGGGTCTTCATGGAGACGCACGTCGGGAAGCTACCGGCCGGCTTCTGGAAGCCGTGGGGTGGCGACCGCTATGCCCTGGTGGAGACGCCTGACGGCGCACGCGGGCTCGTCTGGGTCACGGTGTGGGAGGATCCCGCCGCACGGGACTCGTTCATCCGTCGGGTCTCGCCGGCGCTGTCCCGGCTTCCCCAACCCGCTACCCTCATCGCCATCTCCGCCGGAGGCCGCCCCGCCGCCGTTCTGCGCGTGCGCGCGCCTCGCTCGGTGGCACTCACCGTGAGCATCGGCCGGTGAAACGGCGCCTGCACTCCGCAGGGGACGCCGTGTGGGCGGTCCCGGTGCGTACGTCGACGGGATCATATCCCGTGCTCGCAGGCGCAGGGCTCCTGGCCCGCATTCCGGAGTTCCTCGAGGAATACGCTCCGGCTCATCGATATGCGGTGATCTCGGACGACCTCGTGGCTTCCCTCTACGGGAAGGATGTGGTGGATGCCTGTACCTTCGCCGGCCTCGAGGCGAATCTCTTCACCTTTCCCCGTGGGGAAGCGTCCAAGTCGCGTGAGCAGTGGTCGGCCCTCACCGATGCGCTCCTCCGGGCCGGCATCCGCCGGGACGGCGTCGTCGTGGCGGTGGGCGGGGGCGTGACCGGCGACCTGGCGGGCTTCGTGGCCGCCACGTTCCTGCGCGGCATCCCCGTCGTGCAGGTGCCGACCAGCACGGTGGCCATGATCGACGCGTCGGTGGGAGGCAAGACCGGTGTCGATGTGGAAGAGGGGAAGAACCTGGTCGGCGCGTTCCATTCGCCCCGTGTCGTGGTGGCCGACCCCGCCGTCGTTCGGACCCTGCCGCCGGAGGAGCGCGCCCAGGGACTGGCTGAGGCGGTCAAGCACGGGGCCATCCTGGATGCGGCATACTTCGACGACCTGTGCGAAGCGGCCGGCAGGTTGATGGCCGGGGACACCGATGCGACGATGGCAGCGGTGCTCCGCTCCGTGGAGCTGAAAGCTCGTGTCGTGACCGAGGACGAACGAGAGAGCGGCGTGAGACAGATCCTCAACTTCGGGCACACGGTGGGACACGCCATCGAAGCCGCCTCGGGATACACCGTCAGCCATGGCACCGCCGTGGCTGCCGGGATGGTGCTGGAAGCACGTCTGGGCGAGCACGTGGGAGTCACCGAGGTCGGCACGTCCGCGCGGCTCACCGAGGCCCTGGCGTGCTTCGGCCTCGGAGCCGTTCCGGACGTGCGCTTCGATGCCGCCGAGGTCCTTCAGTACCTGGGCGTGGACAAGAAGGCGCGCCAGGGGCGCCCGCGCTTCGTCCTCCTGCGCTCCATAGGTGTCGTGCATGAAGCGGATGGATGGAGCTCCGAGGTGTGGCCGGACGAGATCGAGGACCTCGTCCAGGAGGTGACGGGCACCTCCGCGCGTCGCGGAGATGGCTCCATAAGCCATTGATATATATATGCTTAGGCGATATTGTCATCTGTTTGACGAGGTGTCGTCCGTCGCCTATTTTTTCGCCGCGATGATCCCGCACCGGGAGGTGTCATGGCGCTCATCGAGCGCTTTCGAGGGTTCAACGTAGCATCCGCTCTGGCCACGCGTGCCACGTCCGATCCGGGACGCGAATTCCTGCGCACGTCCAGCGACACCTTCTCCTACGGCGTGGTCGACAGCCACTCCGACGCATTGGCCGCGGCACTGGCGCATCTGGGTGTGGAGGCCGGTGATCGGGTCGCCCTGGTCCTCCCGGTATGTCCCGAGTTCGTCGTCGCGATGTTCGCCATTGCGAAGCTGGGGGCCGTCACGGTGCCGCTGGATCCGCGACTCACACCGACCGAGCTCCAGTATATGCTGCGGCATTCGGAAGCGGTGTGCGCCGTCACAGTCGAGCGGGCGTACGGTGTGGACTACCTCCAGCTCTTCGAGGAGCTCTTCGTACGGCTTCCGGAGCTGCAGTATCTCGTGACGGTCGGCGAGGAAGACCTGTGGTACGACGATCGCATCTATCAGTACGGAGACCTCCTCTCGGCCGGCGGAGGGCGTGACTACGCGACCCCGCACATCGATGCGGCCGCGGACCTCTTCGCCATCGTCTATACCTCCGGGACGACGGGAAAGCCCAAGGGCGTGGAGCTGTCACACAGGAACCTCGTCACGGTGGCGGCGGGCACCGCCGATGCGCTGGGCCTGGTGCCGGACGATGTCGTGGTGGGGGTGAGCGCGCTCTACTCGGTGTTCGGGCTGGGCCCCGGGATCCTCTCCACCTTGTTGGCGGGTGCGTCCCTGGTCCTGAACGACGAGCCGGACGCGAGCGCCACGCTGGACCTGGTCGCGGAGCACAGGGCGACGGTCCACTACGGCGTTCCCACGACGTTCGTGGCAGAGCTTCGGGAGCAGCAGCGGACGCCGCGAGACGTGTCCTCACTCCGGCTGGCCATGGCTTCCGGAGCTCCGGTGAGCGACGATCTCGTGAAACGTATACGCGACGTGCTGTGCAAGACGGTGCTGGTGGCGTATTCCCTCACCGAGACGTCCTCCACGCTGTGCATGTCACGGCCCGACGATCCCGAGGAGAAGCGCGTCTATACCGTGGGCAGACCGCTGCCGGGTACCGAGCTGAGAATCCTGGAGCGGGACGGCTCCGAGCTCCCCGTGGAAAGCGTGGGCGAGATCGCAGTGAAGGGGCCGGGGGTGATGTTGGGGTATCACCGACAGCCGGGCGAGACCTCGACGACGTTCGACGCCAACGGCTACCTGCTCACCGGGGACCTGGGGATCGTGGACGAGGATGGATACGTGCATTTGGTCGGTCGCCGGAAGGAGGTTATCATTAGAGCTGGCTTCAATGTCTACCCCCGGGAAGTCGAGGCTCGACTTGTGGCGCACCCGGCGGTACGGGAGGCGGCGGTGGTAGGAGTTCCCGATCCGCTCCTCGGCGAAGCCACCTGCGCCTGCATCGTCCCGGAAGAGGGGGCGATCGTAACGAGCCAGGAATTGGTGGAGTGGTGCCGCGGGACGCTCGCGGAGTCCAAGCTCCCCGACCTGGTCCGCTTTCACGATGCGCTCCCCCGGACTGGGACGGGGAAGGTCCGTCGTCTCGAGCTCTCCCGACTGATCCAGACGGAGAGCCGACCGGCGTGAAGCACGCCGCGGCGTCGAGGGTCGGCGCCTGGAAGGCTTCCCCGACCTCATGTGGAGTCCCCGGACGCACGTGAGGTGGGGAGGTCTCGCGGCCACCACAATTCGGTCTGCGAGAACAATGCGAATGAGCAATCCGTATGCGCGCGCCCCCCACCAGGGGGGCGTCGTCCCGGGGGTTTTGGAGTCACCCCACGCCGCGCTCCTCATCGACTTCGACAACGTCACGATGGGTATGCGCAGCGACCTCTCCAAGGAGCTGAAGACGCTCCTCGGCTCCGACGTCATCAAGGGGAAGGTCAGCGTCCAGCGCGCCTACGCGGACTGGCGCAGGTATCCCCAGTACATCGTTCCTCTCTCCGAAGCGTCCGTCGACCTGATCTTCGCTCCCGCCTACGGCAGCAACAAGAAGAACGCGACGGACATCCGCATGGCCATCGACGCCGTCGAGATGGTCTTCACCCGTCCGGAGATCGGGACGTATATCCTGCTCACGGGGGACTCGGACTTCTCGAGCCTCGTGCTCAAGCTGAAGGAGTACGGCAAGTACGTCATCGGCGTTGGCATCCAGGAGTCGACGTCGGACATCCTCGTCCAGAACTGCGACGAGTACTACTCGTACACCACCCTCACCGGGCTCAAGAAGACCACCGAGTCCGATCAGAAGGCCCAGGATCCCTGGGTGCTCGTGCGGGAAGCCGTGAAGCGGATGTCCGATAAGGACGACGTCATGCGCTCCGACCGGCTCAAGCAGGTCATGCAGGAGCTCGACCCCACGTTCGACGAGGGTTCCATCGGCTTCAGCAAGTTCTCGAAGTTCCTGACGGAGGCCTCGTCGCGAGGGCTGGTGAAGCTGCGCAAGCTGGACAACGGCCAGTACGAGGTGTCCCCCGCAACCAGGGGTCGCGGTCGCCGGGACGAGGGAGACGATCGAGATGCTCGGCGGGAGAGGGGTCGCGGGCGCGAGCGGCGGGAGCGGGAAGGGCGCCGGGAAACGACGGGTCGCGAGGGAGGCGAGGAGGTGGTGACCCACGAGGAGCCGGAGACCGACGAGGTTCTTCCAGAGGATCCGCTCAGGGCCGCGTACGACGAGCTGACCAAGGCACTGGAAGAGCTGCGCGAGCAGGGGCGCGATCCGGTCCGGGACTCGGATGTGAAGCGCAAGCTCCTGGACAGGAATGCCGACTTCGACGAGGCGGAGCTGGGCTTCGCCAAGTTCAGCCGCTTCTTGGTACAGGCCGCCAACCATAGCGTGATCCGGCTGATCCCCACGGACGCCGGGAACTTCGAGGTCACCCTCGACGGTGCCGGGGAGAAGCCCGAGAAACCCGCGAGACAGGCCCGTGCCCGGGAGGAGGAGCCCCGCGAGGAGCCCGTCGTGGCCGCTCCCGAGACGCCCGCCACGCCGCAGGCTGGCGAGGAGCAGGTCTCGGAGGGCCCGAGGGTCGTGGAGATCGACCCCTCCGATCTGCCGGAGACGGGTCTTCGTCTGGGCCCGCGGCGGGGCTCGACCCGACGGCGGGGGGACGACCAGTTCCCCCTCCTGCTGGAGGGGCAGATCGCCGCCCCTCGCCGTGATGGCGGGCACGACGCCGGCGATTCCCGGCCCGAGCCTCCTGCCGACGGTGGCGACTTCGATGCTGCGGCGCTCGGGCTTCCCTCGGATCCGGCCGCCATCGTGCGCTACCTCACGCACCGGTACCGGGGCGTGGGCGAGAAGACCGCGGAATCGCTGGTGGAGCGCTTCGGCGCCGAGCTGTTCCGGGTGTTGAGGGACGATCCCGACGCCATCAGCGCCGCCGTCACCCCGAAGCGTGCGGAGCAGGTGCTGGAGGCGTGGCGAGGCGACTACGAGCGGCGCATGACGCGACGGGCCGGCGGTGGTGGAAGCTCCGGGGACGCCGAGTCCGCCTCGTCCGATCGGGGCGGTCGCCGCGGCGGTGGCCGGCGTCGTGGCTCGCGAAGCCGCGCGGACACCTGATTCCCCGGATCCCGTAGCGGACGTGTGGCGGCCACCCTGGCGGGTGGGGGTGCCGTTCGCCACGTCGTTTCCGCCCGGGTTCCTCCACAGGCCGGTGACCCGTGTGGCGCGTGAGCTGCTGGGTACCCGCCTCGTGTCCACCGTGGGGGGCACGCGCACGGTGGGTGTGCTCGTCGAATGCGAGGCCTACGAAGGGCGCGACGATCCTGCCTCGCACGCGGCTACGCGCACGGGCGCTACCCGGCGCAACCAGGCCATGTTCGGTCCCGCAGGACGGGCCTACGTATACCGGATCTACGGCATGCACTGGTGTCTGAACGTGGTGACGGGGCACCGTGACGATCCCCAGGCGGTGCTGCTGCGCGGCCTGGAGCCTCTGGAGGGCGAGGACGAGATGGGGCGGCGGCGCCACGGGCGCAGGCCCCTCGCGGCCGGTCCGGGACGCCTGTGCGAGGCGCTGGGCGTGGACGGCGCCCTGTACGGTCACGACCTCTCGGTTCCTCCCCTCGTTCTCGCTCCGGGATGGCGGGTGCCCGACGCCGTTGTCGAGGTTTCGGGACGGGTGGGCGTTCGGGCGGCGGCCGAGAGACCCTACCGCTTCTATGTGCGAGGCTCGCCCGGGGTGACGCGCTGAGGGTTCCGGAGGGGCCATCGGCGAGCCGAGCCGGTGTCGCGCGGCACCGGCGGTCCCGGACCCGGAGGGCGGCAGGGGGTAGCGCGCCGCAGCCCTCCTGCGATCTTTCCGTACCTGCACAACCATTCGGAACGGAGTCGTACCGTTGGATGTCATTGTCTGCGTGAAGCGTGTGCCCGACACCGAAACCCGCATCCGCATCGGTGAGGGGGGCACGAGCATCGACCCCGCGGGGGTCAAGTTCATCATCAGTCCCTATGACGAGTTCGCCATCGAAGCGGCGCTGCGCACCAAGGAGGGCGCCGGAGCCGGCGAGGTCACCCTGATCAGCTTCGGCGACGCGTCCGCGCAGGAGACGCTCAGGGCCGGCCTGGCCATGGGTGCGGATCGAGGGGTCCTCCTCGCCGGCGAAGCGGGCATGGACGGCCTGGCCACCGCCAAGGCGTTGGCCGCCGAGCTCGAGGGCGCCGACGCACCGCTCGTCCTTTTCGGCGTGAAGGCCGCCGACGACGATCAGCAGCAGGTGGGTACCATGGTCGCCACGCTCCTGGGCCGACCCTGCGCCACAGGGGTCTCGTCCTTCCAGATGGGCGACGGCAAGGTGACTTGCCAGCGCGAGGTGGAGGGCGGGCTCGAGGTCCTCGAGGTGGACCTGCCGGCCGTCCTCACCATCACCAAGGGTGAGTTCGAGCCCCGCTATGCCTCCCTCAAAGGGATCATGGCCGCCAAGAAGAAGCCTCTCGAGCAGAAGGACGCGGCCACGGAGGCGGGTCGGATCTCCGTCACGAAGCTCACGTATCCACCCGAGCGAGCTGCGGGGAAGATCGTGGGAGAGGGCGCCGACGCGGTTCCCGAGCTGGTGCGTCTCCTGCGCGAAGAGGCGCACGCGCTGTAGGTCCATACACTCGACAACACGAATGCGATGGGAGTGAAGAGCAATGGCGAACGTACTCGCCTTCGCTGAGCAGAGGAACGGAGAGATCGGGGGCCCCGCCCGGGAGACGACGAGCGTCGCGGCGCGCGTCGCGTCGAGTCTCGGGGGAGAGGCACACGCCCTGGTGATCGGAGGACCGGGCACGGGAGCGAAGGCTGCCGACCTCGGCCGCTACGGGGCCGCTGTGATCGCCGCGGCGGAGCACGAAGCCCTCCAGGACTACAATCCGGACGGATACGTCAAGGTCGTCGTGGATCGGGTTCGTGACGGCGCATACGATGCGGTCATATTTCCGGCCACCACCCTGGGAAAGGACCTCGCACCGCGAGTGGCGGCGCTTCTCGACGTGCCGCTGGCCGGTGACGTCACCCAGCTCGACGTGGAGGGCGGCGCCCTGAGCGTGGTCCGCCCGATTTACGCGGGCAAGGCCTTCGCCCACCTGACCCTGAACGCGAAGCCCGCCCTGGTGTCCATCCGTCCCAACGTCTTCCAGGCGGCGGAGAACGCCGCTGCGGGGACGGTGGAGACGTACTCTGCGGAGGTGGATCCGGGGAGTTGGGGCGTGCGCGTCCTCGAGCGCAAGGCGGCGGGCGAGGGAGCGCTGGACGTGGCGGAAGCCACCATCATCGTATCCGGTGGCCGGGGCATGAAGGACCCCTCCAACTGGCCCCTTCTCGAGGGACTGAGTGATGCCATCGGAGAAGGGGTGGCGCTGGGGGCGTCGAGGGCCGTCGTGGACGCGGGTTGGAGGCCCCATGGAGAGCAGGTGGGGCAGACCGGCAAGACGGTGTCACCCAAGCTGTACTTCGCCATCGGCATCTCCGGGGCGATCCAGCACCTCGCCGGCATGCGCACGTCGAAGACCATCGTGGCGGTGAACAAGGACCCCGACGCGCCCATCTTCAACGTGGCCGACTACGGGATCGTGGGCGACCTGTTCGACGTGGTTCCCCGGCTCACGGACGAGATCAAGGCGCTGAAGGCGAAGGGGTGACTTCGTCCTTCCGATGAGGCGCGGAGGGCGCTCCGGGGCACGGCCCCGGAGCGTTCCCTCTTCTCTCAGGGAAACCCGCCGAGAAGGGGCACGGGATCGACCTCCCGACCCCAGCGCCATATCTCGAAGTGAAGGCTGGGGCCGGTGGCGTCGCCGGAGCTTCCGCTCAATCCCACCACCTCGCCCCCGGCCACCTTCTCGCCGGCGTGCACACGGATCACGGAAAGGTGGGCGTATACGCTGAGCACTCCTCCTCCGTGGTCCAGCCACACCACGTTCCCGTAGCCCCGCTGTACGCCGGCGAAGCGAACCCGGCCATCGGCCATGGCGTGTACCGGCGTTCCCGTGGGAACGGCGATGTCGACGCCACGGTGGATCTCCGGGCGGATGCCGCGGAAGCGCAGACCGTAGGGAGAAGTCAGCGGTCCGTGAACGGGCCACCGGGGAATGGTGCAGCCGCCCGCTACCGCGACGAGCGCGAGGGCGAGCCAGCGTGCCCCGCTCACTTGTCGGCGTCCCCTCTTTCGCCCAGGTCGCCGCATCTTCGAGGGACATCCTCGAGGAGGATCACGTCCAGCTCCTCCCCGGCAGGCACCACGCCCCGTCCCTCGGGGACCACCGCCAGTCCGTCCGCGTCGGCCAGGCCACGCACCAGGCCGGAGCCCTGGGGTCCCGTGAGCTTGACGGTGGGTGGCTGCTTCCTCCCGTCGACGGACACTCTGTTGAAGAGGGTGAGCCCTTCCGCCCCTGCGATGTCCTCGCCCGCCCGGCACCTGAGGATGCGGCGCTGCACACGACGGTGACCTCCCGCCGTCAACAGGAACGGCCTCACGAAGATCTCGAAGGTGACGAACGCGGATGCGGGGTTGCCCGGAAGTCCGAACACCGGTCGCCGTCCGTCGGCGACCGGCAACCACCCGAAGCTGAACGGGCCTCCGGGGCGCATGCGTACCCGCCAGAAGTCCTGCTCGAAGCCGGCGTCGTCCAGGACCCTCTTCACCAGGTCCGCCTCACCCATCGACGCGCCCCCGACGGTGACCAGGACGTCCGCCTCAAGAGCCCGCTTCATGGCCGCGGCCAGAGCTTCCCGCTCATCCGGGACTGGACCCATGACGACCGGGATGCCTCCCGCCGCCCACACCGCCGCGGCGAGCATGGGGCCGTTGGACTCCGGCACTCCAGCGCCTGACCGCACGTCGTCGTACCGCCGCGGTGGACGCAGCTCGTCGCCGGTGGCCAGGATGGCCACCGTGAGCCGGCCGTGCACCACGGCGTCGCCGCGCCCGAGGGCGGCCAGCACCGCTACGGTGCCCGGAGTCACGGTGCATCCCGACTCCAGCACGAGCTCGCCCGGCCGCATGTCCTGCCCTGCGGGGCGGACGTTCTGGCCCCGGTCCCGGTCCCGGAGGACCCGCACCCGCCCGGGCTGTGCCTCCTCGTCCGTGTCCTCGCGCCGCACCACCGAGTCCGCTCCCTCGGGAAGCGGGGCTCCCGTCATGATGCGCACGGCCTCACCGGCCCCCACCCGGGCGGAGGGCACGTCTCCAGCCCGGAGCAGTCCGGTCACATCCAGCACGATGGGGTGGGAAGGCGTCGCGCCGTCGACGTCGTCACCGCGCACGGCGTAGCCATCCATGGCACTGTTGTCCCACGGCGGGAGTGTCACGGTGGCCCGCAGATCCTCCGCCAGAGCCCTTCCGAGCGTTTCCGGGAGAGGCACCCGCTCGGGGACGGCTCGAACCGCCGACGCCGCCTGCAGCACCCTCGTTCGGGCCTCGTCGACGCCGAGCCAGTCGGCGGTGCGAATCTCGAAGTCCGGCCTGACGACAGTCACCGGGTGACTCCCCTCAGAAGCGGAGGACCGTGGAGAGCGTGAGCTGATAACCGTTGGCCCACTCGCTCTTCGCCACGGACACGAAGCCCAGCGTGGGGTCGGTGAATCCGGGCGGCGTTTTGAGCTTCCACAGGGAGAACAGCGCGTCCCCACGGAAGGCCAGCCGGTGGGAGACCATCCACCGCACTCCGCCTCCCATGGTCCCGATGAAGCTCCTGCCGAAGTTGAACCGGCTCGAGGCGGCCACGAGCGAATCGGCAGGTTGCGAGCCGTCGATGTCGAACACAACCCCGCCCCCCATCACGACAAACGGCGCCAGGTCGTGCCAGGTGCGGTTCCCCGTGAGCGAGAATCGCAACCGGCCCTCCACGGTGCCCAGAAGCGTGTTGGCGGTTCCCACGCGGCGGTTTCCGGCGGCGTGGCTGGGATCGATGATGTCTCGCGTGCCCTTGATCCCGGTCACCACCGCCTCCAGGCCGATGGGGCCCGAGAAGTCGATGCCCCACCGCACCCCCACGACCGTTCCTCCCGACGGGCCGTACCCGAATCGCCCCGCGTTCACCGACGACGTGCCGAGGATCAACCCGAGCCCCTGTCGCGTGTCGATGTACCGGTACGGAGAGGGGATGACCTGGGCCCGCGCCAGAACGGGCGCGAGAATCAGTGGGACCAGAAGGCCGAGCGCTCGAATCGGGATCCGCGCGTTCATGGAGGAAAGGCGCTCCTCTCCCAAGAGGGGTTCGTGATTGACCTGCTTCGGCGCCACGGGCAGATTGAGGCCGTCACCGACCTCGTCCGTGACCGGAGCGGTTCGGTGGCCGCTCCGGACCCGGACGCTCCATGTAACACTCTCCGAGGCCGATCGTTTCAGCATCCATGGCATTCCTTCGCCAGACCTCGCTCCTCCTGCTGACCATGGGTGCGGCGTGGACCTGGTTGCCGGCGTTCGCGGCCGGGCAGGCCGGCACCACCGAGGGCACCGAGGGCACCGTGGGCACCGCGGAGAACTTCCGGAAGGACCCCAACGGCCAGGTCCTGGCCCGCCTGCAGCCGGGCACACCTGTATCCATCGTTGGCCATCAGGGCAAGTGGCTGGAAGCCGTGGTGGAGGGGTGGGTCTGGTCGCGCTCCCTGCAGGTGGTGAAGCGGGAGGGCTTCGACCTGGTGGTCTCCGCGTCCGGCGGGGATAACCTGCGTCGGGAGCCCTCCGGCGACGTCCTGGGCCACCTCGCCCGGGGGATGCTTCTCCGTCAGGTGGACCAGAAGCCTGGCTGGATACATGTGCGGCGGCAGGGGTGGATCTGGGCGGCCTCGGTGAAGGAGTCCGCCGGGGCGGGGAGCGGGGGCGGGCCGGGTCCCGCACGTAAGGAGCAGCCGGCGCCGCCTTCCACCCGGACGGCGGCCACACGCCCGGGAGGCGTCACCACGGCAGGGAGCGGCGGAGTCGCCATCCTCGCCGCACCCGGTGGCGACACGGTGGGCCGGGCCACCCCCGGGACCGAGCTGCAGGTGGTCGCGCGGCACGGAGAATGGGCGCGAGTCCGTCTGGAAGGGTGGACGTGGATGTCCGGGGGCGACAGCGCGACCGCCTCCACCGACTCGACCCAGGTCCTTACTCCGGCGGAGCTCGCCCGCCGGCCGCAGGCATTCCGGGGCAGGATGGTGTCCTGGGAGCTGCAGTTCATCTCCCTGGAGCACGCGGAGAAGGTGCGTACCGACTTCTTCCAGGGAGAGCCGTTCCTGCTGACCCGCTTCGGAGGCCCCGGTGGACCGTTCGTCTATGTCGCGGTGCCGACCACCCGCGTGGACGAGATGCGGGGTCTCATTCCGCTGGAGCGCATCAAGGTGACGGGTCGGGTCCGCACGGGAGCGTCGTCGCTCACCGGTGCGCCCATCATCGATCTGGTCTCCCTGGAGCGAACCGGGAAGTCGCCGTGATGCGCGTGCTCCGGGGCTCGGTCCTGGTGGGCGCACTCGCTGCGGGCGCCTTCCTCTGGGGGTGTGGGGAATCTCCGTCCGCACCGGCGTTCCCGGAGGTCGAGACGGTGGTTGCGGGGGGCGACGCCCAGTACGGCACCGCCGGGCAGCTCCTGGAGACGCCTCTGCACGCCGTGGTACGCAGCACGGCCAGCGGGGAGGGACAGGCCGAGGTGACGGTGCTCTGGAGCGTGGAGGACGGCGATGCCACGTTGGCCGGAAGCGCCGCCGCGGTCACGGATTCCACCGGGTCGACGTATGCGAGGCTGCGTCTCGGCGCATCCCCGGGGGAGGTCCGTGTCCGGGTCACCGTCCAGAAGCAGCAGAGCGCATGGACCGAGTTCCACGCGTTCCTGGTGGAGGCGCCCCAGCTCTCGAGCCTGTCGGCGACGTCGGCGAACGCGGGTGACACCATCACGCTGAGCGGGAGCAACTTCAGCCCCATCGCCGATCAGGATGTCGCCCTCTTTTCGGGAATCCGTGGACGCGTCGTGACGGCCACGACCACCGAGCTCCATGTCGAAGTGCCGCCCTGCCTTCCGGCCAGGACCGTGGAGGTCACGGTTCGGCTCGGTGCCGTGGCGAGCCAGGGTATCGCCCTCGCGGTGGCGAAGGGGGGCGACGTCACCAACCTCGACGTGGCCGGATCCCTCGATGTGGACGATCCTACGGGACTCTCTTGCGTCCAGCTGTCGGGAGCGGGAGGCGCCCGGTATCTCGTCGTCGCCCTGTCGGCGTCCACCGTCGGGGCGGCCGAGTATGGGTACACCCTCACGGGACTGGCGTCTCCGACGGCGCCGACGCCTGTGGCTACCCAAGCCGCGCGGCGATCCGCGGTGGCGGCGAATACGGCCGACTTCGCGCAGGCGTTCGAAGAGGGGATCAGGGACAGCGAGGCGGGGCTCGTCCGGGGCGGCGCGCCGCCCGCCACCGCGACGACGCTGCGGGCGGCACCGAGCCTCGTGCCGGCCGTCGGCGACCGCCGCTCGTTCAAGGTGCTCAACTCCGCGGGGGGCTTCGACGACGTCATGGCCGTGGCGAGGTACGTGGGAAGCCATGGCGCTCTCTATGTCGACGAGACGGCCCCGCAGGGCGGCCTGCAACCCAGTGATCTGGATACGCTCGCCGCGGAGTTCGACGAGGTGATCTACCCCACCGTGACCGGCGTCTTCGGGATGCCCTCGGACATCGACGGCAACGGCAGGGTCATCATCCTCTTCACACCAGCCGTGAACCGCCTCACGCCCCGCGGAAGCGACAGCTTCGTCGGGGGCTTCTTCTATGGACTCGATCTGCTGGACCAATCGGGGAGCAACCGTGGCGAGGTCTTCTACGCCCTGGTCCCCGATCCGACGGGGGTGTATTCCGATCCACGCCCGACGGACAAGGTGATGGGGGTGATCCCGGCGATCCTGGCGCACGAGTTCCAGCACATGGTGCATTTCAACCAGAGGGTGCTCAAGCTGGGTGCGTCCAACGTCGAAGCCCTCTGGCTCTCCGAGGGATTGGCGCAGATGTCCGAGGAGCTGGTGGCCCAGGCGTACGCGGCGCTGGGCGACTCCGCGGGCGTCGCGCGTCACCGAGAGGGGAATCGCACCCGCGCCCGGGACTTCCTCAGCGACCCGAGCGCGGTGAGCCTCATCGTCACCACGGGCAAGGGGTCGCTGGCGGAACGGGGCGCGGGCTGGCTTCACGTCCTCTACCTGTGGGACCGGGGAGGTGGAAACGACATCCTGCGCCGTCTGACGCAGACGACCCTCACGGGAACGGCCAACGTCACCGCGGTGATGGGTGTTCCGTGGCTCGATCTGATCTCGGACTGGGAGTCTGCGCTCTATCTGGACGACCTTGGACCCAACGCCTTCCCATACGAGTATCCCCATGTGAATCTCCGTGACCTGCTGAAGGTGGACGGCACCGGCTACCCGCTGGATCCGGAGACCCTCGGGGGCACGGACTTCACCCGGGCGGGATCGCTGAGGTCGTCGTCGGCCCGTCAGTACATCGTAGTGCCGCCGTCCGGCGGCTCGTTGACCCTGCGACTGGGTGGCGGAGCGGGAGGTGATGCTCCGGACGCAGCGAAGCTCAGGCTGCGGATCGTGCGTCTCTCCTGACCCGTGAAGACGGCTCCGGGCCTGAATCTTCTCCGGGGACCCGCCGTAGGGACGATAGTCGAAACCGAGGACATCATCTGCTCGGACAGACCCGAATGCGTTGCTCGACCTGTGGTGAGAACCTGGAGCCGGGGACCATCCAGTGTCCCACGTGCGGCACCGCGACCCCAGTGGGGATGGTGCTCACCCGCCCGGCCGGCGTACGCCGCTGCCCTCGCTGCTCGTATCAGGGCGAGGGAATCCCGTACTTCAGGAGGGCCGGGCACGTCGGGCTCCTCGTGGGGGTCTCCCTCATCACCTACGGGTTCGGTGGCCTCATCTACTGGCTGGCACGCCGGAAGCACCTGATCTGCCCCCGGTGCGGGCTCAGCTGGGAACATGCCTCGCGGGCTCTGGCCCTCACCGGACCCGAGCCTCAGCGCCGCGCGGCGGAAACCCAGGTGGCCGACGAGCCACTTCCGAGGAGCGGGATCGGGCGCCGGGTGGTGGGTACGATCATGGTGCTGGGTGCGACGGCCCTCGTCCTCGCAGGGATCTTCACGCAAACGGCACCGGCGCTGGCGGTGGGGGGCGTCATCGGGGCCGTCGGCTCGCTCTCGTTCTACTGGGGATGGACTGGGCAACAGGAGCGAAGAAAGGCCATCATGCAGGGACTGCAGCGCAGAATCCTGCGTCTGGCCACCGCCAAAGAGGGCACCTTGACCGTGACGGAGGTGGCGGCCGAGCTCAACCTGTCCCTTCCGGCGGCCGAGAAGATCCTCACCTCGATGGACGATGGATTCCGTGTCCGGTCCGAGATCTCCAGGGAGGGGGTTCTCTACTACGAGTTTCCCGAGGTCCTCCACCGCAAGGAGTTGGGTCCGGGGGGCTGACGTCCCCGTCGCGCGGAGCCCGTCGGGTCGCCGAAAGCGCCAGCCCGACTCCTTCCTCCACGGGCCCCCGGATCGTTGTGCCGAGGTGCCGGGCGGGCTTACTTTGAAAGGGGCTCCCGACAAGGTACCCGCTACCGACCATATGCCTACGTCCAACATCCTCCGGCTGGACGACTACCGCGACAAGCGCGACCATCGCGTCAGGCTCGCGGCGTCGATGCACGGGGCCGACATCGGCCGCGCCGCATTGCTGCGCCACCTCGCAGGCCTCGCGAGCCTCGTCGGCGCGGACCGCGCCGCCGCCGTGTGGGTGGACGAGTACGGCCCCGGTCTCGTTCATCCCCATGTGCTGCTGGACCTCCTCTCCGACCGTCCACGGCGGGCCTTCCACGTCGAGCCGCTTCGCCGTGCCTGGGAGACGGGAGTGCCCGGCGTCGTCGAGTCCTCGGGAGGCGGCGGTGTCCGATCCCTCGACGGGGTCCAATGGACCCTCGCGGTCTCCCTGGGCAGCGACGGGTACCGGGGGTGGTTTCTCGTCGCTGATTCTGTGACGCCTCGGCCGGTTCTCCAGCCGGATGTCCGGGACCGGGTGATGTTCATCTCGGGGGAGTGCTCCGCCATCCTGCTCCATCGGGACCTCGACAGTCCCGACGAATCTGTGTCCGGCGAACGTGGCGCCACACGGCCCAGGTTCGCGGGGTGGCCCATTCTCCAGGATATCGACGGGCGGGAGGCGGACGACGCCGCGAGCCAGCGCATCGCGCTGCGGTTCGTGGTGGGCAGGCTGCCTCGACTCCTCGTCGACGACGGTCTCACGCTCCCGGCCGACCGGCAACGTGAGCAGGCCGATCGGGCGCGCGAGGAGGTGGACAAGCAGGCCGACGCCGAGGACGCCGAGACCCCCCTCTGGCATCGTGTGCTCGACGCATACGGTGCGGCCGATCTCGAGGCGCTGGGGACCGCCCTTGTCGATCTGGGCGTGGCCGTGGAGGGCCAGAACCACCTGAACGGTGCCGCGGAGCTGTACCAGACGGCGTACGAGGTGGCTGTCGGCAACGCGAACGTGGGCGTCGCCATCGATGCGGCCCGATTCGCGGGGCGCGCCCTCCGGCGCCTCGCCGTGTGGGAGGACGCACACCGCTGGTATGGCGTCGCCCGGGCGATCGCCGAAGCGGCGGGTCTCGACGACCGGGTCGCGGTGGTTCTGGACGGTGTAGCCAACATCCACCGAGATCGCGGGAATCATCCGGCCGCGCGAGCGGCACTGGCGGAAGCGAGGATGTTCGCCGAGCGCTCCGGAGAAGCGAGGGCGATCGCCAGCGTGGACCACGGGCTTCTGGCCCTCGAGCACCTGGCCGGCAATCTGAGCCTGGCGCTCGTACACGGCTGGCGTGCGGTACGGACCTACCCGGGTGAGCGTGACCGGACGGAAGCGCTGGCGTCGCTGGCTGGCGTGCTTCTCGACGCCGATGAGCTGCGGGCGGCGGAGGACGCCTGGGCTTGCGTCGAGCACCTGGCCCGTGATGACGAGTACATCCACCTGTACGCCGTGGATGCCCTCGGGCACGTGGCAGCACGCAGGGGGGCCGCAGCGGAGTTCGCTCGGAGGGCGGCGGAGGCCGACGCCCTGGGATGGGAGTCGGGACCCGCCCCGGCCAAGGCCGAGATCCTGTTCTATCGAGGCTTGAGCTACAAGTGTCTCGGCAGGGTCCACGAGGCCCGCCGTTGGCTGGAACGGGCCGTGGCGTTCTGCGAAGAGCACAACTTCAACCGGACTCTCTTCCGAGTGGAGGAGGCCTTGCAGTCACTCGGCAGCGCCCCCGGGGAGGGGCCGGCACGGACTCGAAGCGCGCCGGCCGCCGCTCCGCCGGAGGTGCGCATGGGGCTCGAGAAGATGCGGCGCGAGCTGGTGGGCTCGAGCCGCTAGAACCTCAGCTCAGCCTCAGTTGCCGGTCCCGGGCTGATAGTTGCCCGTGCCGGGCTGATAGTTGCCGGTCCCGGGCTGGTAGTTGCCGGTCCCGGGCTGGTAGTTGCCCGTCCCGGGCTGATAGTTGCCGGTCCCGGGTTGATAGGTGTCGGGGCCGGACGTCGGCCCCAGAACCGACCCGGCGCTGCACGCGGCGGTGGCGAAGGACAGGGCAATCAAAAGGGCGGACAGGCGGGTCTTCTTCATGGTTCGTCCTCGGACGCGGGGTTTTTCCGGGAGGGCTGGGACGACGGCCATCGTCCCGGGTTGAGCGAAGATCGGCGGCGTCCCCACGGGGCGTCGCATCACTTCGGCGTAAGGGTGTATCTTTTTCGAAGATCATGTCCCTGATAGCACTCTATACCGGCAATCCGGACGTCGATGGGGCGGTGCGGGCCGGGCTGGGCGAGCGAAACGTCGTCGCGCGCACGGCCTCGTGGGCCAGGTTCCTGCACCTGGTTCGCGAGCGTCCCGCCACGTGTGCGGTGGTGGACGAAGGCACCGTGCGCTCCCCTTCCGGCGCCGAGGGAGCGCTCGCGGAGTTGCGGACCGCCTTTCCCAGTGTGGCGGTGGTGCTCATCTCGGGCCCCCAGAGCGACCCCTTCATGCTTCTCCGGCTGGGTCGCGCGGGCATCGACGGACTGGTGCTGGTGGGTACCGACGACGTCACACGGGCGGTGCCGGAGGCGGTGGCACGGGCGCTGGCCAGGGGCACGGAAGCTCTGGTAGCGCGGGCCCTCGGTTCCTATCTTCCCGCACGCTCGTGCCGGGCCGTGCGGCTGGCCCTCGAGGGGGTGCAGCGAAGCTGGAGAACCGCGGATCTAGCCCGGCAGGTGGGGTACAGTCGGCCGCACCTGAGTTGGCGTCTGAGAAGCGACGGCCTGCCCTCGGCGGGGCATCTCCTGGTTTGGGCTCGCCTGCTCCACGCGGGCCGATGGCTGACGGACCCCGGGAGAAGCGCCGAGAGCGTGTCTCGACAGTTGGAGTACTCCAGCGGTGCGGCGTTCCGCCGGGCGCTCCGCAACTACACGGGGGCAACGCCTACGCGGGTGACCGCCGAGGGGGGCTTCCGGTTCGTGCTGGAGCAGTTCCGCCGATGCTGCGGGATCGGGCAGCCGGCGAGGAAGCGCCTCTCGGTCGCCTGAGAGAATGGACACTTGGAGCAGGAATTCGGGAGCATGAGAGAGTTCACCGACCAGGAGGGACGTTCCTGGATCGCCGCCGTGCGCGAGATTCAGGGTCCGGACTACAAGGGCCGTTGGTTCTTCGTGATGGCCCCGAAGGACGACGCCGACTCGGAGGTCACCCTGGGCGACGTGCGCTGGAACACCGAGCGCACCGCGAGGCGCACGCTGGAGACGATGTCCGTCGTGGAGCTGCGCAGGCGCCTGAGGTCGGCGCTGGGGCGAGCGTCCGCACCGGTGGCGGGCTGAACACGGCCCCCCGGGAAGGCGGCGTGTCGGACGTCGTCGCGTGCGTCCACAGGCGGGAGTATCCGGAGGAGCCCCAGGCGATCTTCCTCAACGCGGCCAGTTGGGGCCTCCTTCCCAGGAGCACCGCCGAGGCGGCGGCGGACCTGACGCTCCGCAGGAACCGGGAACGCGGCTTCGAGGAGGAGGAGCTCGGCGCGATCCAGCGGCGGTGCAGGGGCGCGGTCGCGAGCCTGTTGAACGTGGATCCGGACGAGATCGCCCTGGCGCCCAACACCTCGTTCGGCGTGAACCTGGCAGCCGCTCTCGTGGGGCGGGGAGAGGTGGGCAGGGTCCTGGTGAGCCAGGGGGAGTTTCCGGCGAACGTCCTTCCCTGGAAGGCCCTGGAGGCGCGGGGCTTCGGGCTGGAGATCGTCCCCACCGGTGTGGATGGGCTTCCCGACGAGCGCGAGATCGTGCGTCGCCTCGATGGGCCCGACGTTCGGGCGTTGGCCGTGTCCGCGGTCCAGTACGCCAGCGGCTACTACGCGGACCTCCCGGCGCTGGGCGACGCGTGCCGCCAGCGGGGAGTCCTCTTCTGCGTGGATGCCATTCAGGCCCTGGGCGCGGCGCCCATCGATGCCCGAGCCATCCACGCGGATGTCCTCGCCGCGGGGGGCCAGAAGTGGCTCTGCGCCCCCTGGGGCTCCGGCTTCGCGTACATCCGCCGCGAGCTTCATGAGCGCTTCGATCCCCCCATGGTGAGCTGGTTGGGCCTGGAGGGAGCGACCCGCTTCGGGGAGGCGGCCCGATACGATCTCACCTGGCTCCCCGACGCCCGCAAGTTCGAGCTGGCGACGCTGGGCCTCCAGGACTACCTGGGCCTGGCCCGCTCGGTGGAGATCTTCCTCGAGATGGGGGTCGCCCAGGTGCGGCGGCACATCCAGGATCTCCACGAGCCGGTTCTCGCGTGGCTGGACGCGCATCCGGAGGTCAGGCTCGTGACGCCGCGGGACCCGGAGCGCCGGGCCGGCATCCTGTCCTTCGTTCCGGGATCCGTGGAAGCGGTCGCGGCGGAGCTGCGCGCGCGAGGGGTCGTTTGCGGGGTGAGGAACGGCGCCATCCGGCTGGCGCCGCACTTCTACAACACGCGGGCCGAGATGGAGGAGGTCGCGTCGATCCTGGAGACACTCCACTAGGGAACCGGGAGCCGCCGCACGAGCAAGGCCGGCCTCCGGAAGCTCCCTAGCCTCCGCCCTCCGACGCTGCGGGGATGGTGATCCATGCCCCCGCCTGCAGATGGAGCGGGTCGATCCGCGGGTTCGCGCGCCGGAGCTCGTCCACGGTGAGCCCGTAGCGGCCGGCTATGGTGGAGAAGCTCTCCCCGCGCCGGACGTGGTGCCGGAGCGGCCCCGCCGACTCCGTGGAGACCGGTGGCGGTGGCAGCCGCACCTCCACGGGCGGCAGGCCGGAATCGGGGCCCCTCGTGAACGACGCGAGTCGGGTGCCCACCCCGTTCTCCAGACGCTTGGCCCGGCCCGTGGACGGCGTGCCATTGACCACCATGGAGAACGCCAGGTGCTCCCCGTCGCTGGACTGCACCACCCCGCTCAGGGCGGAGACGCCCTCGAGGGTGCCGGTCTTGGCCCGGAGGTTCCCCGCCGCGGGAGTGCGGAACATCCGGGCCAGCTCCCGCCTGTTCCCCGCCTCCGGAAGGGTCGACCAGAACGCGTTCCACATGGGGGACGCGGCCATGCCGGAGATCACCGCCACCAGCGTGCCCGTGGTCACGCGGTTGCCTACGGAGAGGCCCGAGCCGTCGAGTTGCACGACACGACCGGTGGAGACCCCGAGCCCGGTGAGCCCTTCGGCCACCGCCCGGGCTGAGGTGGCCGGCGCGCCGTCACCCTCCACGACGCGTCCGAGGGTACGGAAGATCAGCTCCGCGAACAGGTTGTTGCTTCGCTTGTTCACCACCTCGATGTAGTCTCGTAGAGGTGGCGACACGTGACTCGCCAGGATGCGGGTCCGGGGGCGCTCCCCGGCCGCGGGGGCGATCACCTCCCGCGATCCCACCAGAGACGCCGCCGGGTCGCGAACCACGCGGCTCTCGCCGTGGACCACGATGCCCCGCTCCTCCAGCACCGAGCGGAAGACGGAGACGGCGAAGGCGGCGGGGTCGGCCACCGTGAGCTCCCGCCAGACGTCACGCCTGCCCTGGGCGATGGTCCCGCCCACGACGACGGGATCCATGGGCCCGTGTCGATCGATCCACAGTCGCGCTCGGGACGACCGGGGGACCGTGCGGGCCTCGTTCTGCACGTCGAGGTTCGCGTGGTCCGGGATGGTGTGCACCAGGGGGGGCGCCCCCACCTGCGGGCTGGCCTCGACCCGGATGGACACGACGTTCTCGTTGAACGAGAGCGCTGAAATGCCTGGCGCGAAGTAGTCGTTGAGGTCGTGGGGGTTCCACCCCCGGGGACGCAGCGGCCCTCCCAGGTACGAGGCGTCCCCCACCAGGTCTCCGCTCACCGAGTGGATTCCCCGGGCCAGGAGTTGATCGGCGAGGGAGTCGAACACTGTCGTCCTCGACGGGAAGAACCGGTCCGAGATACCGGGATCTCCCATGCCGTAGAGGACCAGGTCACCGTCGAGGACGCCGTCGCGAACCGAGCCGGCGGTGAGCAGGTACGTGCGGAAGCGGAAGCCCGGACCGAGCTCCCGGAACGCGGCTGCGGTGGTGAGCAGCTTCATGTTCGAGGCCGGTGCCACCTCGGAGTCCGGCGCCTGTGCGAAAAGGGTGTCACCGCGGTCCAGCGACACCACCAGGAGGCTCCACAGCGCATGCCGCCAGTGGGGCGAGGCGATGAGGGTACGCAGCTGATCGTCCAGCCGCATCACCTCGTCGCTGGGGCGCCGGCGCGGAGGCGTGACGAAAGCGCCGGTGACGAAGCTGATACCCACCGCGGCGAGGGTGAGCGCCGTGGCTCGTCGTCCGCGCGGACGGCTCACCTGGGCACCTCCCGATGCGGAGCCAGGCCCTCCAGGGGATCCTGCCCGGGCAGAGGGACGATGACACCCGGGTCGAGGATTCCCGACGGATCGAGGGACCGCTTCACGTAGCGGAACGCATCCGCCAGGGACCGGCCCCAGATGCGGTCCAGGAACGGTGCCCGGATCCGACCGTCGCCGTGCTCTCCGGAGAGCGTGCCGCCCAGCTCCGCCACCAGGTCCACCGTGGCCTCCAGGATCCGCCGCACGCGTGCGCGCCACCCCCGCCTGCGCACGTCGATCAGGGGATTCACGTGCACGTTTCCGTCACCGGCATGCCCGAACATCACCGCTTCCGTTCCCTCGAGGTCCAGGATCTCCTTCAACGAACGAAGGTAGTCCGGAAGGCGCGCGAGCGGCACTACCGAATCCTCGATGAACTGCACGGAGACGAGGCCCTCCCGGGCCCGCGAGGCGACGACCGGGCTGGCGGCGTGGCGGATGGACCAGAGCCGCTCGCGCTCCTCACCCCCACGGGCCTCCCGCGCCCGGACGCCGAGGCTCCTTGCCAGGGCCCGGAGGCCCTCGAGACCCGCCTCCACCCGGGAGCGCGGGCCGGTCACCTCCACCAGGGCCAGGGCTTCGGCGTCGGCGGCCAGGGTGCCGATGTCCGTGTGTCGGCGCAGACCTGCGACGTCCAGAAACGACGCGTCGAAGAACTCGCACGCGGACGCCTGCTGGGCGTCGGCAGCGGCCACCACGCCGAGGAGAGCATCGAGGTCCGGGAGGGGAAGGAGCACCAGGGCATGCTCCGCCGGCTCCGGAGCGAGGCGGAGCTCGATTCCCGTCACGACGGCCAGGGTCCCTTCACTGCCCACCACCAGCGGCACGGCGTCGGCGGACGGGAGGAACCGATCCAGGGCGTACCCGGAGGAGTTCTTCCGGACGCTCGGCCACGCTACCGGTGGGGAGCCGAGCTTCTCCAGAAGCGCGGCGTGCAGCGGATGAAATGGTCCGGAGGGCGTCCGGCCGCTCCGTAGGGTCGTGATCGTGCCATCGGCCAGCACGACGTCCAGAGCCTCCACCCAGTCCCGTACCGAACCGTGGCGGAACGAGCGGGCGCCTGCGGCGTTGTTCGCCACCATACCCCCCAGCGTGCAGCGGTCCGCGGAGGAGGGGAGGGCCGGGAGGAAGAGACCCGCAGCGCGGGCCGCGGCCTCCACACGCGCGCCTGTCACCCCGGGCTGCACGCGCACGGTGCGCGCGTCGGAGTCGACGGGTCCCATCTCGGTCCACCCGCCGAAGTCCACGATCACACCGGCCCCCACGTTGCCGCCCGGCATGCCCGTGCCCCCTCCGCGCGGGATCAGGCAAGCGCCCTCGGTCCTCGCCCAGGACGTCAGCTCGGCCACATCCTCGACGCCTCCGGGGTGTGCCACCGCCGTGGGCATGATGCGCACGGGCCCGGAGGCGGAGGCGCAGCGGGCTCGGGACGTGCGGGTGCGCACGAAGTCGCCCCGAAACCGCTTGGGCGGCTCCGGGGCGTGGACCGTGTGTGTGAGGGGGGCCAAGTCCGACTTCTATGCGGACACGCTCGCTCGGGGGGCGCAGCTCGGGCAGTACCCGGACAGCTCCAGGCGGTATCCCGTGACCAGGAATCCGTCGGCCCGCTCACGCAGCATGTCGAGCTGCGGGCCGGGCAGGCTTCCTTCGATATCGGTCACTCTCCCGCACGCCAGGCAGCGGGCGTGGTGATGGGGATCCGTTCGCCCATCGTACCGGGCCGATCCGTCGCCATAGGTCAGCTTGACTGCCAGCCCGCACCCGACGAGCGTTTCCAGGCTCTTGTAGACCGTGGCAAGGGAGATGCCGGGAAGGTCGTGGCGCACGGCGAGAAAGACCTCGTCGGCCGTAGGGTGCTGATCCGTCGCGACCAGTGTCCTGTAGACCGCGGCACGCTGCTCTGTGAAGCGCTGCCCGCTCTCTTCCAGGGCGTGGCGGAGGAGGACCTCCGTGGTTTCTGTCTGCATGGTCATTTTCCCGATAATTCTCGCGCCCACCGCTCCTTTCCGGAGCGTAGAAACACCTGAAAATTAGAAGCGTTCCGCTCTTTGTGTCAATCAATCAAACGCATGACAATGTCCTCTTTTCCGTTTCCGTACGAGGCTTCGGCATGAGCGGCCCGGACGGTGGGGCGATCCTGACCCTGGAGCCCCTCGTCGAGGCGGTTCGGGAGGGGGTCGAACCCTCCGGGTGGCGCCTCTCCGGCCTCCAGAAGACCACGAGCTACGAGTTCCAGGGGCGCTGGGAGGGGGACTCCACACGCTCCGCCTATCTCTTCTTCCACCCTTCTCCCGGGCCGGACTGGGCTACCCTGGACGTGTTTCTCGACGAGACGTCGCGAGGGCTGTCCGGGAACCTCGCCCTGGTGGTGGACGCCCGCAGCCTCTCGGAGCTCGGCGACGTAACCGGGTCGCTGGGTGCTTTGGCCGAGCTCGCGCGGGGTCACCTCCCGCGGCGCTATCGAGCCCCGCTGACGCTGCGGATGCACCTGGAGACGCTGGACGCCGACCCCGGCTCCGCCCAGGCCGAGATCCGGTTCAAGGTGCGCATACCGCGCTCATGCATCGCCTCGGGGGTGCCGGACGTCTCCGCGATGGCGGCCAAGGCGGCGAGTGCGCTGCGCGCCCTGCTCGAGGACCCTGGGCTCACCCCGTTCCTCGACGTGAGGTGACGTCCGGCTCCCCTCCGGCCCGGCGGTCCCGCGGGAGTCGCAGATGTCTCGGCGAGACGGGCATGGGCGAACGTGCGATGCTTGCCTCCTCTGGCTCGAGGTGCAGATTGCGTGGTGCGATCCGGGCCATCCATGCCTGCATACGTCCGAGACTCCTGCGACAAAGGACCTGCCCATGAGCGGGGAGACCGGGGCGCTGAGCGCCCTCCTCAACGAAGAGCGCCGATTCCCCCCCTCCGACAAGTTCCGCCGAGCGGCGGTGATCGCCGACCCCGGCATCTACGAGCGGGCGAGCGCGGACCGGGAAGCGTACTGGGAGGAATGGGCTAGACAGCTCGACTGGTTCGAGCCGTGGCACACGGTGTTGGAGTGGAAGCCGCCGTTCGCGAAGTGGTTCCTCGGCGGAAAGCTGAACGTCTCCTACAACTGTCTGGATCGTCACCTCGCGGGTCCTCTCCGGGACAAGGTGGCCCTTCTCTGGGAGGGAGAGCCCGGCGACACCCGGAGCTATACCTATGCGGAGCTCCACCGCGACGTGTCGAAGTTCGCCAACGCCCTGAAGGGACTCGGGGTCTCCCGCGGAGATCGGGTGACCATCTACCTGCCGATGGTTCCGGAGGCGGCCATCGCCATGCTGGCCTGCGCCCGCATCGGTGCCATCCACTCCGTGGTGTTCGGAGGCTTCAGCCCGGAGTCGCTGGCCGACCGGAACAACGACGCGCGCTCCAAGGTGCTCATCACGGCGGACGGTGGCTGGCGCCGAGGCGGCACCGTCGCGCTCAAGGCCAACGCCGACGTGGCCCTGAAGACGTCCCCCACCGTCGAGCACGTGGTGGTGGTACGCCGGGGCGGAGAGCTCTCGGAGAAGCTGAACGTCCCCATGGAGGCGGGACGCGACCACTGGTACCACGAGCTTATGGAGGGCGCTTCCAACGAGTGCGAGCCCGAACACATGGATGCGGAGGATATCCTCTACATCCTGTACACCTCCGGCACCACGGGAAAGCCCAAGGGCGTCGTGCACACCACCGGCGGATACCTCACACAAGTCTACGCCACGACGAAGGCCGTCTTCGACCTCAAGGACGGCGACGTGTACTGGTGCACGGCGGACGTCGGATGGGTCACCGGCCACTCCTACATCGTCTACGGGCCGCTGGCCAACGGAGCCCAGGTCCTCATGTACGAGGGAGCGCCCGACACACCCGACCGCGGCCGCTTCTGGCAGATCTGCGAGAAGTACGGCGTGACGGTCTTCTACACGGCGCCCACGGCCATCCGTGCGTTCATGCGCTGGGGCGACCAGTGGCCGGCCCGCCACGACCTCTCCAAGCTCCGGGTCCTGGGGACCGTGGGAGAGCCCATCAACCCCGAAGCATGGATGTGGTACCACCGCGTCATCGGAGGAGAGCGCTGTCCCATCGTGGATACGTGGTGGCAGACCGAGACGGGCGCCATCATGATCACGCCGCTGCCCGGCGTGGTGGACACGAAGCCCGGGACGGCGACCCGGCCGTTCCCGGGCATCGAGGCCACGATCCTCACGGATGCGGGGGACGAGACCGACGCCGGATACCTCGCCATCACGTCCCCGTGGCCTTCCATGCTGCGCACCGTGTGGGGGGACGAGGATCGGTATCGGTCGACGTACTGGTCACGCTGGAACGGGACCTACTTCCCCGGCGACGGGGCCAAGCGCGACGGGGACGGGTACTTCTGGATCCTGGGGCGCGTGGACGACGTCCTCAACGTCGCGGGCCACCGCATCGGCACCATGGAGGTCGAGAGCGCCCTGGTGGACCATCCCGCCGTGGCCGAGTCGGCGGTGGTGGGCAAGACCCACGACATCAAGGGTCAGGCCCTGGCCGCTTTCGTTACCCTCAGGGAAGGCTTCGAGCCCACCGACGCGCTCATGCGGGAGATCCGCGACCATGTGGGGACCAAGATCGGCGCCATCGCCAAGCCGGAGCTGGTGATCTTCACCGCCGACCTGCCGAAGACACGGTCGGGCAAGATCATGCGCCGGCTTCTGCGGGACATCGCGGAGGGCCGGACGGTGGGAGACACCACGACGCTGGCGGATCCGGCGGTGGTGGCCAGCCTCAAGGAGAAGTACGAGCACGAGGAGACCTGACGCGGGTCCGTCCAGCGTGGCTTGCCGAGGCTCCCAGGCGCCACGGCCCCGGCTTGGGACGCCGAGGCGACGGCCGGAACAGACCTCGGGACCCCGCGTGACCCGGCCACACGTCACTCGTTCGCGAACGGGTCCGTGGTCGGGGGGGCCTTCCGCGCTCGCTCCTCGGCGGACTTCTCCTTCACAGGCCGGGCGGGGATGCCCACGAAGACCCAGTGCGGGCGGGTGTCCTTGGTGAGAATGGCGCCGGCACCCACCATGGAGTCGTCGGCGATGTGGGTTCCGGCCAGGATGGTGGCGTGGTAGGTGATGCGCACGCCGTCGCCGATGACCGTCTTCGGCGTGACGACGATCCTCCCGTCCACGATGTCGTGGGTGTGGGAGTATACGTTCGCGAAGTCCGACACCGACGCGCCGTCACCCACTTCGATGCCTCCCCGGTCGTCCATGAGCACATGGCGGTGGATCACCACGTCGTCACCCACCTCCATGTTGTAGCCGAACGAGAAGCGCACGAAGGCGAACGCCTTGAAGTTGCGGCCGCACCGCTTGAAGATCCGCTTCGCCAGAATGCGCCGGAAGCGGATGCCCAGATCGACGTTCTCGCCCAGAGGGCTCCGGTCGAACATCTCCCAGAGCCAGAGAAGTGGCTTCACGGCCGCGTACCGCTCCACGTCCGTCTCCTGGTAGTACTCGGGCTCCAGGGTGACGTTGCGCGGGTCCATGTGGGCCAGCGCCAGACGCACCGTGGCAGGCAGGGTCGTGGGGTCCACTTCGGCGTACTGGGGATAGTACAGCTCGGTGAGGATGCTCCTGCACAGCTCGTTCCGGTCGCAGTCGGGGCGGCTCAACTCGCCGTCCAGCCAGGTCAACCAGTGATCATACAGCGACGACGCGTCCGGGGAGACGGCAACGGAACGTAGAGGGAGAAAGGGCATGGACGCTCGGGGCGGGAAACCGATCATTTGGGCCTTGGGGTGCGGCTCCATCAAACCCCGACCGGGATGGTGGGTTTCCTCCGGGGGAGGGCGAAACGGCGGTCCGCCGCGCGGGCCCGGCCCGTGCGGGGGCTCCCGGAGAGGGAGCGGGCGTGTAGACTAAGGGCGACCCTCTGCGGCCACGTGCCGTCCACCAACCTCCCGGATCCCACGATGCACGACGTTCTCCGCCAGCGCCTCCTGCGCAAGATCGAGAGCCTTCCCGACGAGCAGATCTATCAGGTTCTCGACTTCATCGAGTTCCTGGAGTCGAAGTACGTGGAGGTGGCGCCCATGGAAGCGTCGGGGCTGCAGAAGTTCGCGGAGAACCTGGAGGACAGGCTCCGGAAGAGGGCGGTGAGCCCGGCCACCATCCGCGAGGCGTTTCAGCTGATCTCCAGCGCCGACCGGGTGCTTTCGGGCGTGTCGTCGGCGGGGAAGAGGATCCTGGCGGAGTTGAACGAGGTCCTGGAGCGGCCGGCCGACAGTGGAGAAGATGTCGACCGCGGCCAGACGAAGGACGCCGATTCGCCTCCACCCGAGGACGGAGAGGGGGGTGAAAGAGCGCCCTGAAGCCGCGTACGGCGTGGACGGCCGCGCCGTTGACGCTCCGGCGCCCTTCGAATATCCTCACCCATGATACGATTCACCGCTCCTGCGAGCGGGCCCGCGCCCGACCCCGGACCTCCCCAACGGGACCCAACCGGGGGCGG
>JAJDNC010000149.1 GCA_022340865.1 Gemmatimonadota bacterium
CGGTTGAACGCCACGTCACCGGGCATCACCGCCCCGTCGTTCAGGTTCGAGACCGACACATTGAAGTTCGTCGCACCCGAACGGCCTTCGGCCGCCACGTAGTTCTGCAGGTACTGGCCCGTCTCGAAGAACCGCGCCACCTGGTTGTACGTCTTGCCCGGCCATGGCTGGTCCTGGACCGTGTTCCACGCCGTTCCGGTAGCGCCCGGGGCAGCCCACTCCGCGTTCCCCGCCAGCGCCAAAGCGTTCTGGCACAGGAGGTACACGCAGTGGTTGCCCTGGCTGTCGATGAACTCGCCGTTCGAGTCCATCAGGTACGGCTGGTACTTGCCCAGCAGCGCCGACGGAACCTTCGGCAGACGGTTCTGGCCGTACTCGCTGCGCACCGTGTAGTGCACCACGCCGTCGGCCATGGACGTGCCGCGCTTCGTGCGGATCTGGATCACGCCGGCCGCCGCGCGCGACCCGTACAGCGACGCCGCCGCGGCACCCTTCACGATCTCGATGCTCTTGATGTCCAGCGCGTCCAGGTCCACCAGGCTCGAGCCCAGGATCACTCCGTCCACCACGTAGAGCGGATCCTGGCTCCGACCGGCGGCGTCGATGCTCGTCGGACCGCGCAGCAGGATCGACGGCGCCGTGCCCGGACGGCCCGTGCCGCCCACCACCTGGACGCCGGCCACCTTACCCGCGATCGCCGTCGACACCGTCGGCGTCGGCACCGGGAGGTCCGACGCGCGCACCTGGTCCACCTGGAACGGCAGCTTCGCGCGCTGGGTCGCTCCCGCCACCCCCGTCACCACGATCTCCGACAGCGACACCGCCTGCGGCGCCATCTTCATGTCCGCCACCGCGGACTGACCGTCCGCGACCGTCACCTGCACCGACGCGTTCGCGTATCCGATGAGGATCGCACTCACCGTGTAGGTCCCGGTCGGCACCTTCAGGATCAGGAACTTGCCGTTGGGCTGGGTCAACGTACCGAGGCCGGTTCCCTCGACGCTCACCTGTGCCGCCGGTAGCGGCTCGCCCGTCTGGCTGTTCGTGACCGTGCCGGTGATGGCTCCGGTCTGCGCCGCCACCGGCGTGGGGCCGATGAGCCCCGCCACCGCAGCGGTAAGCAGCCCTGCCGCCAGGAGTGTGAGACTCCCAGGCAACAGGTTCTTTCGAACCCTGCATCTAATCATTAGAACCTCCGTTGGATGGATTCTTGCTCGGTGGTTCGTCACCCGTCGTCCTCCAGCAACGGGCACATGGGTGGAACGGCTTCAGGAGAGGTGTGCCTCACCCTTCCTGAAAAGACACATGAATTTCGCGCTTCGGGGCAGAACGACGCAAGTAGCAGGTCATTGTAAGCCCCATGGCATGAACGACTTACATGGGGCGTGTGTGACACTACACGCACGACGGGCGTAGATTTTTCAACGGGGAGAACCCTCGACGACCGTCGGGGCGGATTCAGGGGCGGTCGGAAAGGCACCTCCGCGCCCGCCGGCGCGGCGCGCCGGGGCGACCGCTCCGGCGCTGGCGACGCCTCCTCCGCACCGCGCCTTGCCCGGGGACTCCCGCCGTACACCCTCGGGCCTCGCGGCCCGTCCGCCCATGCGCCGGACACCCCGGCGGCCCATATTCTCTCCCCCATGAGCGACCGAACTCAGATCACGACGCCCGCATCGCTGGACGAGGATCTCCAGTCGGAGTCCTCGCTCAGGCCACAGCGCCTGGCGGAGTTCATCGGCCAGACCAAGGTCCGCGAGGCGCTGTCCATCGCCATCCAGGCGGCCAAGCAGCGGCGGGAGGCTCTCGACCACATTCTCTTCCACGGTCCCCCGGGGTTGGGAAAGACCACGCTTGCGGCGCTCCTCGCCCGGGAGATGGGGGTGAACTTCAAGTCCACGTCGGGGCCGGTGCTGGAGAAGCCCGCGGACCTGGTGGGGATCCTCACCAACCAGCGTGAAGGGGACATCCTCTTCATCGACGAGATCCACAGGCTGCGCCCCATCATCGAGGAGTTCCTGTATCCCGCCATGGAGGACTGGCGGATCGAGATCCGTCTCTCGGATGGTCCCAAGGCGCAGACGATGACGATGAACATCGAGCGCTTCACGTTGGTAGGAGCCACCACCCGCTTCGGCCTCCTCACCGCGCCCATGAGGGCGCGCTTCGGGATCGTCCAGCGCCTGAACTTCTACCCGGCGGAGGAGCTGGCCACCATCGTGCGGCGCAGCGCCGACATCCTGGGCGTGGAGGCGTCGGACGAAGGCGCTCTGGAGATCGCGCGGCGCTCCCGCGGGACCCCGCGGGTGGCCAACAGGTTGCTGCGCCGCGTGCGCGACTACGCGCAGGTGAAGGCCCAGGGGGTCATCGACTCACGAGTGGCCCAGGACGCGCTCAGGATGCTGGACGTGGACGAGTACGGCCTGGACGAGATGGACGCCCGTGTCCTCAAGACCATCATCGAGAAGTTCGAGGGCGGGCCGGTCGGGCTGAACTCCCTGGCCGTGGCCCTGGGTGAAGACTCCACCACGCTCGAGGAGGTTTACGAGCCCTTCCTCATCATGGAGGGCTTTCTCATGCGCACACCTCAGGGAAGGGTGGCCACTCCCCGAGCCTTCCGGCGCTTCGGGTACACGCTGAAGGACGCGGGCGAGAGGGAGGCCGGTCAGGCGTCCCTCTTCACCGAGGAGGAATGAGAGCGAGCCGCCCCGCGATGCGTGCTCGGCGATGCCCCGCCGACGTGGCACCGGCCGGGTGGCACCGGGCATGACGCGCGTCCCCGACGGCAGCCGGGTCGCCGACTACGACTATGTCCTCCCCCGTCACCGCATCGCGCGATATCCCGCGGAACGGCGCGACGAGAGCAGGCTCCTCGTCGTCGGCCCGGACGAGGGGTCGCTGCGTCACCTCCGTTTCCGCGACGTGGTCGACCTCCTCGAGGCCGGGGACGTGCTGGTGGTGAACGAGAGCAGGGTCCTGCCCGCACGGCTCCTCGGGCGCAAGCCCACCGGAGCCCCGTCCGAGATCCTGCTGCTGCGTCCCGCGCCCGGGGTCGCCGACGGCCACGTCTGGGAGGCGTTGGTGCGTCCGGGGGGCAAGCTCAAGCCCGGACGGCGGGTGGTGGTCGCCGCCGACCTGTCCGTGGAGATCCTCGACTCCGTTCCGGGGGGCGGGCGCCTGGTCCGCCTGCTGACGGAGCGCGGCGTGGAGGAAGCGCTGGAGCTCCACGGCCACGTGCCGCTGCCCCCATACATCGATAGGCCCGACGAGCCCCTGGACCGCGAGCGTTACCAGACCGTGTCCGCGCGGACTCCCGGCTCCGTGGCCGCGCCCACCGCAGGCCTGCACTTCACGCCCGAGATCCTGGAGGAGCTGGAGGCGAAGGGCGTCGTGCGAGCCGAGGTGACCCTGCACGTCGGTGTCGGCACGTTCCGGCCGGTCGACGTCGAGGATCTGGAAGCGCATACACTGCACAGGGAGTGGTATCGGGTGACCGAAGCGGCGGCGGACGTCATAAACCGTGCCCGCTCGGCGGGTGGACGGGTGTGGGCCGTGGGCACCACCGCCGTGCGCACGCTGGAATCCGTGGCGGACGAAGGCGGCCGGGTGCGCGCCGGTTCCGGCTCCACCGGCCTCTTCATCCGGCCGCCCTACGACTTCCGGGTGGTGGATCGCCTGCTCACCAACTTCCACCTGCCGCGCTCCACGCTGCTGATGCTGGTTGCGGCCTTCGCCGGATATCGACGGACGATGGCCGCCTACGCGGCGGCCATCGCCGGCGAGTACCGGTTCTACTCCTACGGCGACGCCATGGCGGTCATCGGGGAACGGCGATAGCCGGCAGCTTGCCCGCCATCCTCTTGTTGAACGCCGGAACGTCGGTGCGGACCAGCGTCCCGAACGCCGTCTCCGCCTCCTGCAGGTGGCCTTCGATCATCGCCAGCACCTGCATGGACGCGTCCGTAGGACGGTGATCGGCGCCGCCCGCGACATCACCGGCTCCCAGCCCCACCTGGCCATAGAGCCACACCAGGTTCAGGTAGACCTTGTAGGACTCGACGTACCACTTGTCGTCGGAGTTCATCGTGGTACGTGACAGGAGCCGGAGCTCGACGTCCATCATCTGGCTGCCCAGGGCGGCCAGCGGCCTCTCCAGGCTCGAGTCGCCCTTGTGCTCCGCGGTGAGGTCCTGGACCTGCTTGCGCATGATCTCCAGGCGGTTGATGAGGCTCACCGCCCGGTCGATGTCGTCGCGGATACGCACCTGCGCGGCGGTGGAGGCCTCCAGATCCGCCTCCGAGGTTCTGATGGCGGGGTCCTTGATCACCGGGAACGTATGCTCGAAGGACGAGCCCCCCACCATCAAGCGTGCCGTATAGGTTCCAGGCGACGCCAGTGGCCCGGCGGTCTGCGTGCCTCCGATGCCCCAGTGGATGACCGGTCGCGTGTCCTTGCCCTTGAAGCGTGCCTCCTCCCAGATGTGCGGATCGTAGGGAGCGACGGTGCGCAGCTCCGGCTGGGCCGGACCGTCGAACTGCAAGTTCCAGGTGGCCTCGTTCAGCCCCCTGATGCCCACCAGGGGAAGGGTGCGCACGACCTTTCCGGAGCCGTCCAGGATCTGCATGTGCACGTCGGCGGTGTCGCCCGCCGGCAGCCAGTACAGGAAATCCGCATTCCCGTTACGTGCCTGCCGGAAGCCGTCGTGGGGGTCATACAGGAAGGGCCGCGCGGCGTCGGTGAAGCTGTCCGCCTGCTCCAGCCGCGTGATGTCGCGGAGAACGTAGAGACCCCGCCCGTAGGTGGACACCACCACGTCGTGATAGCGCGGCTCCACGACGATCCACGTGACGGGCGCCGCCGGCAGCCCGCGCTGGAGCTGCGTCCAGTGGCCGCCGTCGTCCATCGAGTAGTAGAAGCCGTCTCCCGTCCCCGCGAACAGCATGCCCTTCCGGTTGGGGTTCTCGGTCACGGCCATCACGTAGTCCAGCGGTCCCCCCTTCGGCAGGTCGCCGGTGATGTTCGTCCACGTCTTGCCGTAATCCGTGGTCTTGTAGATGAACGGGTCGCGGTTGTCCATCATGTGGTAGTCCACGGCCACGTACGCGGTGGCGGGGTCGAAGTGGGACGGCTGGATCTTGCGGATGGTGCCCCACGCGGGCATGCCCACGTTCTTGGTGACGTCCACCCAGCTGCCGCCGCCGTCGGGCGTGTACCAGAGCTTGCCGTCGTTGGTCCCGGCCCAGATGAGGCCACGCCGGATGTCCGAGGGCGCGATGGCGAAGACCACCTCGCCGTAGTACTGCCCGAGATTGTCACCGAGGATGTGGCGGGTGTCCCCGGGGATGCCTCCCGAGAACGCGATGCGGGACGAATCCTGCGTGGACAGGTCGGGGCTGATCACCGACCAGCTCTGTCCCTTGTCGGATGTCTTGAAGATGACCTGGCATCCGTAATAGACAGTCTCCTGGTCGAAGGGGTCGATGGCCAGGGGCGGAGTCCAGTGGCACCGGTACTTCGTGTCCTCAGGGGGCGAGTCGAGGGTGTGGATCCACGGAGAGACGGAGCGGGCGATGCCCACTGTGGCGTCCCAGCGGGTCACCGTGTTTCCGTAGCAGCTCGCCCACACGATGTTCGGATCGGTCTTGTCGGGCAGCGTGAAGCCGGACTCGCAGCCGCCCAGGCCGCTCTGCCAGGCGCTTCCCCCGCGTCCCCCGCCGAAGCCACCGAAGCCTCCGCGTCCTCCGAAGCGTCCGCGACCCTGCGGCGCGTACGAGGGCACGTTGGGCACCGGCACCGGTCTGTCGCTGGGTCCCCGCATGGTACCGTCGTCCTGACGGTTGCTGTAGATCCAGTACGGCACCTGGGCGTCCACGGCCACGTGGTACATCTGGCCGATGGGGAGTGTGACACGGGTAAAGCGGTGTGCGTGGTCGGTGGTGATGCCCGCCCCGCCGTCACCGGTGATCACCCAGTGGTCGGGATTGAGCGGGTCCATCCAGATGTCGTGGCAGTCACCGCAGCCGCGGTCGATGATGGGGAAGGTGTGGCCGCCGTCGGTGGAGCGATGGAAGCTGGAGTTGGCGACGAGCACCTCGTCCTCGTTCTTGGGGTTCACCGCCACGCGGATGTAATAGCCACCGCGACCGATGAGGTCGCGGTTCCAGCTCACCGTCTTCCAGCTGGCGCCGCCGTCGTCGGAGCGCCACAGCGAACCCTGGCCCGCGGTCTGGATGAGGGCGTAGACACGCTTCGAGTCCGAGGGCGCCACCGCGACGTCGATCTTGCCGACGGGCGCCTTCGGCAAGCCGTTCGTCAGGTGCTTCCACGTCGAGCCGCCGTCCCTGGACATGTAGACGCCGCTTCCGGGACCGCCGGTGTACATGACCCAGGTGTGCATGACCACCTGCCACATGCCCGCGAACAGCACGTTCGGATCGTTGGGATCCATGGCCAGACCCGAGCATCCGGTGTGCTCGTCCACGAAGAGGACGCGCTTCCAGGTGGCGCCGCCATCGGTGGTACGGTACACGCCGCGCTCCTGCTGCGGGCCCGTCGTGCGTCCCAGGGCGCACACGTAGGCGGTGTTCGGGTCGGTGGGGTGGGCGATGATGCGCCCGATGCGACCGGTCTGATCGAGGCCCATGTGGGTCCATGTCTTCCCGCCGTCCGTGGACTTGTAGACGCCGTCACCCATGACGTCGGCGTCACGGATGGCCCACGCCTCGCCCGTGCCTGCCCACACGACGTCGTGGTTCGCGGGGGAGACGGCGAGGGCGCCGATGGCCTGCACGGGTTCCTCGTCGAACACCGGCTCGAAGGTGCGGGCCCCGTCGGTGGTCTTCCACACTCCACCGGATGCGGCCCCCAGATAGTACGTGAGGGTGTCGCCGGGAATACCCGCCACGGAAGCAATGCGCCCCGCGCTCTCGGGGCCCATGTACTGGAAGTGGAGCGGTTCGGCGGGTCGGGCCCGGGGGCCCATGTTCCTACGGAACTGGGCCTGAAGAGGCGCAGCGAAGGCGAGGCCGACGAGGACGGCCATCGCACAGCCGAGTGCCCTGTGACAGGACACCGAGTGACGGAGGACGCGCATGATCTCTCCTGCGATGGTGCCGGGGGGCCGAGATGACGTCCGCGCCCCCGTGCGCCCGTTGACGATTCGCCGACGGGAGCACGCCCCCCCGTTCGGCGGGATATGCAATAAGGGGCGGGGGGCATCCGCGCCAGCGGGTGCCGCGCTACCCCTCGGGCTCCTCGGATCGGGATCCCTCCGATGCAGCTCCGTCGGAAGCGGTGCCGGAGGCTTCCTTCAGGGCCCACTCGAGCTCCGACGCCGTGCGCTCCAGGGCCCGGGTCTCCCGGGAGATGAGGCGCTTCCACACGAAACGTGCCCCGAACGCGCCCGCCACGAATCCCGCGGGCAGCGCGCCCGCGCCCACGAGCGCCCCGAGGCCCAGGACCTTGAGGGTCGATGCCACGACGGCTGTTGCCACCACACCGACCGACACTCCGCCCAGGGACCCGGAGATGAAGATGCCGTCCCGGAAGTTGCCGAAGACCCGGACGTGGGTCTTCCCGTCGGCGGGCTGGAGGGAAACGTACCGGCCTCCGAGCGCGTCCCTGGCCTGCCACTCCAGGCCGCCGAACTCCTCGCGGACCACGCCCTGACGACCCATGGCGCGGCGGACGGCCGCCACCACGTCGGAGAGCTTCTCCCGTGGGATCTCTCCGGGGATGGTGGCCTCGTATCTGGGGGCGACGGACATGCCGAAGAAGCCGCCGCTGCCCTGCACACGTGCCACGGCGACGTGGCGGGCGGCGGCTTCGATGGCTTTGGCGTCGATGCCCACCTCCCGCCCGATGCTTTTGAGTTCCTCCAGGGTGAGTCCGTCCGCGTCCCTCCCCTGGGCGGCGAACGCACCCGTCTCGGTGGCCTTGCGGAGGATCAGCGCGACTTCGTCTTCGTTGAAGCGGCGTTCGGTCATGGCTCTCGTCCAGGTCCCGGTGGGCAGGCGCACATGGTACAGTGCCTCGGCGCCCGGCGGTACCATCATGACTGCAGGAGGGCGTGCCGCCCCCGCGGGCATCGCTCAGGCGCTACATTCCCACCCCATGAATTCCACGTCGTCCGATTTCTCCTTCACGCTGGACGCCACCGACGGCTCGGCGCGTCGCGGGGTCTTCTCGACCCCCCACGGCGACGTGCCCACGCCCGCCTTCATGCCCGTGGGCACCCAGGGCACGGTGAAGGGGCTCTCCATGGACGAGGTGTCGGCAGTGGGCGCACGCATGGTGCTGGGCAACACGTATCATCTGTACCTGCGTCCCGGCCACGAGCTGGTTCGGCGTCTCGGCGGCCTGCACCCCTTCATGCGGTGGGACGGGCCCATCCTCACGGACTCCGGGGGTTACCAGGTCTTCTCGCTGGCGCAGATCCGCCAGGTACAGGACGACGGCGTCGTGTTCCAGAGCCACATCGACGGGTCCCGCCACGTGTTCACGCCGGAGTCCGTGATGGAGATCCAGCGCGCCCTCGGCGCCGACGTGGTCATGGCCTTCGACGAGTGCGTCCCGGGAGGGGCCGACCACGGGCAGGCCCACGCCGCCAACGAGCGCACTCTGCGGTGGCTGGAACGCTGCCGCGCCCGGTTCCTGGCCCTGGAGGCCGAAGGGGGCCAGTCCGTCCAGGCGCTCTTCCCGGTGCTCCAGGGCAACGTCTTCGACGACCTGCGCCGGGAGCACGTACGGCGCGTCCGGGACATGGACGACTGGATGGGGTACGGGATCGGTGGTCTCTCGGTGGGCGAGGCCAAGATGGACACGTGGCGCACGCTGGAGCTCCTGGACGGGGAGATCCCCCGCCACCGTCCTCGGTATCTCATGGGGGTGGGGTATCCCGATGACCTGCTGGAGGCGGTGGCACGGGGTTGCGACCTCTTCGACTGCGTGGCCCCCACCAGGAACGCGCGCCACGGCACTGCCTGGACGTGGGAGGAGGGCCAGGTGAACTTGAAGGCGGCCCGTTTCCGGGAGGACACGCGGCCCGTGGATCCCGCGTGTGACTGCGCGACGTGCGCTCGCTACGACCGGGCCTACCTTCGCCATCTGGTGGTGGCCGGTGAGTGGCTTGCCCTGCGCCTCATCTCGATCCACAACCTCCGGTTCCTGACCGGGCTGGTGGAGGAGGCACGCCGCCGCATGGGCGACGGGTCGTTCAACGCCTGGCGAGGGGACTGGCTCGAACGCTATCGCGGGGCTGGGGTGTAAGTGGCCCGGGCCACCGAGATTCCGGCCACCAGAACGAACCGAGGGAACGGAGACTCGACGTGACGACAGCCTCTCTGGCTCTGCTCATGGTGCCGCGGGAAGGTGGATCCGCGGGGACGATCTTCTTCGCGGAGATGCTCCTCATCTTCGCCATCTTCTACTTCCTGCTCATCCGGCCGCAGAGCAAGGAGCGGCAGCGCCACGCGCAGATGCTGAAGGAGATCAAGAAGGGCGACGAGGTGGTGACGAACGGCGGCATCATCGGGACGGTGGTGCACGCGGAGGAGAGCCGCCTCACCATCCGTACCGGCGAGAACACACGCCTCACGGTGGACCGGGGACACATCTCCCAGGTCGTGGACGCCAAGGGCGCGAAGGACGCCAAGGACGCGTAGCGTGGCCACGCGGGAGATCGTTCTCATGGGTGATCCCGTCCTGCGCACACCGGCGCAGGAGGTGGAGCGCTTCGACGAGGACCTCCGCGCGCTGGTGCGAGACATGTTCGAGACCATGCACGAGGCGGAGGGCATCGGGCTCGCGGCACCGCAGGTCGGTGTCTCCCGGCGTGTGCTCGTGGTGGATCTGAGGCGCGACGAGGAGCCCGACGCCCGGGTCGCCCTGGTGAATCCCACGGTGACCTGGCGCAGCAAGGACACGGACAAGCAGCCCGAAGGATGCCTGAGCATCCCCGGCCTCGAGGAAGTCATCGAGCGCGCGTGTACGGTGCGCATCGAGGGGTACGACCCCGAGGGCCACCCTGTGGAGTTAGAGGCGGACGAGCTCTACGCCCGGGTCCTCCAGCACGAGGTGGACCACCTGGACGGGATCCTGTTCCCGGACCGGGTGACTCCCCTGAAACGGCGCATGCTCATGAAGAAGTGGAAGAAGCTCCGGGCCGAAGCGGCCGCGTCGGCGAAGTGACTCGGCGGTGAGGATCCTCTTCTGGGGCACCCCGGACTTCGCGGTGCCTTCCCTCAGGATCCTGGACGACGAGGGCTTTGAGATCGTGGGTGTCGTCACCCGACCGGATCGTCCGGCGGGGCGGGGCCGGCGGCTGACGCCTTCGCCGACGAAGCAGGTCGCGCTCCAGCTCGGACTCCCGGTGCTCACTCCGGAGCGGCCCCGTGGGGACGACTTCCTCGCGGAGATCCGGGCCCTGGCGCCCGACCTGTCAGTGGTGGTGGCCTACGGGCACATCCTCCGACCCGAGGTGTTGGCCGTGCCGCCGCAGGGCTCGGTCAACGTGCATGCGTCGCTGCTCCCGGAGCTGCGCGGCGCGGCCCCGGTCAATTGGGCCATCGCCAGGGGTTACGAAGATACCGGGGTCACCGTCATGCGTATGGTGGAGGCCATGGATGCCGGCCCCGTCCTGCACCAGGTGCGCGAGCCGATCTTCCCGGACGAGACCGCTACCGAGTTGTCCGTCAGGCTCTCGGAGCTCGGCGCGGAGGCGCTCCTTGAGGCGCTGGAGCTGATGGCCGCGGACCAGCTCGAGGAGACGGAGCAGGATGACGCCCTGGCCACCTTCGCACCCAAGGTGGACCGGGCGACCGCGCGCATCGACTGGACCCGGCGGGCTTCCGAGGTGGCGCTGCACGTGCGTGGCATGGACGCCGTCCCGGGTGCCTGGTCCGAGCTGGAGGGGGTGCCGGTGAAGCTGTTCCGCCCCTCGGTGGTGGACGACGAGGTCCCGCCCTCGCAGGAGCCGGCGTGCTCCGAGGACGGCGGAGCCGTCGAGGGCCCGGCCGGCACGTCGGCCGGCGGTCTGGTGGTATGCGCCGACGAGGCCGGCCGCCTGGTGGTGCGCGTCGGGGACGGCGCGCTGCGTTTCCACGAGGTGCAGCCGCCGGGGAGGCGGCGCATGTCGGCGGCAGACTGGATCCACGGGCGGGGGATCAGCGCCGGTCAGCGCTTCGTCTGACGATGTGCGCCGTGCCTCGGCTGCACCTGGTCACCGACGACGGCGTGCTGGAGTCCGCGGACTTCGCCCGGGTGGCCGGCTCGATTCTGGACGCCGGGGACATCGGTGAGGCGGATGTGGCGCTGCACGTCCGCGGCCCCCACACGTCGGGGCGCCGGCTCTACGAGATCGCCTCGTCTCTGGTGGGGCCGGCCCGGGCGGTGGGCGCCCTGTTGGTGGTGAACGACCGCGTGGACGTCGCCCTCGCGGTGGGCTTGTCCGCCGTCCACCTGGGCGGGAGGTCGCTCCCGGTGGCCGAGGCACGCCGCCTTCTCCGTGGCGGTGGGTGCGTCGGAGTC
Organism: Gemmatimonadota bacterium; assembly: GCA_022340865.1. GTDB lineage: Bacteria > Gemmatimonadota > Gemmatimonadetes > Longimicrobiales > Gaopeijiaceae > SZUA-318. The sequence goes on from JAJDNC010000149.1 coordinate 11,524, forward strand.
TCCACGCACACCGTCGACGAGGCGGCCCGGGCGGCGGCGGAGGGCGCGCACTGGATCTTCACGGGTACGATCTACGCGACGCCCAGCCATCCCGACCGTGAGGGGTGCGGGCCCGAGGGCTTGAAGCCGGTGGTGACGGCGGCGGCGGGTACCCCGGTGGTGGCCATCGGCGGGGTCACGCCGGAGAGGGTGGCGGAATTGGCGGCGGCCGGCGCCCACGGGGTGGCGGTGGTGCGGGGGGTGTGGCGGGCTCCGGATCCCGCTGTGGCCACGAGGGCGTATCTTGAGGCGCTGGCCGCCGCGCACGGCGGCGACCGCGCCGGGAGCGGGGAGACGTCATGAGCGACAATGCGACCATCCATGTTCACCTGAACGGCAAGGAGAGGGAGGTGGCTTCGGCGCACACCGTGCACTCCCTCATCGAGTCGTTGGAGCTGCACCCCTCGCTGGTGGTGGTGGAGCTCAACAGGGAGATCCTGCCACGGGAAGCCTACGGCGACGTGCCCGTGCGGGAAGGAGACACCATCGAGCTCGTCCACTTCGTGGGCGGGGGTTGAGCGATATGAGCGACGTGGGCGATACGGTGGAGACAACGGTGGGAACGGTGGAGGAATCCGGGATTCTGGACGCTCCTCTGGTCATCGGCGGGCGCACCTTCAGATCACGCCTCATCGTGGGGACGGGCAAGTACGCCGACAACCGGACCATGGTGGAGGCCATCCGTGCCTCCGGCACCGAGATGGTGACGGTGGCGGTGAGACGCGTGGACCTGGACCGCACCAAGGAGGAGGGGATCCTGTATCACCTCAGCCCCGACGAGTTCTTCCTCCTGGCCAACACGGCCGGTTGCTACACCGCCGAAGACGCCGTGCGCTACGCGCGTCTGGCCAGGGCTGCGGGCTTCAACGAGTGGATCAAGCTGGAGGTCATCGGCGATCAGACCACGCTGCTCCCCGACGTCGCGGCGACCCTGGAGGCGGCCCGGACCCTGGCCGCCGAGGGATTCAAGGTCATGGCGTACACCAACGACGACCTCGTCACCGCGTTGCGCCTGGAGGAAGCGGGATGCGTGGCGGTCATGCCGCTGGCGAGCCCCATCGGGTCGGGTCTCGGCGTCGTGAACCCGTACTTCATCCGCGAGATCAAGCGGCGCCTCGAGGTCCCGGTGATCGTCGACGCCGGAGTGGGCACCGCCTCGGACGCGTGTGTGACCATGGAGCAGGGGGTGGACGGCATCCTCATGAACACGGCCCTCGCCGCGGCGGACGACCCCGTACGCATGGCACACGCCATGCGACACGCCATCCTCGCCGGGCGTCTGGCCTATCTGGCCGGACGCATGCCGTCCCGTGAGATCGCGGTGCCTTCCTCGCCTGTCACGGGGATGCTGGACTGAGAACGGGCGGCGGACAGGTCACCGAGACGCGCGCGGCAGCTCTCCGGGTGGCGCTGGAGGTCGCCCGGGGGCTGAGGCTCGACGTCTCCTTCGGGCGCATCGCCGCGAGGCTCTCGTCCCGGGATCGCGCCTTCGTCCACGAGATGGCCTACGGGACGTCCCGTCTGCGGGGACGCCTGGACCATCTGCTGGCTCGCCGCGTGGACCGCGGTCTCGAGCGTCTGGACCCCGGTGTCCACGAGATCCTCAGGCTGGGCGCCTACCAGGTCCTGTACATGAGGGGGGTGCCTCGCTACGCGGCGGTGTCGCAGGCGGTGGCCCAGGCCCGGGGGCTGGCGGGCGCCGGGGCGGCAGGCCTCGTGAACGCCGTGCTGCGTGGTGTCGCGGACGACGGCGACTCCCTGGCTCTCTTTCCGGACCCCGAGGGGGACCCGACGGGCTTTCTGTCGACGTGGGGCTCGCATCCCCGGTGGCTGGTGGAGCGCTGGCTGGAGCGCTGGACGCCGGAGGAGGTGCACGCCCTGGTGGATGCCGACAACAGCCGTCCGGGGGTGTTCCTCCTGCCCCTGGAGGCGACGCCGGAGGAGGCGGTGGAGGCCCTGGAGGCCGCCGGCGTCGGGGCGGAGCCGGTGGGGCGGGGGACCGCGTGCGTGCGTCTCGCCGCCGGCGTGGACCCCGCGAGGGCCGTGGGTGTGCTACCGTCGGTCATCCAGGATCCCGGAGCGAGCCTGGTGGCTCGCTACGCCGATCCCGATCCGGGCATGGAGGTTGCAGACCTGTGCGCAGCCCCCGGCGGGAAGGCGCTCGCCCTGTCGTGCCGGGCATCCTATACTCTGGCCGCGGATCGTTCGGAGGTGCGCATGCGCATCGTTCGAGACAACGCGGCGCGCACCGGCCGCAGGCTGGGGCTCGTCGTCGCCGACGCGCGTCGACCTCCACTTCGCGAGATGTCCACTGTGATCGTGGACGTTCCCTGTACCGGGACGGGCACGCTGCGAAGGCACCCCGACGGACGGTGGCGCATCGGGCCGGCCTCGATCCGTGAGATGGCACCGCTGCAGCAGGACATCCTCGACTCCTGTGCGAGTCTGGTGCCTGTGGGCGGCCTGCTGGTGTATTCGACGTGTTCTCTCGAGCCGGAGGAAAACGAGGAACAGGTGGACGGGTTCCTTCGCAGGCATGCGGACTTCCGCATACAGACCACAGACACGGTTCCCGGGGAGTACCTGGACGACGACGACCGCCTGCTGGTGCTGCCACAGAAGAGCGGCTTTGACGGCGCGTTCGCCGCGCGATTGAGGAGAGCGGGGTGAAGCTCGGAGGGTCGCTCCGGCGGACCCGGAGGCGGCATGCGGGAGCGTCGCAGGAGGAGCCCCGCTCCCGGTGGAGCCGTGCGGGAGGCCGGCGCGGCGGCCGTGGACGCGTGGGCTGGGGCCGCGTCGTGCTGTGGGCGCTCGGGCTGGGCGTGGTCGGCTGGGGAGGCGCATACGTGGTGGCCACCCGCATTCTCTTCCCTGCGCCGCCGCCGCCCCCGGGCCTCATCCAGGTGCCGGACCTGCGCGGTCTGGAGGTGGACACCGCCGCTCAACGCCTGGCGGACGCGGGCCTGCACCTCGGCGCCGTGGACTCGCTTCGGCACCCGACGGTGGCGCCGGGCCTGATCCTCGGGCAGGCTCCCCTGCCCGGGCAGCTCGCCCTCCCCGGCACCTCCGTCCGGGTCACGCGCAGCCTCGGGCCGCAGCGGGCCGCCGTGCCCGACGTGGCCGGGGTGACCCTCGATCGCGCCCGTGTGGTGCTCGAGACCAGCGGCTTCGTGGTGAAGGTGGACTCGACGACGGCCGACGTGCCCCGCGGTCGGGTCATCGCCATGGACCCGCCCGCCGACTCCATGGTCGCGCTTCCCGGCCAGGTCCGGCTCACGGTGAGCCTGGGCCCGCCCCTGGTGCCCATGCCGTCGGTCCTGGGCATGGACGAGGCCGCGGCCCGCGCGGTGTTGGATTCCCTCGGGCTGGTGGTAGGCAAGGTCCAGGAGGTGTTTCGCTTCGGCCGCGACCAGGGCATCGTAGTAGAGCAGGAACCGCCTGCCGACAGCCTGCTGGAGCGTGGCAGCGCCGTACGCCTGTCGATAGGTCGGCGGGGAGGGTAGGCCTGTCCCCCTACGGACATCCGAGGAGAATCAGATGAAGCGTCGTGTGCCAAGCCTACGCGTGCTCGCTCTCGCGCCCCTCTTCGCGGCGGCCGCCATCGCCTTCGCGGCGCCGGGCGCTCAGGGGCAGGTCAACTTCGGCATTCATGTCGCCAGAGCCAGCAAGACCGTGAACGGAGCCGCCAACGGGCTGGGAGCCAGCTTCGATCTGAAGTTCCCGGCGCTGCCCGTGGACGTCATGGTGGCGGGAGACTACTTCTGGCCCAACTGCGGCACCGACACGGGCTGCTCCTACATGGGGGGCGGCGCCGACGTCCACTTCGCGCTCCCGTTCCCGGTTCTGCACCCGTATGCGCTGGGCGGCGTGGTGGTGCGCAGGGCCAAGGCGGACAGCGCGGCCACCGCGGTCAGCAACGACGGCCTGGCGCTGGGGGTGGGAGTGAGCCTGCAGGGAGTGGCGCTGGGGGCCTACGGTGAGCTCCGGTACGAGTTCGTGCCCTCGCATCCGGTCGTGTTCAGGATCGGCATCCGATTCTGAGCGCGACCTCGGAGGGTGCGCGCCGTCCCGGATCGCCGGATGCGCGCCGCGCCTTTTCCCCTAGGGTCGGATTCCTAGATTCCATGCGGGTTTTCGGCCGTGGGCCGGAGGCCCGTCGCCGGGGTCGTCTCCAGGGAACAAAGGCCACGGGGCACCGTAGCATCAGTGATCCATCGTACGGCGGCGCGAAGGTGCTCAACGCGAAGGTCATGCCATGAAGTTCAAGCTCGTCCGGTCCCCCTATTTCTGGGCCATCGTCGCCGTCGCGGCGGTGGTGGGCGTCGCCTGGAAGGGCAGGGACAGCTACCAGGCCGTCACCACCGGCGCCCGCGCGCCGAACTTCACGGTCTACAACATGAAGGGCGACACGGTGTCTCTCGCCGACTTCGCCGGCAAGGTCGTGATGGTGAACATCTGGGCCACCTGGTGCGACCCGTGCAAGAAGGAGGTCCCGTCCATCGAGCGCCTGTACAACGCCTTCAAGGACCATCCGGACTTCCAGATCATGGCCGTGAGCGTCGACGCGAACCCGGGGAAGTTCGACGCGGACGGCCACCCCGGGGGAAACCTGACGGCCTTCGCCAAGAAGTACGGCCTCACGTTCCCCATCTTCCACGACCCGTCGGGTAAGATCGAGGACCTGTACCAGACCACCGGGATTCCCGAGACCTTCATCGTCGGCCGTGACGGGATCATCTACCGCAAGGTCGCCGGCGGAACGAACTGGGATGCCCCCGAGAACCGGGCGCTGGTACGCCGCCTGCTTGCCGGCTGACCGAGGGCATCGTTGCTTCCCCGGGCGCTCATCCACAACTGGAGGCTGAAGCTCGCCGCGCTCGGCCTCTCGGTGTTGCTGTGGGCGCTCGTCCAGACGGAGCCACGAAACGCCGAGACGCTCTCGGCCATCCCTGTGGACGTCATGCTCACCGATACGGCTTGGGCGCTCGCCGGCCCGCCGCAGCCACGTACGGTGGAGCTGCGTCTGAGCGGGCCGACGGGGGAGATCATCCGCCTGGCCCGCGAGGGCACGGCGGTCCGCATCCCCATCGGCGAGGTGGGCTCGAACGACACCACGGTGACCCTCCACCGCGACTGGGTGGAGTTGGGTAACGACCGGGGCATCTCGGTGGAGTCGGTGACGCCACCCAGCGTGCACATCGCATTCGAGTCGGCAGTGTCGCGGGCCGTGCCCCTCGCGCTGGAGGTGAAGGGAGCGTTGCCCGAGCGGCTGGCCCTGGCGAGCCCCATCGGCCTCAATCCGCAGCTGGTGCGCGTCCGCGGACCGGCGAGCCGTGTCGAAGGACTCGATTCCATTCCCCTGAAGCCTCTGGATCTCAGCCGGGTGAACGCGTCGGGGGTCTTCGAGGTCCAGGTGGACACCACCGGTCTGGGCGGCGGCCGGGTCACCCCACCCACCGCCACGGTAGGGGTGCGCGTCGACGAGAAGATCGAGCGCACGCTCTCGGGCGTTCCCGTCCTGCTGCAGGCCGCCACCGGCGATCCGACGCTCTCGGTGGCTCCGGACACGATCTCCGTCACCCTCCGGGGAGCCCGCACGCTGGTTGACGCCGTGAATGCGGGAGACCTGGGAGCGTGGGTGACGTCGGAGCTGGTGAAGGGGATGGCGAAGGGTGAGGAGCGACACGTGCCCGTGAGGATCGAGGGCGTGCCCGACCTGGTGTCCGCGCAGCCCGCCACCGACATGGTCACGGTGCGCCGCGCCCCCGCGGGAGGGGGCGAAGGCCACCCCGGGAGGAGATAGTCCGCCGTGCCGACCCGACCCGTCGTCCTGGGGGTCGAGACCTCGTGCGACGAGACCTCGGTGGCCGTTCTGGACGGTGACAATCGCATTCTGGGCCACGTCATCCTCTCCCAGGACGAGCACAAGGTATTCGGGGGCGTCGTGCCGGAGCTCGCCGCCCGGGCCCACCTTCAGAAGATCGACGCGGTGGCCCGTGAGGCGCTGGCCGAAGCCCGCGTCGGCATGGACGAGATCGACCTCTTCGGGGTGACGGCGGGACCCGGGCTCATCGGGGCGCTCCTGGTGGGCGTGTGCTGGAGCAAGGCCGTGGCCTACGCTCTGGGAAGGCCCCTGGTGGCGGTCCATCACATGGAGGCCCACCTCTTCGGGCCGTCGCTGGAGGATGCCGAGGCCCATCCGCCCTTCATCGGACTCTTGGTCTCCGGTGGGCACACGCTGCTGCTGCACGCCCGGGAATGGGGGCACTACCGGCTTCTGGGTCGCACCCGCGACGACGCCGCCGGGGAGGCCTTCGACAAGGTGGCGAAGCTGCTGGGACTCGCGTATCCGGGCGGCCCCGAGATCGAGCGTCTGGCCCGGGAGGGTGATCCCACCCGACACCGGCTGCCCCGACCCATGCTCCGGGGTGGCCAGTCGCCCGCCGACGCCGACTACTACGACTTCTCCTTCAGTGGCCTCAAGACGGCGGTGGTGGAGCTCACGCGGCGTGTGGAGGGCGAGGGCGCCCTGGGGGTGGAGCGAGCGCATATCGCCGCCGGCTTTCAGGCGGCCGCCGTGGACGTGCTGGCGTCGAAGACGATGCGGGCCGTGGAGGAGACGGGGTGCGAGCGCGTGCTGCTGGGCGGCGGCGTGAGCGCCAACGGGCCGCTCCGGGATGAGCTGCGCCGCCGTCTCGGACGCCATGGGCGCCTCTTCCACGCATCCCCCCGCCTCTCCCTGGACAACGGGGCCATGGTCGCGCGCACGGCCCGCTTTCGCTACGACGTGGGCCAGACCTCGCCGCCCGAGACGACCGCCGCGCCGGATCTCCCCTTTCCCGGTCTCGTGAACGGGATGAGCTGAGCGCCATGTATCCAACCCTCTTCAAGCTGCCCCAGTGGCTCCCCATCCTGGGGGGACAACCCATCACCTCCTTCGGCGTGATGATGCTGCTGGCCTTCGTGACCGCCGGCTACGTGACCCGAGCCGAGCTGGGGCGCGTCGGAGAGGATCCGGAAAAGGCGTGGGATCTGGTCTTCATGGCGGTGGTGGGCGGCATCATCGGGGCCAAGGTCTACTACATCCTGCTCAACTACCCCCGGCTCATGACGGACCCGGCGGGGCTGATATTCGCCAGGGGCGGCCTGGTGTGGTACGGCGGCTTCCTGCTGGCCACGGCCGCCGTGATCTGGGAGATCCGCAGACGGAAGCTACCCCTTGCGCAGACGGCCGACGTGGTGGCACCGGCGCTGGCCATCGCCTACGCGGTGGGGCGCGTCGGGTGCTTTCTCGTGGGGGACGACTGGGGGCGACCCACCGACTCGTGGCTGGGGATCCGATTCCCCCACGGGACGCCGCCGACGAGCGTGGAAGCGATCCAGCGGGACTTCCACCTCACGGTGGATCCGCATCTCGTGGCGAAGTACGGCCAGATCGTGCCCGTCTACCCGACCCAGCTCTTCGAGATCGGGCTGTCCACGCTGATCTTCTTCGTGCTCTGGAAGCTGCGCCGCCACGACCGGCAGAAGGGGTGGCTCTTCATGCTGTGGCTCACCCTCGCGGGCCTCGAGCGCTTCCTGGTGGAGTTCCTCCGGGCGAAGGACGACCGCTTCGTCGGGATGCTGACGCTGGCGCAGATCATCAGCCTCGGCGCCATCGCCGTGGGTGTCGCGGGCATGGTGCGTACGTCCCGTCGGTCCAACGACCGCGAGACGGTTCCGGCCTGAGAGGTATCGTGCTCATCCTCCACGGCTCCGACTTCCAGACTGGACGCCCGTATCGACCGCGGGTGGCCGCGGCGTTCGTGGCGCTGTCGCGGGAGCTGGCTCCGGACCTGGTCGTCGTTTCCGGAGACCTCACGCAGCGAGCCAAGGCGCGGGAGTACGGCACGGTACGCGCTCTGCTCGACGCCGTGGACATGCCGCTGGTGCTGACTCCGGGTAACCACGACGTGCCCCTGTATCGGATATGGGAGCGCATCCTCACACCCTACCGGCAGTGGCACCGCTTCCTGGGGGTGGGGCTGGACTCCGTCATCAGGGTGGACGGGGCCACGGTCGTGGCCCTCAACTCCGCGGCACCGCGTCGGACCGTGGTGCGCGGGCGACTGCACCCCCGCCAGCTCGCGTTCGCCCGTCGGGCCCTCGACGATGTGCCCGTCACCGATGTGCGCATCCTCGTCATCCACCACCACTTCGTAGCCACGCCCGACCGGGAGGGGGGGCGGCCCCTGCCCGGAGCCGCGGAGCTCTTGCGGGCCTTCGAGGGCATGGGCGTGGACCTGGTGCTCGGTGGCCATGTGCACCAGACGCACCTGACCACGTCGAGGGCGCTGGTACGGGATCCGCGCCGGCGTCCGGGCATTCCCCTGCTGGCGTGCGGCACCACCACCTCGTCGCGGGGACGAGGGCCGGAGGCGGGAAGGAACGGGCTCCTCGTGGTTCGTGTGGATGACCGCGTCGTCGCCGTCACGCCCCACTTCTTCGACGGCGAGACCGGCCGCTTCCTCCCGGGCCCGGACAAGACCTTTCCGCGGTGGCGCGTCGACACCGGCGTCGCGGAGGACGTCTCGTGAGCGTCCGCTGGATACGGAGGCCGACGAGTCGTCGGGAATACGCGGGTGCTCTCATCGCGGCCGGGGCCGTGGCGGTGGGGGTGGGCGCCGCGACGTTCTACCTGGTCCGGCTCCTCCTCTCCCGGGAGCCCCTGGAGGCCACCGGGCTGACGGGGCCCCGCACGGTACCCCCGGGCGGGAGCGCACCGGAGAAGGAGGGGGGAGCGTGAGGCGGCGCTCCCCGCGCTCGTTCCCGATGCGCCGCTTCCCGGTGGCGTGTGTGCTGCTGGCCGTGGGGACGGCCTGTGCGGGCGCCGCTCCCCTGAGCGCCCAGACGCGGCCCGCGGGTCGACAGGAGGTGTCCTCCGTTCGCTTCCAGGGGAACCATGCCTATCCCGCCGACTCGCTGGCCCGCGCCATCGTCACCCGCCAGACCGAGTGCCGCTCCATCGTGCTGGAGCCCTTCTGCTGGCTGGGATGGGACTTCGCCCTTCGACGCGCATACCTGTATCCCGACGAGTTCGCCCTGGACGGGACGCGGCTCCGTATCTGGTACCAGTGGCGCGGCTTCCGCGACGCCCGCATCGACACCACCACCGTCGTGCGACCCGACAGCACCGTCCGGATCACCTTTCAGGTGACCGAGGGGAGGCCCGTGCTCGTGGACTCCATCGGGTTCCAGGGGGTGGAGGACTTCCGGGGGACCTCGCTGCTGAAGAACCTTCCCCTGGAGCGCGGAGACCGCTTCAGCACCATCGCCACCGACGCCACCCGGGATACCCTCGTCTGGCGACTGGCCAACACCGGGTACGCCCACGCCGTGGTGTTGGTGAACTCGTTCATCCCCAGCACGGACCCGTACCACGCCCGCGTCACCTTCGACGTCGTGGCGGGGGCCAGAGCCCATTACGGGCCGGTGACCGTGGAGGGCAACAGGAACCTCTCGGAGTCCACCGTGCTGCATACGGTGCAGTTCCGGACCGGCGACCTGTACCGCGCCTCCCAACTGCAGCGGGCCCAGGCTCGGCTCTTCGGGCTCCAGATCGTGCGCAGCGCCAACGTCACCCCGGACCTGCAGGCGGTGCCGGATTCGGTGGTGCCCGTCAACGTGTCCATCCAGGAGGGGAACCTCCATCAGGTGAGGGCCGGAGCGGGCTGGAGCACGGCCGAGTGCATGGATGTGGACGCGCGCTGGGTGCACCGGGACTTCCTGGGGGGGGGGCGCCGCCTGCAGGTGCGCGGGCGCGTGTCGAACATCCTGGCGAAGAACTTCCGGGATCTGCTGTGCCCGCAGAGCGGATCGGGCGTCTTCGGGGATCTGACCTGGCTCGCCTCGCTGGACTTCTCGCAGCCCTGGATCTTCTCCACGCGCAACGCGTTCCAGGCATCCCTGTCGGCCGAGCGGCAGAGCCTGCCCAACGTGTACGTGCGCAGGGCGATAGGGCTCTCGTTCTCACTGACCCGCGCCCTGGGGCCGCGCACGCCGCTCACCATCTCCTACCGTCCGGAGCTGTCGCGGCTCGACGGCGCCGAGGCGCTCATCTGCACCAACTTCCTCGTGTGCACGCCTGAGGACATCTCGGTGCTGCAGGGAGCGAACTGGCTGGCACCCATCGGCATCGACCTCACGCGCAGCACCGCGAACAGCGTCCTGAACCCGTCTCACGGATACACGTTCTCGGTGGACCTGGAGCACGCGGCACGCTACACCGGCTCGAACTTCGTGTACGACCGCGTGGTGGGCGAGGCCACGCGCTACGAGCCAGTCACCGACCGTGTGGTGCTGGCTGGGCGGGTGCGGGCCGGCTGGGTGGGGGCCGGCGCCTTCGGGAAGCTCCTGGGGGAGGCCCCGGGGGGGGTGGACATCGTTCATCCGCAGAAGCGCCTCTACGCGGGCGGCGCCAACTCCGTGAGAGGCTTCGCCCAGAGCACCCTGGGGCCGCGGGTGCTCACCACCGACGTGGCCACCCTGCTCGCCCCCATCTCGAACAAAGGTGCCGGCTGCACGCCCCAGGAGGTGATGGACAAGACGTGCAACGCCAACCCGTTGGCCGACGGCGCCTTCGTGGCGCGCCCCATCGGTGGCACACGGGTCATCGAGGGCAATCTGGAGCTGCGCTTTCCCCTGTCCTCGACCGTGCAGGGTGCGGTCTTCGGCGATTTCGGCCAGGTATGGGCGGAGCACGACCCCATCGCGCTCAAGGACATCCAGATCACTCCGGGCGTCGGGATACGGTACCTGAGCGCCATCGGGCCGTTGCGCGTGGATCTTGCATATCGTTTCCAGGGGCCCCAGGAGCTGTCTGTGGTGACCACGCAGATCCAACCCTACGATCCCGCGACGGACAAGCCCGGCAGCCGCCTCCAGGTGAACGGCAATACCATCGACTACGTGAAGACCGGGGACCTGGTGGTGATGACGCGGCCCGTGCTCTTCGGCAACACGGCGAGGTGGTCGCTGAGCCGCTTCCAGCTCCACCTCTCCATCGGCCAGGCATTCTGACAATGGACGCGCCCGAACAGCCCCACGACACCGAAGCTCCGCAGGAGCGGACGCAACGGCCCCGTCGTCGCTGGGGTCGGGCCTTCCTGCTCGCCCTCTTCACCGTCGGGCTCGTGGTGGGGGGCATCGGCACCGCGCTCGTCAAGTCCGACCGCGGCCAGAGGCTGGTGCTGGACGCCGTGCTCTCCCGGGTCCGGGGCGCCCTGGCCGGCGAGCTGGTGGTGGACGGCATCCACAGCCGCAACCTGCTGGGCGGGGTCACACTCCTGGGCGTGCACATGAGCGCGGCGGCGGGACGGCCGGCCGTGACGGCTGATTCCCTTCAGGTCCGGTACTCGCTGCTCAGCCTCATCCGCCACGCCCCCCGCATCCGGTCGCTGACCGTATGGGGGCCCGTCGTGAGGATCATGCACCTGGCCGGGGACACCGACACGAACGTGGCGCAGCTGCAGGCGCCCGACTCCTCCGCCGCGGACAGCCTCGCATCGCCGCTGGGTCTCGCCCTGGCGTCCGTACGGGTGGTAGGCGGCACGGTGGAGGTCCTCAGCCCGGTGGGAGGCGACGTCTCGCAGGACGTACCCACCGTGCCCTCTCCCGACGGCAAGGGGCGGCTCCGCCGCTTGGCCTTGGACAGCCTGTCCCTGGAGCTGCGCGACGTGGTGCTGACTCCGAGCGCCGGCCGGAAGCTTGCCGGTCGGCTGGCGTCGCTCTCGGCGAAGGTGTCGGTGCTGGACCGGCCCATCCGCGTCGTCGACGCGCGGGGCGGCGTCACGGCGGGGGATGCCGGCTTCCACCTCGGCGACGCCCAGATCAAGCTGCCCGGGTCCACGCTGGGGGGCACGCTGGCGCTGGGTCCCCGCAGTGGGGACTCCGGGCCCTGGGGCTTCACCATGGACGTCCGGACGGAGGGCGGCGCCAGCCTGTCGGACTTCGACTGGCTGGACCCGCGCATCCCCCGCGGAACCCTGAGCGGCCGCATCGGCGTGACCGCGTTCAACTCCACCGATGTGGAGCTGCGAAAGGTGCGCGTCGAGCTGGAGGCGAGCCAACTCGACGTAGACGGTGGCGTGACCGTGGACGATGGAGGCCTGCAGCTGCGCACCCTGAGCGTGGACGCGCGCCCTCTCGTGCTCGGACGCCTGGAGCCCTGGATCGGGCGCACCCTTCCTCTGGACGGGTGGCTGAGTGGCCACGCGACCTTCTCGGGCCGCCTGGACACGCTGGCGGCTTCCGGACGGGTCACGCTGGTTCCCGTGGGGCACGGCGGCGCGCCCACGACGCTGGCGTTCGACGGCACGCTGCACCTGGCCGGATCCGATCCGGGGGTCACGAAGCTCACCGCGGACCTCGATCCATTGAGCTTCGACGTTCTCGACGTCCTCCAGCCGAAGCTCGCCGTCCACGGGGCCGGCCGCGCCACCGTACAGGGGACGGGGCGGGTGGACGAAGGGCTTCGCTTCACGGCGAACATCGTGCACATGGGTGACTCGCTCCCCGATTCGCGGGTGGCCCTCGGCGGCTCGGTGAGACGGTCGTCCACGCAGAACAACTGGAACCTCGACGTGCGCGGCGACCTCTCCCCGCTCTCGCTGGCCCTCGTCGAAGGGGCGGCGCCCTCGCTGGACCTGCGGGGTGCCGCGTCGGGGTCCCTGCGCGTGCGGGGTCCCGTCTCCGCGCTCCACGTCACGGGAGACCTGCACGTGGCGCAGGGCACCCTGGGCCTCGACGGCACCGTGAACGCAAGAGATCCGGCCCAGGGCTATCGTCTGAGCGCGAAGCTGGAGGACGTGCGTGCCTCGGAGGTGGTGGGGGTTCTCCCCGACCCGTCGGTGATGTCCGGACGCCTGACGCTGGACGGGCGAGGAGTCACCCTGGACTCTCTCCGGGCGCGCGGCTCCCTGGTGGCGGTAGCGTCCCGGGTGGGCGGGCTGCACGTCGACTCCGTGACGGCCCTGCTGTCCGCGGCAGACGGCCAGCTCACGGTCGACACCCTGGATGCCGACGTGGGCGGCATGAGGGTGTGGGGCTCCGGGGGGCTCGGTCTCGTCGCCGGCAGCGCCGGTGAGGCGCGCCTCATGTTCCACACCGACTCCCTCCTGGGGCTGCGCTCGGTCTTTCTGGGGGACAGCGTCAGGACCCGCGACGGTCTGAGCAGCCTCGAGCTCGAGTTCCTGAGGATGCAGGGCGTGAACCCGGATACGCTCCCGACCAAGGCCGAGGTCGCCATGTCGGGGTCCCTGGATGGGAGCGTTACCCTTTCGGGCTCCCTTCCGGCTCTGGACGTCGAAGGCTCCGCAAGTGTGCGGAAAGGGGTCTTCGGCACGGACAGCGTAGGCGAGGGGGACATCGGATTCTGGGCCCGCCGGGCGCTCTCCACGGACCGCGAGCTACACGCCACCGTGGACGTGAAACAGGTGGATGCCCTGGGACGCGACTACACCCACATCCGGGCCGACGCCGACCTCAAAGGACGCACGGGGAGGGCCAGCGCCGACGTGGAGCGCGACGCCTCCGAGCGCTACGTCGCCGCCGGGGAGTTCACGCTCGGGCACGGCGCGGGCAGCGTGAGAGTCGACACCCTCACCCTGCATCTCGACTCCCTGACGTGGAGGAACCGGCGACCGGTGCGTCTGGCCTGGGACAGCGTGGGGATAACCGTGCACGACCTGGATATCGAGCGCCCCGGGAACGACCCCATGCACCTGACGGCCGAGGGCACCCTGGCGTGGCAGGGGGATTCGGACTTTCAGGTGGAGGCCCGCGGCCTCCACCTGGAGCGGGTGGGCCGGATCGCCCAGCGCGAGGACCTGGCCCTCGGTGGACGGCTCGACCTGGGGCTGCGCCTCACCGGTCCGGCCGCGTCCCCGCTCATCGACGGATCCTTCGAGGTGCGGGAACCCCGGTTCGAGGACCTGGCGCTCGCCCGGGTGGCCGGCGAGGTGCACTATCGGGACCGCTTGGCACAGGTCCGGCTCGATGCCGACGAACAGGGCCGCCGGGTCCTGGACGTTCAGGGATCGGTGCCCGTGAACCTGGCCTTGCGCGAGACGGGGAGCCGCGTCGGGTCCAGCCCCATGGATGTGCGGGTCCGTGCCGACTCCCTGGACGCCTCCGTGGCCCTCAGGTATCTGACCTCGCTCCAGAACGTCACCGGAACGGTCTCCGGGGACTTCCACATCGGCGGCACCCTGGACACGCCCGAGCCCAGCGGGGTGCTCAGGCTGACGCGGGCCGGATGGAACATCGCCGCGCTGGGTGTCCGACACTCCGACGTCGAGGGCACCCTCACGCTCAAGCCGGATCGTACGGTGCAGGTGGCGCTCACCGGGCACACCCGCGACGGCAGCTCCACCGTGAACGGGACTGTGACCCTCGCGCCGGTGCGTAACCCGGCCCTGGACCTCAAGATCGACTTCCACAACTTCGAGGCGGTGAACCGGAGCGACGTCAACGGGAGCCTCTCGGGCGAGGTCCACCTCGGCGGCACGTACCGCCTGCCGTTCGTCCAAGGCGATCTCACCGTGGATCACTCGAACCTCTTCGTCGAGGAGTTCGCCCGCAGCGCCGACGTCGTGGACCTCACCGACCCGCGCATCTTCGACGTCGTGGACACCACGTCCCTGGAGGAGCGTCCCCTCCTGGCCGCGATCCGCAACCCGTTCATGGACAACCTGCGTGTCGAGGTGAACCTGTCGGTGCCCCGGGATTCATGGCTCCGCTCCGAGGACATGAACGTGGAGATCGGCGGCAAGCTCCTCGTACGCTACGACCGGTCCAGGCGCGACATCGTCATGGTGGGCCAGCTGCAGGCGCTGCGCGGGTCGTATTCCGTGCTGGGCAGGCGCTTCGAGGTGCAGCAGGGAGGGGGTGGCACCGTCGACTTCATCGGCACGCCGGGGATCAACCCGACGCTCGACATCCAGGCCGTGGCCCAGGTGCGCCGGGTGGACGCCGACCCCCTGAGCGTCACCGCGACGGTGAGCGGCGACCTGGCCCAGCCGCGCGTGACCCTCAGCAGCGACGAGCAGGGCGTCTCCCAGTCCGATCTCATCAGCTACCTCGTCTTCGGCCGGCCCAGCTCCGAGTTCGCCACCGGCCAGTCGAAGTTCGCGCAGGGCGCCGCCGGGTCGATACTGGGGGCCGCGGCCAACGCGGGCGTAACCTATCTGTCGGGTACGGTGGCGACGCATCTCGGGTCGGCCCTCTCCCGCCAGATCGGTTTCATCGACTACCTGTCCGTCAACCAGTCCGGCGGCTACGGCGTGGCCAGCGGCTCGCTGGCCGGCTCCGCGCTGACGGACACGGAGGTGGAGTTCGGGAAGTACTGGGGCAACAAGGTCTTCTTCATCCTGATCTTTCGACCGCGCCCCCAGCCGTCGCAGAACCACTTTGCCGGTGCCCGGGCCGAGGTGGCGCTCAGCGGCAACTACAACGTTCAGGGTTACTGGGAGGACCGCTTCCTGCAGAGCGGCGTCACCGGCTTCGGAGATCTGGCGCGCCAGGCCAGCCGCGTCATCGGCGTATTCATCTTCCGGAGCTGGGGGTACTGACGGCGCCCCAGGACGCTCTGTTATCGAATGGTTCGCTCAGCCGGGCCGCTTCACCAGGAGGGGGACCGAGCTGCCCCGCAGCACCTTGTCCGCGACGCTTCCCAGCAGGGCGCGCTTCAGCCCGCCGTACCCGTGGGTGGCCAGCGCGATGAGGTCGACCTCCATGCTCTCGCCCAGCGCCGCGATGGCCCTGGCCGGCGCCTCGTGCTCCTGCACATGGACCGCGGCGTCCAATCCCTCCGAGCGCAGGCTGTCCGCTACGCTCTCCAGATGCGTGCGTGCCTTCTCCTTGGCAGGGCTGATGTCGTCGGGCATCAAGGGGAAGATGCGGGCTCCCAGCACCGCCGTGGACGACACCACGTGCAGCAGCGTGAGCCGCGCCCCGGTGGCCTTGGCCAGCATCTTGGCGTGCGGCAAGATGGAGGCGGACAGGTCCGAGCCGTCCAATGGCACCAGGATGTGCTTGAACGAGATCGCATCGCCGGGGACGCGGGTGTCGCACCCAGGATGGACCACCAGGATGGGCAGCGTGGTGCGCCGAATCAGAGCGTCGGCGACGCTGCCGAGCCACATGCGGCTCACGCCCGTGTGGCCGTGGGTGGTCATCACCACCATGTCGGCGCCCACGTCAGCGGCGTAGGCGCTGATCTGCTCCTGTACGCTCCCCTCGAGGAGCACGGAGTCCACCACCGCTCCGGCGAGGCGGAGCTCGACCTGCGACAGGTAGGTCTTCTCCTGCTCGCGGTACCGGGACTCGTATTCCTCCAGGTCCAGGCCCTCGTACTGGAACTGAGTGTTGGAGAGGAAATGATCCGGCGCGTGCGTCACGTGCACATGCGCGAGGTGCAGGGAGGCCCCGGTCACCTTGGCGAGTCCGTGGGCCAGAGGTAGCGTGCGCTCGCTGAACTCGGAGCCGTCCAGGGGCACGAGGAGCGACTGGATCATCGGTCCTCCTTCCATCCCCGATGAGGGACTGGCGAGGGTTGGCACACGGAGGCCGACAAGACCTCCCAGGCTCAACCTAGGGGATGGGCGAGCGGGGGGGTGTCGGGCATCTCCTGACGGCGGTGTAGGGTGCTGCCGGTTCGGCGGAAGCGCCCGCAGTGTGGCGCCCACGGGGGCAGATCCGGAGTGGGGACCGCACCCTCCGCATTGAACGGCCTCATCGCCCCGGATACAATACCCGGCTATGGCTCGAGAGAAGCTCATCATACGGGGTGCCCGGGAGCACAACCTCAAGAACATCGACGTGGAGCTCCCCCGCGAGGCGCTGGTGGTCATCACCGGGCTCTCCGGGTCGGGCAAGTCGTCCCTCGCGTTCGACACCATCTACGCCGAGGGCCAGCGCCGCTACGTCGAGTCGCTGTCGGCGTACGCCCGTCAGTTCCTCGGGCTCATGGAGAAGCCCGACGTCGACGCCATCGAGGGCCTCTCCCCCGCCATCTCCATCGAGCAGAAGACCGTCAGCCGGAACCCCCGCTCCACCGTGGGCACGGTGACGGAGATCTACGACTACCTCCGTCTGCTGTGGGCGCGTGCCGGCACGCCCCACTGTCCCAATTGCGGCCGCCCCGTCATCCGCCAGTCGGCGACGCAGATCGTGGATCGGGTCATGGAGCTGAAGGAGGGGACGCGCATCGAGGTGATGGCGCCCCTGGTGCGCGGCCGGAAGGGCGAGTTCCGGGACCTCTTCGAGCGCGCCCGCAAGGAGGGCTTCGTGCGCGTGCGGGTGGACGGCGAGACGTACGACCTGACGGAGGCGCCGAAGCTCTCCCGCTACGGGAACCACGAGATCTCGGTGGTGGTGGACCGGTTGGTGGTCAGGGAGCGCGACCGCGAGCGCCTGGCGGACTCGGTGGAGACGGCGCTGCGCACGGCCAGCGGCGTCGTGGAGGTGGTGGAGCACCGGGGCAGGGGCGAGCCCGTTCCGCACCTCTTCAGCGAGCACTACGCGTGCACCCACTGCGGAACGAGCCTTCCCGAGCTGGAGCCGCGGCAGTTCTCCTTCAACTCCCCCTTCGGCGCGTGCGAGGAGTGTGGCGGTCTGGGCACGCGCAAGGAGGTCAACCCGGATCTGCTGGTGGGCGACGACAGCATCTCCATCCTGGAGGGCGTGATCCTGCCCTGGGGCGAGCCCACCGGCCACCTGCGCCGCTCCGTCGTGGCCGGGCTGGCGGAGGCGTACGAGTTCGACGCGAACACGCCCTGGGGAAAGCTCCCCGAGGATGTGCGGGAAGCGCTCCTGCTGGGCTCCGGCGGCATGAAGATCCGCTTTCCCTACAAGTCGGGCTCGGGGAAGTTCAAGGGTCACTATGAGGATCTCTGGGAGGGCGTCGTCGCCAACGTGGCGCGCCGCTACCAGGAGACGAAATCCGAGAAGGTGCGCTCGCAGCTGGAGGACTACATGTCCACGCTGCCGTGCACGGCCTGCAACGGCAGCCGTCTCAAGCCCGAAGCCCTGGCGGTCACCGTGGGCGAGAAGTCGCTGGGCGACATCGTGGAGATGTCCATCGCCGAGGCGACCGCCTTCTTCGAGTCGCTGCCCGTGGGCGGGCGGAGGGCCGGGGCGCTTCCGGCGGAGATCGCCGGGCCCATCCTCAAGGAGGTGGGTGAGCGCCTCCGCTTCCTCCGGGACGTTGGTCTGGACTACCTGACGCTGGGACGGGCGGCCGGCTCGCTGTCGGGCGGCGAAGCGCAGCGCATCCGGCTGGCCACGCAGATCGGGAGCCGCCTGGTGGGGGTGCTCTACATCCTGGACGAGCCCTCCATCGGGCTCCACCAGCGCGACAACGCGCAGCTCCTGGGCACCCTCGAGCGGCTCCGTGACCTGGGCAACACCGTCCTCGTGGTGGAGCACGACGAGGACACCATACGCAGAGCGGACTACGTGGTGGACCTCGGCCCCGGTGCGGGCCGCCGGGGGGGCGAGGTGGTGGCGGCGGGACCCCTGAAGACCATCATCGCCGAGAAGCGCTCCCTCACGGGTGCCTACCTGCGGGCGGAACGGACCATCCCCGTCGTTGGGGAGCGGCGCCCCGTGGACCCGGAGCGCGCCGTGGTGGTGCGCGGAGCCCGGGAGCACAACCTGGCGGACCTGGACGTCCGCTTCCCGCTGGGGGCCTTCGTCGTCGTCACGGGGGTGAGCGGGTCGGGGAAGTCTACCCTCGTGAACGAGACGCTGTACAAGGCGCTGGCCCGGCACTTCTACCGCAGCAAGGTCGTGGCCGGACAGCACCACCACATCGACGGTCTGGATCTCGTCGACAAGGTCATCGACGTCGATCAGTCGCCCATCGGCCGCACGCCCCGCTCCAACCCCGCCACCTACACCGGGCTGTTCACGCCCATCCGCGATCTCTTCTCGAGCCTGCCGGAGTCGCAGATGCGGGGCTACGGCCCCGGACGCTTCTCCTTCAACGTGAAGGGCGGGCGCTGCGAGGCGTGCGCCGGCGACGGGCTGGTGAAGATCGAGATGCACTTCTTGCCGGACGTCTACGTGCCCTGCGACGTGTGTCGGGGACGCAGATACAACCGCGAGACGTTGGACGTCTTCTACAAGGCGAGGAACATCGCCGACGTCCTGGACATGACCGTGGACGAGGCCCTCGACTTCTTCGACGCGGTCCCGCGCATCAGGAGCAAGCTCGAGACCCTGTCGGACGTCGGGTTGGGCTACATCCACCTCGGGCAGTCCGCCACCACGCTCTCGGGTGGGGAAGCCCAACGCGTCAAGCTGGCCACCGAGCTCTCCAAGCGCGCCACGGGAAGCACCCTCTATATCCTGGACGAGCCCACCACGGGACTCCACTTCGAGGACGTGCGGGTGCTGCTCCAGGTCCTGCACCGCCTCGTGGATCTGGGGAACACCGTAGTGGTCATCGAGCACAACCTGCACGTGGTGAAGACCGCGGACTGGATCATCGACCTGGGTCCTGAAGGAGGAGCGGGCGGAGGCCGTATCGTCGTGGAGGGTACCCCGGAAGAGGTGGCCATCGACGCGAACTCGTATACGGGGCGCCACCTCGCACCGCTCCTGGGAATCGAACGCTGACGCCGGCACCGGGTATCCGGTTGGGTGGCGCGCAGGCTTCGCCATCCGGGGAGTGAACGACTACCTTTAACGGCCCGGTTTCCGGGTGCGGCGTTCCGTCCTGGTCACCGGCGCCAGGGAAACCAGGCCCCACGCGGGGTCGTAGGGTCCGCAGCGGACCCCTAAGGTCGAGGACAGTCCGTGAGGGCTGCCTCCGCCCCCCGCGGAGGCTCAAAGAAACGGAGACGGTCATGGTTACCCGAGAGGATCTCGAGAGCTTCCTCATCCGCATGGATCAGGAATTCCACGAGGTGGACGAAGGCATGTACCTCGTCCGGGGCCGTAACGCCGGCCTCCCCATGGTGGTGCATTACTCCCCACCCTTGCTGCTCATCAGGATGAAGCTCATGGACCTCCCCGATTCCGGCGAGGGCTCGCTGGAGCTGTACCGCACGCTGCTGGAGCTGAACGCCACGGACGTCGTGCACGGGTCGTACGGCATCGAGGACGGGGAGCTCATCCTCAGCGATACCCTGGAGCTCGAGACCCTCGACTTCCTGGAGCTGCAGGCGTCTCTGGAATCCATCGAGCTGGCCGCATCAGGCCACATGGCACGCATCCGCTCGCTGGCCGGCGTAGCGGTAGAGGCGGAGGGCTGACCCATGGGGATCTTCTCGAAGCTGTCCACGGTCATCAAGTCGAACATCAACGACCTCATCTCCCGGGCGGAAAACCCGGAGAAGATGCTGAACCAGATCATCCTGGACATGCGGGACCAGCTGGCGAAGGCCAAGAGGGAGGTGGCCGCCGCCATCGCCGACGAGCGCAAGCTCAAGGCCCAGCTCGACGACGAGGTCAAGCAGACCCGCGATTGGGAGCAGCGGGCCATGCTCGCCGTGAAGGAGGGGCGGGACGACCTGGCCAAGCAGGCCCTAGTGCGCCACCAGGAGCACGCGGAGCGCGCCCAGGCCATCCAGCAGACCTGGCAGTCTCAGGCCGCCGAGACGGAGAAGCTCAAGGGCTCGCTGCGCCAGCTCAACGACAAGATCGAGGAGGCGAAGCGCAAGCGTAACCTCCTCATCGCCAAGCAGAAGCGGGCGCAGGCGCAGCGACGCATCCACGAGACCATGTCCGGGCTGTCGGACAGCTCCGCCTTCGAGGCCTTCAACCGGATGGCCGACAAGATCGAGGAGGAGGAGCGGCGGAACGTGGCGGAGGCCGAGGTCAGCGAGGCCCTCCAGGGCGACACCCTCGAGACCCAGTTCCTCAAGCTCGAATCCGGCGCCGGACCCGCCAACATGGACTCCAAGCTCGTGGCCCTGAAGCAGCAGATGGGCCTGCTCCCGCCCTCGGAGAGCGCGGAGGAGCCCAAGCAGCTCGCCGCCGGCGAGGAATCGAAGGACGAGGACGAGGACAAGGAGAAGGTCCAGGAGGCCGAGGTGGAGGAAGTCTCCGAGGAGGAGGCGTCCCACATTCCCGAGGCTCAGCTCCTCGAGGAGTTCAACCGGCTGGGAGGAAAGACCGCCGAGTCCTGACGCTCGCCGAGCGGCGCACGGCAACGGGGGGGGCGTCCGACGGGCGCCCCCCTTTTCACGACCCGCCGCTCCCGCATCTTTCGGCACCCTCCACCAACACGTGTCCGGAGCCACCATGAGCACGGTGTACCTGAACGGCGAGTTCATCCCGAAGGACGAGGCGAAGATCTCCGTGGACGACCGCGGCTTTCTCTTCGCCGACGGCGTATACGAGGTCACGCCCTTCTACGAGGGCGTGCCGTTCTACCTGGACCGCCACCTGGCCCGGCTCCGGCGGGGGCTGTCGTGGATGCGTATCGACTACGACACGGAAGGGCTCCCGGACATCCATCGCCGTCTCCTGGAGCTCAACGAGCTGGAGGACGCCGACACGGCCATGGTCTATCTGCAGATCACCCGGGGGGTCGCTCCGCGCTCGCACCCGTTCCCCAGGGATCCCGTCCCTCCCACGGTCTACGCGTTCGCCAAGACGTGGCAGCGGCCTTCGCAGGAGGACTGGGACCGCGGCTTCGCTGCCGTGACCATGCCGGACCGCCGCTGGACGCGCGTGGACATCAAGACCATCGCCCTGCTCCCCAACGTGCTTGCCTATCAGGCCGCGGTGGACGCCGGCGCCACGGACGCCATCCAGGTACGCGACGGCGTGGCTCTGGAGGGGGCCCACAACAACCTCTTCGGTGTGCTCGACGGCACGGTGGTCACGCATCCCGTCACCAACGTGATTCTGCCGGGGATCACCCGGAGCGTGGTGCTGGAGCTCGCACGCAGGAACGGCATTCCCGCCGAGGAGCGCCCCATCCTGGTGGAGGAGCTCGCCGACGCGGAGGAGCTGTTCTTCACCGGCACCACCAACGAGGTGCGGCCCACCGTGCGGGTGGACGGGCGCCCGGTGGCGGACGGGAAGGTGGGTCCGGTGACCCGGGCCCTGGCGGCCGCGTTCGCCCGGGAGGTGCGCAAGGTGAAGGAGGCCGCGGT
Organism: Gemmatimonadota bacterium; assembly: GCA_022340865.1. Lineage (GTDB taxonomy): Bacteria > Gemmatimonadota > Gemmatimonadetes > Longimicrobiales > Gaopeijiaceae > SZUA-318. The sequence continues at coordinate 33,711 of JAJDNC010000149.1, forward strand.
CGGCGTGTCCGCCCGCTGAGCGGGTCTCGAGGCCCTCTCACCGATAGATGAGATAGGGCCGACGCAGCTTCCGGAACGCGGCGTCCTCGGCGGCCCACGGCGCGGTGAGCTGCTGCACGCTTTTCCCCGCCTCGATGCCGAGACGGAGCCGGTCGGTGCCGGCGAGGCGGTCGAAGTCCTTCACGTTCCAGGACCAGTGGGCTCCGGACATGCGGTACGCCTCCACCAGCATCGCCACCGCCGCGCGTGGGGCGTCGTAGTCCGTGGAGGTGGCCACCAGACGGACCCCGTGGACCTCGGTGTCCGGAAACTTGCCATCGCCGGGCTCGTGGGGCGTGAAGGTCGCCGCCTCGAAGCGCAGGCCCACCAGGTGGTATCCGTTCAGGGTATCCGCCAACGCCCGGCCGTCGAGCCAGGGGGCCCCCACCCACTGGAACGGGCGCTCCGTCCCCCGTCCCACCGACAGCGGCGTGCCCTCGAAGAGACACGTGCCGGGATAGGCCAGGGCGCTCTGCAGCGACGGCATGTTGGGGGACGGGGGGATCCACGGCAGGCCGGTCTCGTCGAAGGTCATGTCGCGGCGCCACCCGTCCATGGGGACCACGTGGAGCTCGACATGGATGCCGAACTCCCCCACGAAGAGCCGGGCCAGCTCTCCCAGGGTCATGCCCGGGCGCATGGGGATGGGGTACAGGCCCACGAACGTGCTGAACGCGCTGTCCAGCACGTTGCCCTGGACCACGTCGCCGCGGATGGGGTCGGGGCGGTCCAGGACCACGAACGGGATCCCCGCCGCTCCCGCCGCCTCCATGGCGTAAGCCATGGTGGACATGTACGTGTAGTAGCGCGCACCGACGTCCTGCATGTCGAAGAGCAGCACGTCGACGCCCTTCAGCATCGACGGCGTGGGCCGCCGGGTCTTCCCGTAGAGCGAGTAGATCGGCAGACCGGTCTTCGGATCCACGCCGCTGTCGATCCCGGCACCCGCGTCGGCCTGCTCGCGGATCCCGTGCTCGGGGCCGAACAGCGCCACCAGCTTCACGTCCGGCGAGTGGAAGAGCGTGTCGATGGTGCTCCCCAGCTCCCGGGGGGTCCCGGCGGTCCGCCCGGGAGGCCCGACCCAGACCCCCGTGGTGTTGGTGATGAGGCCGACCCGCTTGCCGCGCACGAGGTGGAGTGAGTCGGAGAGCAGGACGTCGATGCCGGGAAGCACCGTGGCCGTGGCGCTCCGGCGCGCGGTGGGAGGACGGGGCACGGGCACGGAGTCCCGCGCGCGCCCGCTCCCGCCTGCGGATCCGGAGCAGGCGACGAGGAATGCGCCGAGAAGGAGGAAGCGGGAACGGTGGGCCGGGCTGAGCGGCATGTGCCAAGCTTCGGCGCTGGACGACACGGCGTCAACGTGCGGGGAGCCCGCGGCGGACACGGCGTCAGCATTGTGAGCCCCACGGACCCGGGGTAATTTCCCGGCCGACCTTTCTCCGGGGAAAGCACCAGGCCGCATGCCATACCGAGCCACGCCGACGGGCGCGTCCCGTGTCGCCAGGACCGGGACCCTCCTGGGCTGGCTCGCTCCCCTCGTCCGGGACCGGATCGGAATGCGGCGGACCGCCGGCGCCCTGGCGCTGGCGACACTCCTCTCGGCCTGCGGCGGACCCGGAGGCCCGGCGGCGCCCCCCCGTCCGTCGCCTCCCACGGCACCGTCTCCCGCCATCGCCGCCACCCTGAGCCCCGACGCGCAGAGGTGGGTGGACTCGACCCTCGCCTCCCTGGATCTCCACGACCTGGTGGCGCAGCTCATCTTCGAGTGGATCCCCGGCGGCTATGTGTCCCCTTCGGCGCCGGACTTCGAGCCGCTGGAGCACTGGGTGGAGGTGGACCACATCGGCGGCGTGTCTCCCAGCATCGGCCTCCCGCACTCGTACGTGGCCAAGCTCAACGCCCTCCAGAAGCGGTCGAAGATCCCCCTTCTGGTGGCGTCGGACTTCGAGGACGGGGGGCCGGGGATGCGCATCAACGGCTCGTACGCGCTGCCCTCCATGCTCCCCCAGGGCGGAGGCACGGACTTCCCCCCCACCATGGCGTTCGGCGCCATCGGCGACGACCGCTTCGCGTACGAGTACGGGCGCATCACCGCGGAGGAGGCCCGCGCCACCGGGGTCCAGATCCTGTTCGCGCCGGTCCTGGACGTGAACTCGAATCCCGACAACCCCGTCATCGGGACGCGGTCCTTCGGTGCCGACCCGCAGCTCGTGGCACGCCTGGGTGCGGACTTCATCCGCGGCGCCCACGCCGGGGGCGCCCTCACCACGGCCAAGCACTTCCCGGGCCACGGCGACACCAGCACCGACACCCACCTGGGCCTGGCGGTGGTGCCCGGCGACCGGGCCCGGCTGGACTCGGTGGAGCTGGTGCCGTTCAAGCGCGCCATCGCCGAGGGCGTGGACGCCGTCATGACCGCCCACGTGGAGCTGCCGGGCCTGCTGGGCCCGAACCCGCCGCCGGCGACGCTCTCGCCGGAGATCGTCACGGGGCTGCTGCGCGCGGAGCTGGGCTTCAAGGGCGTGATCTTCACGGACGCCCTCACCATGGGGGCCATCACGCAGGAGTACGGTACCGGCCAGGCGTCGGTGCGGGCGCTGGAGGCCGGAGCCGACGTGCTGCTCTCCCCCACGGACGTGCCCACCGCCATCGACTCGGTCATGGCCGCCGTGCGGTCCGGGCGCCTCTCCCGGGCGTGGCTGGAGGCGTCGGTGCGCCGGCTCCTGGTGCTGAAGGCGCGCCTGGGGCTGCAGCGGAACCGCCTGGTGTCGCTGGAGCGTGTGGACAAGGTGGTGGGCTCGGGCCCCCACCTCGCCTTCGCCGACAGCGCCGCGACGCGCTCCATCACGCTCCCCCGCGACACCGGGGAGATCGTGCCGCTGCGCCCCGACGCGGCGGGCCACGTGCTCTCGATCCGCTACGCTCCGTCGCGATGGCTGTGGGCGGGACGGACGTTCTCCGCCGGGTTGAGGAACCGGATCGGGGACCTCACCCGGATCGACCTCGACGAGCGCAGCACCGACAGCGCGTACGCGGCGGCCGCCGCGGCGGTACAGAACGCCGACCACGTGGTGGTGAGCGCGTACGTGCCCTCTTCGGCGGGCTCGGGCCCCGACGCGGTGCCTGCGGCGCTGCGGACGCTGGTGGCGCAGGCGGCGGCCGCGAAGCCCACCATCCTCATCTCGTTCGGCAGCCCCTATCTGCTCAACGCGTTCCCCACGGTGGGGAGCTACATGGAGGCATGGGGGAACCGCCCGGTATCGCAGCGCGCGGCGTTGAAGGCCCTCCTGGGCGAGGAGGCCATCAGCGGGCGCCTGCCCATCCCGCTCCCCCCCTTCTACGCCCTCGGCGACGGTCTGGACCGGCCGAAGGTGGCCGCCGCCCAGTCCGTGGCCGACCCCGGCAACCTGGGCATGGACGCCACCGCGCTGGCCCGCGTGGACTCCATCGTCCGGGCGGCGGTGGCCGACTCGGCGGCGTCGGGGGCCGCGCTGGCCATCGGCCGCCACGGCCGCCTGGTGGATCTGGCCGGCTACGGCGAGCTGGCCTACGGCAGCCACCGGCCCGCCACGCCCACGTCCATCTGGGACCTGGCGTCGCTGACCAAGGTTGTGGGCACCACCACGGAGACGATGATGCTGGTGCAGGAGGGCCGGCTCGACCTCGATGCGAAGGTGGTCTCGTACCTGCCGTGGTGGTCCCGGGGTGACCCCCGGAAGAACGAGGTCACCGTGCGCGAGCTCCTCATGCACGACGCGGGGCTGCCCGCGTTCCGCAAGTGGTACTTCGACCACAAGGGGGTCCAGGAGTACAAGGACGCCGTGGCCGACGAGCCGCTCATCTACGACCCCGGGACGGAGACGGTTTACTCCGACATCGGCATCATGACGCTGGGGTGGATCCTGGAGAGCATCCAGGGGCAGACGCTGGACACCTTCCTCCAGGACTCCGTCTTCCGGCCCCTGGGGATGCTGGACACGCAGTACAATCCCCCGGCGTACCTGAAGCCTCGCATCGCCGCCGAGGAGGTGGACACCATCTGGCGCCACAGGCTGGTGTGGGGCGAGGTCCACGACGAGAACGCCGACGCCATGGGCGGCGTGTCCGGACACGCGGGGCTCTTCTCCACGGCGGTGGACCTCTCGGTCTTCGCGCAGATGATGCTGAACCACGGTACCTCGCCCGCCTGCACCCCGGGCGCCGTGCCGGGTGATCCGTGCCCGGTGGCGCGGCCCCGCGCCATCCACCTGCTGGACTCCGCCGTGGTGGAGGACTTCACGCGCCGCCAGAGCGACGCGTCCTCCCGGGCGCTGGGCTGGGACACCCCGGCCGAGGGCTCCTCCGCGGGGGACTACCTGAGTCCCGAGAGCTTTGGCCACACCGGCTTCACCGGGACGTCCATCTGGATGGACCCGAAGCTCGACCTCTGGGTCATCCTGCTGACCAACCGCGTGCACCCGACGCGCGCCAACGAGAAGATCATCCCGCTGCGCCGGGCCGTCGCGGACGCCGCGGCTCTGGCCGTCACCGACGTTCCCGTACCGAAGCGGGAGTGGGGATCCCGGGGCGCTTCCGTGGCGCCCGGGCGCCACGGCGCCCACCGGGGGCGAGCGCACAGGAGGCGCGCGTCCGATCCACAGCCGGCCCGTTCGCCGCGGCACAAGACGAGAGGCGCGCCGTGACCGTCCTCGACTGGGGCATCATCGTCCTGTACTTCGTGTTCTCCGCGGCCATCGGCCTCGCCCTGAGCAGGCGGGCCGGGCGCTCCATCTCCGACTTCTTCGTGGGTGGCCGGGCGCTTCCCTGGTGGCTCGCCGGTACCTCCATGGTGGCCACGACCTTCGCGGCGGACACGCCGCTGGCCGTCACCGAGATGGTCACCAAGCACGGCGTGGCGGGGAACTGGCTGTGGTGGAACATGGTGATGAGCGGCATCCTCACGGTGTTCTTCTACGCGAGGCTGTGGCGCCGTGCGGGAGTGCTCACCGACGTGGAGTTCACGGAGCTGCGCTACGGTGGGAAGCCCGCGGCCATCCTGCGGGGGTTCCGGGCGGCGTACCTGGCGGTGCCCATCAACCTCATCATCATGGGGTGGGTGAACCTGGCCATGATGGAGATCATCTCCACCACGCTCCACGTCTCCAAGGTGTGGGCGCTGGTGGTGTGCTTCGTCCTGGCGGCGGCATACTCGGCGGTGGCGGGGCTGTGGGGGGTGGTGGTCACCGACTTCTTCCAGTTCGGCCTGGCCATGGCGGGGGCCATCATCCTCGCGATCTTCGCCGTCCACGCGGTTGGGGGCATCTCCGGGATGGAGACGGGCCTCCAGGGGGTGTACGGCTCCACGCACGCCGCGCTGGCGATCTTCCCCGCGCGGGGCGCCGTGTGGATGCCCGCCATCACCATGGCGGTGTACCTGGGCGTGAACTGGTGGGCGTCCTGGTATCCCGGCTCGGAGCCGGGAGGCGGCGGATACATCGCGCAGCGCATCTTCTCGGCGCGCTCGGAGCGGGACGGGGTGCTGGCGACCCTCTGGTTCAACATCGCCAACTACACCATCCGCTCCTGGCCGTGGATCCTCACGGCGCTGGCCACCACCATCCTCTACCCCCACGCCGTCAACCCCAGGCAGAGCTACATCCGGGCGGTGATGGACCTCCTCCCGGCGGGCCTCACGGGCCTGGTCATCGCCGGCTTCGCGGCGGCGTACATGTCCACCATCTCCACCCAGCTCAACTGGGGGGCGAGCTACCTGGTCAACGACCTGTACGCCCGCTTCTGGAAGCCGGACGCCGACCAGCGCTCCCTGGTGAGGGTGTCCCGGTGGGCGACCATCCTGCTCATGCTGGCGTCCCTGGGCGTGACGTTCATGCTCACCAGCATCTCCGGGGCGTGGAAGTTCCTCCTGGCGCTGGGCGCCGGCACCGGCCTCGTCCTCATCCTGCGCTGGTACTGGTGGCGCATCAACGCCTGGTCCGAGATCAGCGCCATGATCGCGTCCCTGGTGGTGAGCGTGGTGCTCTGGTTCGGCGTGGGCCTGAACCCCGACGACCCCACCCAGTGGGCATGGATCATGCTCGCCACGGTGGCGGCGTCCACGGTGGTGTGGGTGAGCGTGACGTTCCTGACTCGGGCGGAGAGCGACGAGGTGCTGCGCAAGTTCTACCTGAAGGTGCGTCCCGGGGGGCGGGGGTGGTCGGCGGTGTCCGCCGGCCTCGGCCTGGGCGGCGAGCCCATGGACGGAGGACCGCTGAACTGGACCAACTGGGTGGCCGGCGTCACGTGCGTCTACTCCTCCCTCTTCGGCGTCGGCCAGATCATCTTCGGCGCCACGGGAAGGGGCGTGCTCCTCCTCGCCGTGGCGCTGGCGTGCTTCGTGTGGATCAGCCGCAACCTGCGCCCGTCGCGGGAGTCGCTGGGACCGATCCCGGGTGTGAGGTCGTGAGCACCTTCACGCGCCTGGAGCACATCCCGGTCCGCATCCTCCCGGACCACGAGGCCATCGCCGTGGAGGTGGCCGGGCGTATCGCCGCGTTGATACGCGCCCGGGCGGCCGAGGGCCGCAAGGCCGTGCTGGGCCTGGCCACGGGCTCGACGCCGGTGGGGATCTACCGGGAGCTCATCCGCCTGCACCGCGACGAGGGGCTCGACTTCTCCGGCGTGGTCACGTTCAACCTCGACGAGTACTTCCCCATGGATCCGGGGAGCGTGCACAGCTACCACCGGTTCATGCGGGAGAACCTCTTCGACCACGTGAACGTGCCCGCCGGACAGATCCACGTTCCCCGGGGCGACCTCGACCGGGAGGCCACCGAAGCGCACTGCGAGGCGTACGAGGCGGCCATCCGCGCCGCCGGTGGCATCGACTTCCAGATCCTGGGCATCGGTCGGAGCGGCCACGTGGGCTTCAACGAGCCCGGCTCCGGGCGGGACTCCCGTACCCGGCTGATCTACCTGGACACGGTGACCCGCGCCGACGCGGCCGCGGACTTCTTCGGCGAGGAGAACGTCCCCCCCGAGGCGGTGACCATGGGCGTGGCCACCATCCTCGGGGCCCGGGAGATCGCCCTCGTCGCCACCGGCGAGCACAAGTCGGCGGTGGTGAGGCGGGCGGTGGAGGGGGAGGTTCACGCCGACGTGGCCGCCACGTACCTCCAGGACCACCCGGCGGCCACCGTGTACCTCGACCCGGCGGCCGCGGCCGAGCTCACGCGGGTGCGGACGCCGTGGACGCTGGGGGAGGTCGAGTGGACCGCCGAGCGGGAGGCGGAGGCCGTCCTCTGGCTCAGCCGGCAGACGCAGAAGCCCATCCTGCACCTGTCCACCAAGGACTACCGGGACCACCACCTGAGCTCGCTGGTGGCGAGGCACGGGTCGGCCGGGCCCCTGAACGGCGACGTGTTCAACCTCCTCATCTCGAAGATACGGGGAAGGAGCAAGCTGCCCGCGGGGGAGCGCGTCGTGGTGTTCTCGCCGCACCCCGACGACGACGTCATCTCCATGGGCGGCGCCCTGCGCAAGCTCACCGAGAACGGCAACCGCATCACCGTCGGCTACCAGACGTCGGGCAACATCGCGGTCTTCGGCCACGAGGTCCGCCGCTACCTGGACTTCGTGGAGCGCGCCCGGGATCTCCTGGACCTGGCGCGGCACGAAGCCCTCACACGGAGGGTGGAAGCCGTGGAGGAGCACATGGCCCGGACCGGGGCGGGGGAGGTGGACGCCGCCGACGTCCTGAGCCTGAAGCGCATCATCCGGGAGACCGAGGCCGTGAGCGCGCTGGAGTCCGTGGGCCTGGGCGCGGACGCGGCGCGCTTCCTGGACCTGCCCTTCTACCAGACCGGGAAGGTGCGCAAGGACCCCATCGGCGAGCGGGACGTGGAGATCTGTTTCGAGCTCCTCGAGGAGACGCGGCCGGGCATCGTGTTCGCCGCCGGCGACCTCTCGGATCCCCACGGCACGCACCGCATGTGCCTGGAGGCCGTCCGCCGGGCGCTGGACGCGTACGGCGGTCCGCCGCCGCAGCTCTGGCTGTACCGGGGGGCATGGCAGGAGTGGCCCCTCACCGAGGCCGACATCCTCGTGCCCATGTCCGCCGGGGAGCTCAGGCGGAAGATCCTGGCCATCTTCAAGCACCAGTCGCAGAAGGACGTGGCGCCCTTCCCGGGCCCCGACCCCCGGGAGTTCTGGCAGCGCGTGGAGGAGCGCAACCGCGGCACCGCCGAGCTGCTGCGCTCGGTGGGGCTGCCGGCCTACTACGCCCTGGAGGCCTTCGTGGTGTTGGAGCGCGGCGAGCGGCTGACGCCGACGCTGGTGCCTACGTCGTCGTTGGGGGAGGGGTGACCTCCTTCACCTCCCTGGACCTGGTGGTCCTGGTGGCGTACCTGGCGGGCGTCACCGCATGGGGTGCCTGGCTGGGGCGGGGTCAGAAGGGTGGCGACGCCTACTTCCTCGGGAGCCGCTCTCTGCCGTGGGGCGCGGTGATGCTCTCCGTGGTGGCCACCGAGACGAGCACGCTCACGTTCCTGAGCGTCCCCGGCGTGGCGTACCTGGGCTCCATGACGTTCATCCAGCTCGCCTTCGGGTACCTGCTCGGGCGGACCGTGGTGGCAGCGCTCCTCCTGCCGGCGTACTACCGGGGCGAGCTGTCCACGGCGTACGAGCTGCTGGAGTCGCGATTCGGGCTGGGGGCGCGCCGCTTCACGTCGGCGATCTTCATGGTCACCCGGCTGCTCTCCGACTCGGTGCGCCTCTTCGCCACGGCCATCCCCTTGGCCCTCATCACCGGATGGCCGTACTGGGTGTCCATCGCGGTGGTGGGCATCCTGACCCTGATCTACACCTACTTCGGGGGCATCAAGGCCGTGGTGTGGGTGGACGTCCTCCAGATGGTTCTGTACCTGGGGGGTGCGGTGGCGGCGCTGGTGGCGCTCCAGTTCCTGGTCCACGGAGGGTGGGGCGCCATCCTGCCTTCCGTCGCGGCAGCGGGAAAGCTGCGCGTCGTGGACTTCTCGTTCAACGTGCACGGGGACTACACGTTCTGGGCGGGGCTCCTGGGCGGGGCCTTCCTGTCCATGGCCTCCCACGGCACCGACCAGCTCATCGTGCAGCGCCTCCTCACCTGCCGGGACCTGAGGTCCAGCCAGAAGGCCATCGTCGGCAGCGGCGTGGCCGTGATCCTCCAGTTCGCGCTCTTTCTCGCGGTGGGCCTGGGGCTGTGGGTGTTCTACCAGGGGAGGAGCTTCGACAGGCCCGACGCGATCTTCGCGACGTTCATCGTGCACCAGCTTCCAAGCGGCGTCACCGGCCTGCTCATCGCGGGCGTCTTCGCCGCGGCCATGTCCTCGCTGTCGTCGTCCATCAACTCGCTGGCGTCCGCCACGGCGTACGACTACTGGGCGCCCATGGCCGGCGCCCGGGGCGACGACGCCCGCATCCTCAGGGCCGGCAAGGCCTTCACGCTGGTTTGGGCGACGTTGCTCATCGTCGGCGCCATCCTCTTCATCCCGCTGTCCAAGGGCACGTCCGCGGTGGAGGTCGCCCTGGGGATCGCTTCCCTGGTATACGGAGGCCTTCTGGGCGCCTTCGCCCTGGGGATCTTCACCAGGCGGCCGGGGCAGGGGGCGGTGGTGGTGGGCGTGGTCGTGGGGATCGGTCTGGTGACCTGGCTCCGCAACGACATGGCGTGGCCGTGGTATGTGCTGGTGGGAAGCGTGGTGACGTTCGTGGTGGGTGTGCTGGCGAGCTCGGTGGCCGGTGTCGCCCGCCGGAGGCAGGAGGCATGAGCAGGTACGTGATCGGCGTGGACGGTGGCGGCACGCGGACCGGAGCGGTTCTCCTGGAAGTGGACGCCGGGGACCCGGAGCGAGCGAAGGAGCTCGCCCGCACGGAGGGGCGCTCGGCGGTGGCCGACGCCACGGAGCCGGGGCGCGCGGCCTCCGCCGTGGCCGACGCGTGCCGCGACGTCGCGCGCCTGGCGGAGGTGGATCTGCCCGTGGACGTGGTGTGGGCCGGCCTGGCCGGGGCCGGTCGCGAGGCCGCCCGCTCCGCCGTGGAGCTGGAGCTCGGGCGCACCGGGGTGGCCCGGGTCGCACGTGTGGGCACCGACGTGCTGGCCGCGTTCCAGGACGCCTTCGGCGACGGACCCGGGGTGCTCCTGGTGGCCGGCACGGGGTCCATCGCCTGGGGCCGCGCCGAGGACGGCCGCGAGGGACGCGTGGGCGGCTGGGGCCACCACATCGGCGACGAGGGGAGTGGCTACGCCATCGGCGTGGAGGCGCTCCGACGCGTGGCCAGAGACGCCGACGGCCGTGGTCCGGCGACCAACCTGCGCACGGTCATCCTGGCGCACCTGGATCTCGAGGTCGCGGACGACCTCGTGCCGTGGTTCTCTACGGTGCCCCGGGCCCAGGTGGCGGCGCTGGCGCCGTTGGTGGCGGCGGCGGCCTCGGAGGGTGACGCGGCCGCCCGGGAGATCCTCGACCACGCCGTCGAGGAGCTGGAGCGCCACGTGCTCGCCGTCCTGGAGAACCTGGGGCCGTGGGAAAGGACCCCCACCGTGGCGCTGGCCGGCGGACTGCTCCGGCCGGGGCGGACGGTGCGGTCATCGCTGGAGGCCGCCCTGGCGCGGGATCGGGTGAGGCTCCTGGAGCGTGAGCTCGATCCCGCCATGGGAGCAGGGAGGCTGGCATGCGCCGTCGCGACCTAGGCAACGATCTGACCGTCTCCGCCCTGGGCCTCGGCTGCATGGGCATGTCCGGTCCGTACGGTCCCGCGGACCGGGAGGAGAGCATCGCCACCATCCACGCGGCCCTGGACGCCGGAGTGACGCTCCTGGACACCGGGGACTACTACGGCATGGGCCACAACGAGATGCTCATCCGCGAGGCGCTCCGGGGCAGGCGACGCGACGACGTCGTCATCAGCGTGAAGTTCGGGGCGCAACGCGATCCGAAGGGGGCCTGGCTGGGAATCGACGCCCGGCCGCAGGCCGTGAAGACGTTCGTCGCGTATACCCTGCAGCGTCTCGGAACCGAGTACGTGGACATCTACCGCCCCGGTCGCGTGGATCCCGCTGTGCCCATCGAGGAGACCGTGGGCGCCATCGCCGACCTCGTCGACCAGGGCTACGTCCGTCACGTCGGACTCTCCGAGGCCGGCGCCGACACGGTCCGGCGCGCCCACGCGGTGCACCCGGTGGCGGACCTGCAGATCGAGTACTCTCTGATCTCCCGGGGGATCGAGGACCGGATCCTGCCCACGTGTCGGGAGCTCGGCGTGGGCATCACCGCATACGGTGTGCTGGGCCGGGGGCTCATCAGCGGCCACTGGTCGAAGGACCGCGCGGTGCTGCGGGGAGACTTCCGCAGCTTCACGCCGCGCTTCCAGGGGGAGAACCTGGATCACAACCTGGGGTTGGCGGAGGCGCTGCGGGGGGTGGCAGAGGCCCTGGGCACAACGACGGCGCAGCTCGCCATCGCCTGGGTGCTCTCCCGCGGCGAGGGTATCGTGCCCCTGGTGGGCGCGCGCCGGCGCGACCGCCTGGAGGAGGCGCTGGCGGCCCTCGATGTCGAGCTGTCGCCGGAGGACCTGAGGGCCATCGAGGAGGCGATTCCCCGCGGCTCCGCCGCAGGCACGCGGTACGGACGGGAGGCCATGGAGTCGCTGGACAGCGAGCGCTAGGCGCTTTTCCCGGCGTGGCAGACCTGTCGGCGCAACCTGGACCAGGCAACCGCCGGCCGGCGATCCTCCCGCGGCGCGCCGAGCAGGAGCCTGCCTCCTACCGCAGCGCTTCCTCCAGCGCCGTGGCGGCATCGGTCCGCTCGTCCCGATACTTCACGATGACCGGCGCGTAGACCGTCAGGCCACGTTCCTGCGCGTACGCTCCCCTGGCGGGGCGCGAGCCCGGCACCACCACCGCTCCCGCGGGAACGGTGAGGGGCGCGCCGGGGGCGGCCCGGTACTCGGTCTCGCGCACGAGGTCGTAGACCGTGGTGGACGCGGTGAGCTGCACTCCGGGCGCGAGCACCGCCCGCCTCCCCACCAGCGTGCCCTCGAAGACGCCGGTGTTGCCTCCCACCATGGCCTCGTCCTCGATGACGACGGGCCGGAGCCCCACGGGCTCCAGCACGCCCCCGAGCTGCGCGCCGGCGCTCAGGTGCACGCGCTTGCCCACCTGGGCACACGAGCCCACCAGCGCGTGGGAGTCGATCATGGCGCCCTCGTCCACGTACGCGCCGATGTTCACGAACGCCGGGGGCATGATCACCACGCCCGGGCCCAGGTACGCGCCGGCGCGCACCGATGTGCCTCCCGGGACCAGACGCACGTTCTCCCCGGGGCCGTCGGTGTCCCGAAGGGGCAGGGTGTCGCGGTCCGCCCACCGGAAGGTGGAGCCCATGAACGCGTCGTTCGCCGCGGGGACGAACGGGTCGAAGCTCCGGGTGACGCCGATGCGAAAGGAGAGCAGGATACCAGCCTTTACCCAGGGCACCGCCTGCCATGTGCCGGTGTCGGCGGCGGAACCGTCTCCGGTGCCCGTCGCCGCACCCTTCTTTCCGCCCCCGCCCCCTCCCACCCGCTCCGCCGCCCGCACCTCGCCCCTCCCCAGGGCGTCCAGGAGGAGCGCCACGGCGCGTCGTGCCTCCGCGGCGTCGGGCTTCGCCCCGCCGGAGGTGAGACGCTCGATCTCGCCTCTCAGCGTGCGCACCTCGACGCTCACGCCACCTCCCGGGCGCTGTCCAGGAGCCCCACCGCCTCCAGCGCCCGCACCAGACGTCTCCGCGTGTCTTCGGAGGGCGGCACCAGGGGCAGGCGGTAGCGGGCCCTGGGGCCACCCACCAGCTCGACCCCCAGCTTCACGGGGACGGGATTGGTCTCGGCGAAGTTGGCGCGCATGAGCTCCAGGAGCTGGAAGTGGAGCTGCCGTGCCCGGGCGAAGTCGCCGTCCAGGCCCAGGCGCACCATGTCCGAGGTCTCCCGGGGTGCCTCGTTGGCCACCACCGAGATGAGGCCGTCGGCACCCAGCGCCAGCATGGGCAGGGTGAGCTCGTCGTCCCCGGAGAGCACCAGGAATCCCTCGGGCCGGCCGGCCAGGATGGTGGCGACCTGCTCCAGGCTGCCCGAAGCCTCCTTGATGCCGGCGATGCCCGGCACCTCGGCGAGGCGCAGGGCCGTCTCCGGAAGGATGTTCACCGACGTGCGCCCGGGCACGTTGTACACGAAGACGGGGATCTGCGCGGCCTCGGCGACGGCCGTGAAGTGCCGGACGAGCCCGCTCTGGGGCGGCTTGTTGTAGTACGGGCTCACGCTCAGCACGGCGTCGGCTCCGGCGTCGCGCACGGCCTCGGCCATCTTCATGGCCTCCCGGGTGTTGTTGGTGCCCGCGCCGGCCATGACCTTCGCCCGGCCGGCGGCCACCTGGACGGCGGTGCGCACGACCTCGGCCTGCTCCGCGTGGGACATGGTCACGCTCTCGCCGGTGGTGCCGCACGGCACCAGCACCTCGCAGCCGCCCTCGACCATGCGCTCCGCGTGGCGCGCGTAGGCGTCCAGATCCAGAGCGCCGTCCTCCTTGAACGGGGTCACCAGCGCCACGCCGGTGCCCCGGAACCTCGCCCTCTCGTTCATGCTCCTCTCCTTCTCCCTTCCTTCCTGACTGCTTTCCGGCGGTCCTTTATCGCGGGCTCCCGCCGCTCCGCCCCATGCCGTCAGCTCGATTCGTGCGCGCCGGTCCTCCGCCGGTCCAGGAGGTCCGCCACGACCTCGTCGAACGTGTGCACACCTCCGCGTCCGTGGATCCACTCCGCCCCCGCTACCGCGCCGCGGGCGAAGCCCGAGCGGCTCCTCGCCTCGTGACGGAGCTCCAACCGGTCGTGGCCTCCCTCGAGCCCCACCACGTGGATTCCGGGGACTTCCCCCGTGCGCACGCTGGTCACGTAGAGGGTCGCCGGGTCCGCCACGCCCTCCGGGGGACCGTCGGACAGGCGCTTCTTGTCCCGCAGCTCCGGGAGGATCTCGTGCGCCAGGTGCAGGGCCGTGCCGCTGGGGTGGTCGCTCTTGTGCCGGTGATGTATCTCGTCCACGTGGGCATCGTATCCGCCCACCGCGTCGGCGAGGCGGGCGGCTTCCCTGGCCAGGCGTACGAAGACGTGCACCCCCAGGCTGAAGTTGTGCCCGTAGACGACGCCGTGGCCGGCGTCGGTGAGGACACGGAAGTCGATCTCGTGGGGGTGCCATCCCGTGGTGCCCACCACCAGATCCACGCCGGCACGCGCCGCCAGCTCGACGCTCCGGGGGACCTGCTCGGCGACGGTGAAGTCCACCGCGACGTCCGCCCCGGCGATGCGCCCCGCGGCGTCGTCGGAGAGCAGGCTCAGCTCCATGCGCCCCAGGCGGGCCACCACCTCGTGGCCGTCCTCGGCGGCGGCGGCGGCCACCTCGCTTCCCATGCGGCCGGTGCCCAACAGCGCGATCTTCATGCAGCCCTCATGCGGTCCTCCGGGCCGGGTCCTCTCCCAGCTCGATGAGCGCGACGTGCAGCCGGCGTACCAGCGCCGGCGCGTCGTCGGCGTCCACCACGAAGCTCAGGCTCACGTCCGAGGCCTGGCTGATCAGGTGCACCGGGGTCTTCTCCACGGCCCAGAAGACCAGCGCGTCCATGCCGGGCTCGGCCAGCATCCCACGTCCCACCACCGTGACGGTGGTGAGCCCCGTTCGGACCTCCACGTCGGCGAAGGCCTCGAGCTCCGCCTCCACCTCCTCCAGCCCCGCCCCTCCGTCGATGGTGAACGACGTGGAGGAGTGGCTGGTGGCCACCAGGTCCACCTCCAGGCGGTACCGCGCCAATACCTCGAACACGCGTGCCAGGAATCCATAGGGCAGGGCCGAGGGGTGCGAGCGCACCTTGATGAGGGTCACAGCCGGCTTGGCCGTCACCGCCGCGATGGCGGCGGCGTTGCGCACGTCGTTCCGGATCAGCGTTCCGGGCTCGTCGGGGTGGAACGTGCTCCGGATGCGCACGGCAACGCCGCGGGACACCGCCCACTTCGCCGCCACCGGATGGATGACCCGGGCGCCGGACCAGGCCAGCTCCACCGCCTCCTCGAAGCCTATCACGTCCAGGAGCTGCGGGTTGTCCACTTCCCGTGGATCTCCGCTGAGGATACCCGCCACGTCCGTCCACACGTGCACGGCCTCGGCGCCCAGGGCTCCCCCCAGGAGTGCCGCGGTGAAGTCGCCTCCCCCCCGGCCCAGCGTCGTCGTGCTGCCGTCGGCGGCGGTGCCGATGAAGCCCTGCACCACCGCCACCTCGCCCCGGTCCAGCACGGGCACCAGGTGGCGCGCGGCCAGCGGCGGCAGGGCGGCCCCGTCCGGGACGGCCGCGCCGAAGCACGCGTCGGTGCGGACGACCTCGCGGGCGTCCACCACCGCCGCATCCCGCCCCGCGGCCCGCACGGCGGCGGACAGCACGAGGACGGAGAGGTCCTCCCCGGCGGCGAGGACCGCGTCCCGGCGGCGCGCCGCGTTCTCGCCTCCGGCTTCCGGAACGTCGGCGGAGCCGGGCACCGCGGCCACGTCGCGCTCCAGCTGCGAGAGGCGAGCCTCGACGCTCGCGCGCACCGCGGCGGCAGCCCCGCCCAGCTCGAGGTCCTGCACCACCTGGAGATGGCGCGAGCGGATCTCCTCCAGACCTTCCTTCCCGTGGCTCCGGTGATCGCCCCCGTCGAGAAGCTCCACCAGCAGGTCGGTGACGCCTCCCAGGGCCGACACCACCACGACCAGACGCTCGGGGCCCGCCGCCACCACTCCGGCCACGTGGCGGATGCGCTGGGCATCGGCCACCGAGCTGCCACCGAACTTGTAGACCACGGGAGCCGCGCCGGCGTCGCTCATGCCAGCCCCCGCGCGTGGCACAGCTCGGCGTTGAGGAGCGCGGCACCGGCGGCCCCCCGCACCAGGTTGTGGGCCAGGGCCACGAAGGACAGGTGCAGCGCTCCGCCGGCGCGCACCCGGCCGACGGTGACGGTCATGCCGCCGCCACGATCCCGGTCCAGGCGGGGCTGAGGCCGGTCGACCTCCTCGGCGATTTCCAGGGGATGCGCCGGCGCCGTCGGGAGCTCGAGATCGGCCACGTGTCCCCTCCAGCCGCTCATGGCGGCCACAGCCTCCTCGGGTGCCGCCTTCTTCCGGAGGGAGCAGGCCACGGACACCAGGTGGCCGTGGAGCACCGGGACGCGCACGGCCGTGGCTCCCACGGCGAAGTCCGCGTCCACCACGACCCCGTCCCGCACGGTGCCCAGGATCTTCCGGGGCTCGCCGGCGATCTTGGGCTCCTCTCCGGCGATGTGCGGGAGCACGTTGTCCACGAGGTCGAAGGCGGCCGGCCCCGGGCGACCGGCGCCGGAGATGGCCTGGAGCGTGGTGACGACCACGCGCTCGAGCCCGAAGGCCTCGTGCAGAGGTGCCAGGCAGGTGGCCAGGACCGCCACGGCACAGTTCGGGTTGGTGACGATGCCCCCGGGCCAGCGGCTCCTCTGGGCATCCAGGAGCGCCAGATGGTCCGGGTTCACCTCGGGGATCACCAGGGGCACGTCGGCGTCGGTGCGGTGCGCCGAGGCGTTGCTCACCACCAGCCGGCCCTCGCCGGCCGCGGCTTCCTCGATTTCCTTCGCCACGCTCGACGGAAGCGCCGACAGCAGGAGGGGCGAGGACAGCGCCTCGCCGGGCGTCTTCACCTCCAGGCCGGTGATCTCGCTGGGGAGGCCCGCGGCGTCCGCTCCCGACAGCAGCGCGCCCAGGGGCTCTCCGGCGGAACGCTCCGACGCCACCACCTCGGCCAGGCGGAACCACGGGTGCTCCACGAGCATGTGCACCAGCCGCGCGCCCACCATGCCCGTGGCTCCCAGCACCCCTACGGGGATCCGGTGGTCCAAGGTCGGTTCGCCCTCCTGAGTAAGGAATGCGTCGGAGCAGCAATCTGACGCCTCGGGCGGGTGCGTCAAATGCGCGCCCGTGCGGCGGCGGCTCGCCGCCCTCCTGGACCCTCGATGCAAGCCCCGGGCCGCGGGTTTGTCGGATCGGCAGGGAGCTCCTGCCGGTCAGGTCAGAACGACAGACGGTCTCTGCCGTAACGTGTTGCCGTCGTTCACTTTGGCAGGATTCTGGGCGCCGTGCCGTGGCATGCCGGTTGCCTGTGTCACGCGCAGAACCGAACCCCACGGTCGACGTGCGGAGCGGGACGCGCGGCGACAGGGAAGACGATGCCGAACCACACCCGCAACAGACCAAGGAGTAGGAAACCATGGCCATCACGCGGTACACCCTGCGCAACCCGAGCCTCTCTCCCTGGCGCGACCTGGAGGAGGTGTCCAGCCGACTCGCCAGGATGTTCGACGAATCGCCCGTGGCGTCGGGGGGCAACGGCGGCAACTGGATTCCCCGGGTGAACGTCGAGGAGTCCAAGGACGAGCTGGTCCTGTCCGCGGAGCTCCCGGGGATGACGCAGGACGACGTCTCCATCGAGCTGGAGAACAGCGTGCTCACCATCAGCGGTGAGAAGACGGAGCAGCGCACCGAGGGCGACGAAGAGCGCCGCTACCACCTCTGGGAGCGTCGCTACGGGGCCTTCCAGCGGTCGTTCACGCTGCCCCGCACGGTCAAGGCCGATGACATCCGGGCCAGCTTCGACAACGGCATCCTCACCATCCAGATGCCGAAGGTCGCGGAGGCCAAGACCCGGAAGATCTCCATCGACAAGAAGTGATGGAGCGGGTAGCGCGCCGCGGTCGTGAGGGTGGCACCCGCCACCCTCGCGGCCCCGGTCCCGCGCCGGCGGTCCGGGCTTCCGTCCCGGGCCGCCGGTTCGCGTCCCGGATCCGGCCTGCTCATCGCGCATTGGGGGCGGCGGCAGTAGCATGATGCACCCTCCCGCGGCGGGGACGCCTAGCACCCGGGCGTCGCCGACGAGCACGTCAGGTCGAAGGAGCTTCCAGGAGACGGCACCATGAGCCGCACGCTCTTCCTCGTCGCAGGCGCAGCCCTCGTCACCCTCACCTCCGGATGCGGCTCACCCAAGGGCGCCGCCAGCTCCGCCGCCGCCACGGCCCAGGCCGCCGCGGTGGCGACCGCACCGTACAACCTCGTCACCACCATTCCCGTGGGCGGGGAGGGATTCTGGGACTACCTGTCCGAGGACACCGTGGCGCACCGGCTCTACGTGAGCCACGGCACGAAGGTGGTGGTCATCGACATGCAGGGGGACAGCGTGGTGGGCGCCATCGACTCGCTCCCCGGGGTCCACGGCCTCGCTGTGGCCCACGACCTGGGCAAGGGCTTCGCCAGCGACGGCCGGGAGAACAAGGTGGCCGTGGTCGATCTGTCCACGCTTCAGGTGACGTCCCGGGTGGACGTCGGCGAGAACCCCGACGGCATCATCTACCTGCCGGACCGGCGCGAGGTGTACGCCTTCAACGGTCGGGGCAACTCCGCCTCGGTCGTCGATGCGGTGAAGGACGCCGTCGTGGCCACGATCCCGCTGCCGGGCAAGCCTGAGTTCGCCGTCTACGACCCCGAAGCCGGGCGCGTCTACAACAACATCGAGGACAAGAGCGAGATCGCCGTCATCGACGTCCGGACCCACCAGGTGGTCGCCGTCTGGCCCGTCGCTCCGGGGGAATCCCCGTCCGGGCTCGCCATCGACCTCGCCCATCACCGCCTGTTCACCGTGTGCGACAACGGGATGATGGTCATGCTGGACAGCTCCACCGGCACCGTGGTGGGCACGGTGCCCATCGGTGAGGGTCCGGATGCCGCCCGCTTCGATCCGGGGACGCAGCTCGCCTTCAGCTCCAACGGCGAGGGCAACGTGACCATCGCCCACCTGGACTCTCCGGACAGCCTCAGGGTGGTCCAGACGCTGGAGACGACGCCCTCGGCCCGCACGATGACGCTGGACCCCACCACGCACCGGATCTACCTGTCCGCCGCGGACATGGAGGCGCCCACCGCCGCGGACTCCGCCGCCGGGCGCAGGCGTCCGCGCATGGTCGCGGGCTCGTTCCGGGTCCTGGTGTTCGCACCGGAGAAGTAGCCACGAGGGGTCGTTTCCGTCAGAATAGCTCCCGGACGGGACCCCAACAGCTCGGAGTCTGCATGCAACCCCCGCGTGATCACGCGGTCCGTGGCCGCCACTGGAAGCTCGTCGCGCTGGTCGCGCTGGTCGCCATCGCGTTTCTCCTTCCGGTGGTCCCGCCGGTGGTCTCGGTGGTCACCGGCGCGCCCGTACCGGGCGTATCGCTGGTGTACCCCCTCCCGTACCTGCTCCTCGCGCCGATCTGCAGCATCTGGGACGCGTTGACGGCGCTGTCGCTGACGCAGCACTTCGCGGTACTGGGCGTCACGTTCACGCTGTACGTCCTCTGGCGCGTCTTCCGGCTGCGCAAGCCGGAGCGCAGGCACGGCTTCCTCTTCACGCCGTTGCTGGAGCTCGGCTGGCTCGCGGTGTTCCTCGTGTGCCTCGTGGGCTTCTACGCGGTGGGCATCCTCGTGCCTCGGCCCATGGCGCGGCTGCACGTGGCCGATCCCGACGTGCTGGTGGTGGACTTCCACAGCCACACCAGCATGTCCCACGACGGACGCAAGAGCTTCACCGCGCAGCGGAACCGTGCCTGGCATCACGGGGCGGGCTTCGACGTGGCGTACATCACCGACCACGACAGCATACGGGCCGGGGTGGAGGCCGCCACCCGGAATCCCCCACTTGCCGGAGACGGTACGCTCCTGTTTCCCGGGAGGGAGGTGGTCTACCGGGGGATGCACGTCGTGGTGCTGGGCACCTTCGACCCCCGCACCCGGACCTCCCCCACCGATCCGTGTGGTCCGTGGCCCGTGGTCATCGGCACGATCCCCGGGAACCTGAACCGAGTGCCCGCGGCGGAGTGCCCCGGCCCCGACCATGGAGGAGGAGTCTCGGCCATCGAGCTTCTGGATGCGGCGCCCAAGGGCCTCGACGAGAGCGACCGGAGCCGCGCGCGCATCCTCCACATCGCCGACAGCCTCCACGTCGCGGTGGTGGCCGACTCCGACAACCACGGATGGGGGAGCACCGCCGTCGGGTGGAGCCTCATGAGGATCCCGGGCTGGCGGGACATGACCCCCGACTCGCTGAACGCCACGATCAAGGAGACGATCCGCTCCCGGGCGCGGGACGCCGTGCAGGTGGTGGCGCTGCGCAGACCCAGGAAGGCCCCCGACGACGTGTGGGCGGCGGTGCCCCCGGTGTTCATGCCCCAGCGCTTCATCTCGAGGCTCAGCCGCGCCGAGCGGCTCTCGTGGCTCGTGTGGATCGCGGTGGCGTTCTGGCTCGGGGAGATGGTGTCCAGGCGCCGGCGGCGGGCCTCCGGATGAGCTCGGGAGCCCCCTGATGCGCGTTCTTCTCATCGAGGACGACGGCGAGCTGGCTCGCCTCATCGAGAAGGGGCTCTCCGAGCGCGGCATGCGTGTCACCCGGGCACGGGACGCGCGCGAGGGACTGTCATGCATGACGACGGGCGAGCACGACGCCGTCGTGCTGGACGTCATGCTTCCGGGCGGCGACGGCTTCGCGCTGTGCGCCGAGGCCCGACGCCGTCAGGTCCATACGCCGGTGCTCATGCTCACCGCGCGCTCGGCGGTGGAGGACCGCGTGCGTGGCCTGGACGCGGGAGCCGACGACTATCTAGCCAAGCCCTTCGCGTTTCCGGAGCTCGTGGCACGCCTGCGGGCCCTTGCCCGTCGGCCTCCGGGGCTGGTGGACGATGTGTGCACGTTCGCGGACCTGGAGGTGAACCTGCGAACCCACCGGGTGCGTCGCGCGGGCAGAGCCATCAGGCTCACCTCCATGGAGTGGCGCCTCCTGGAGTTCTTCGTTCGCAACGCGGGCACGGTGGTGGATCGCGGGGTGATCACCGCGTACGTCTGGGACGACAATCACGACCCCCTGAGCAACATGCTGGAAGTCCTGGTGAGCCGGCTGCGGCGCAAGCTCGACGACGGCTTCGAGCCCCGCCTCATCGAGACCATCCGCGGTGCGGGATACCGGTTCGGTCCGTGACGTCTCCGCTCACCCGGCTGCGCCGCCGCCTCACCCTGTGGTACGTGGGCATCTTCGCCCTGATCCTGCTGGCGTTCGGTGCGGTCACCTACGAGATCGTCGTACACCAGGTGGACCGGGCCCTGGACCGATCGCTCATGGCGACGGTGGACGCCACGGCGGCGCTCATCGAGGAAGCGGACTCCGGCGCCGAGCCCACGCCCGTACCGGTGGTGACGCCGGGCCGGAGGGTATGGGTACTCAACCAGGACCTCACGGAGACGGGCTACTCGTCGACGCCGGCCGAGCCGTGGGTGCTGGACGCGGCACGGCGTGCCTTCGCCCACGGCACGGCCAGGGCGGGAGGAGAGACGCCCCAGGACCGCATCTTCCGGCTTCGGGCCCGGGCGGTCACGCTCCCCGACGGCAGGAGGATCGCGGTGTTGGCCGCCGCCGTCCTGGTGGAGATCGAGGACCAGTATCCTTCGGTCATCCTCGGCTTCGCGCTGGCCGGCCTGGCGTCGCTGGGCCTGGTGGCGCTGGGGGGCTGGCGCCTGGCCAGACGCTCCCTCGATCCCGTGGACCGGGCCATGAGCGAGATGCGGCGCTTCATGGCCGACGCGGCCCACGAGCTGCGCACGCCGTTGGCCGTTCTCCGGGGCCACGCGGACGTGGCCCTCCAGAAGGACCGGGACGGCACGGAGTACCGGGAGGTCCTGGACGACGTCTCCCGTGAGGCGGCCCGCATGGGGGACATCGTGGAGCGTATGCTGCTTCTCGCCCGGGCGGAGGCGGGAGACTGGCCCACGGCACGGGAGTCGCTCTTCCTGGATGACGTCGTTCTGGACGTCGGCAACGCCGGGCGAGCTCTCGGGGGCTCCCGCGGCGTCCGCATCGAGGTCGGCGACCTGGACGAGGCGCCGGTGCGGGGAGACCCGGCGCTCCTGCGGCAGCTTCTCATGGCGTTCGTGGACAACGCCGTGAAGTTCTCCCCCGACGGTGGCACCGTGCGCCTCTCGCTGGTCCGGCAGGGAGACATGTGTGTGGCGACCGTGGAGGACGAGGGCCCGGGCATACCCGACGAAGCGCGACCCCACGTGTTCGAGCGCTTCTACCGGGCCGACGCCGCCCGTCCCCGACAGCAGGGCGCCGGTCTCGGCCTCGCCATCGCCGAATGGATCGCCGAGCTGCACGGGGGCAGCGTCGCCCTGGGCACCCGGGACGGGGGCGGGACGCGCGCGGCGGTGACGCTTCCCCTCGAGCTCGGCCAGAGCTGAGGAGAGGCGATCAAGGGCGGCGTGCGTCCCCTCAGCCGAGGAGCTCCCGCATCTCCTCCGCGAGCGCCGCCGTGCTGGCGGCCAGCAGCGCATGCTCCCCCAGCTCGAGGGGAGAGCCGTCGAGCTTCGTGATCACGCCTCCGGCCTCCTCGACGATGACCCAGCCGGCGGCGAAGTCCCAGGGGCTGAGAACGAGCTCCCAGAACCCGTCCAGGGAGCCCTGGGCCACGTAGCAGAGGTCCATGGCGGCGGAGCCGGCCCGGCGGATGCCCGCCGAGTTCCTGAGCACGCGATCGAGCTGCCCCAGGAAATGCGGGAGGCGATCCAGCAGCTTGAAGGGAAAGCCGGTCCCCAGCAGCGCGTCCCTCAGCTTCCGTGAAGGTGAGACGCGGATGGGATGTCCGCCCCTGAACGCGCCCTCCCCCCGGACACCCCACCAGCGCTCGCCGGTGGCACTGCTCACCACCGCGCCCACCACCGGGCGCCCGTCCACCGCGACCGCCACCGACGCCGCATGCTGCGGGTGCCCATGGAGGAAGTTCGACGTGCCGTCGAGGGGGTCGATCACCCAGAGGGGCGAGCCGTCCCACGCCGCCAGACGCTCCTCGAGAGGGCGTTCGTCCTCCTCCGCCAGCACGCGATGGTCGGGATGGCGTGCCCGGATCACGTCCACGGCGGCACGCTGGGCGTCGAAGTCGGTCGCCGACACGTAGTCGGCGCGGCCCTTCTCCGACGCCCCCTCCAGGACGACGCGGCCGCGGTCCCGGCGGTGGACGGCGGCCGCGGCGTCGGCGGCCTCGAGGGCAGTGCTCAGGAGTGGGTTCACGGTGTACGTCGCGGACGCGGAGTGGGGATGAAAGGGTCCCGTGCCCCGGTGGGGCGCGCTAATTTAGCGGACCTTCACCAACCCCGAACCCTGTCCAATCAAACCGGCGGACCCCGGAGCGGGCGTCCCCAGTCACGGATCGGTCGATGAGCGACGGCACCACCACACCAGGCAGGAAGAGGATCTTCAGCGGCATGCAGCCCTCCGGAGAGGCCCATCTGGGCAACTATCTGGGGGCGCTCAAGCGCTGGGTGGACATGCAGGACGAGTACGACTGCATCTGGTGCATCGTGGACGACCACGCCATCACGTCGGGGCTCGCGCCGAAGGAGCTGCCGGGGAACGTCTTCGACCTCGCGGTGAGCTTCCTCGCGGTGGGTCTCGACCCCGAGCGCGCCATCATCTTCGTGCAGTCGGACGTGCACGAGCACACCGAGCTGGCCTGGCTCCTCAACGCGGTGACGCCGAAGGGCGACCTGGAGCGCATGACCCAGTACAAGGAGAAGGCACAGCGCTTCGAGTCGGTGCCGGCGGGAATCCTCAACTACCCCATCCTGCAGGCGGCGGACATCCTGATCTACAAGGCCGACGCCGTGCCGGTGGGTGAGGACCAGCGCCAGCACCTGGAGCTCACCAGGGACATCGCCAGGAAGTTCAACGCCGCCTACGGCGACACCTTCCCGGAGCCGGAGGCCCTCATCGGCGACGCCGGCAAGATCCTGGGCCTGGACGGCGACGCCAAGATGAGCAAGTCGGTGGGCAACACCGTCAGGCTCCTGGCGGAGCCGGACGAGATATGGGAGCGCGTGCGCACGGCCGTCACCGACCCGCAGCGGGTGCGCCGCACCGACCCCGGTCGCCCCGAGGTGTGCAACGTCTACAGCCTGCACAAGTTCTTCGCCGACGAGGCCACGGTGGCGGACGTCGCCGCGCAGTGTCGGGCCGCCACCCGGGGATGCGTGGACTGCAAGAAGATCCTGGCGGACAACATCGCGACGACGTTCGCCCCCTTCCGGGAGCGGGCGGCGCACTTCCGTGCACACCCCGACGAGGTACGGCGCACCCTGGACGAGGGGGCGCGGAAGGCCCGGGCCATCGCCGCGGAGACCATGGCGGAGGTGCGCCGGAAGATGGGGCTCCGTTGGCGCGACGGGCTCGGCTAGGACGGCGCGGTTGACGGCCTCGGGGGTGGGTGGGGCGGCGGGGGAGCTGCGGGCCCCGAGAACGCTTTGATGTCGCCCGCACCGGCCGGCGGGCTATCTTAGCTTCAGTGCCATCTGCATGGAGGATCTGCCATGGACGAGCTGTTCAAGGCCGCCATCGACCGCGGGGCCAGCGACATCCACATCAAGTCCGGCGACGTGATCCGCGCCCGTATCCAGGGCGAGCTGATGCCGTTGACGCAACAGCGGCTGTCGCCCGAGCAGGTGAAGGGAATCGCCATGAAGCTGATCCCCCACGAGGAGGATCGGCAGGGCTTCGACAGGATGATGGACTACGACTGCTCCTGGGGCCTCACGGGGGTCGGCCGGTTCCGGGTGAATATCCTCAAGCAGCGGGGGACGCCCATGATCGTCATGCGCGTCATCCCGTTCGACGTCCCCACCATCGAGGACCTCGGGCTGCCCCCCACCATCGAGAAGATCGCCCACCACGAGCGCGGCATGATCCTGGTCACGGGCGTCACGGGGGCCGGCAAGAGCTCGACGATGGCGGCGATGGTCAACTGGATCAACCAGCACAAGAGCCTGCACGTCGTCACGCTGGAGAATCCCATCGAGTTCCTGCACCGGGACAACCGGTGCTCCATCACGCAGCGCGACGTCGGCACCGACACCGACTCCTTCACCACGGGCCTCCGCGCGGTGCTGCGTCAGGACCCCGACATCATCCTCATCGGCGAGATGCGCGACAAGACCACCATCGAGACCGCGCTCAAGGCGGCGGAGACGGGGCACCTGGTGATCTCCACGCTGCACACGAGGAACGCCGTGCAGACCATCTCCCGGATCATCGCCATGTTCGAGCCCGGCGAGCAGGAGATGATCCGGATCCGCCTCTCCGAGCAGCTCATGGCGGTCATCAGCCAGCGGCTGATCCAGAGGAAGGCGGGCGGACGGGTGGCGGCCATGGAGATCATGCCGGTGACCGGAACCATCCGCGACTGCATCAAGGACAAGACCCGCATCGACGAGATCAGCGAGCTCATCGAGAAGGGGAAGGACCACTACGGGTCGCAGAGCTTCGACCAGCACTTGATGGACCTGGTCAACAGCGGAGCCGTCGAGTTCGAGGTCGCCAAGTCGGCGGCGAACAACCCCGCCGACTTCGACCTGAAGATGAACATGTTCAAGGACCCCCGATCGTCGAAGGGTGGAGGTCACGACCTGAAGGAAGAGATGAGCAACATGTACGGCGGAGGCCGGTAGCCTCCATGGATCTCCGCGGAACGTTCCTGCCCGTGACGACGCCCTTCGACCCCGTGAGCGGCGACGTGGACGTGGTGAGCCTGCGGGCCAACCTGCGCTACTGGATGGGCCACCCCATCGCCGGGGTCCTCATTGCGGGATCGACCGGCGAGTCGGTGCTCCTGGACGACGCGGAGCTCCTCTCCATGCTGGAGGCGGCTCGGGACGTCGTGCCCGAGGGCCGCGTGCTCATCGCCGGAACGGGCGCCGAGTCCACCCGCGCCACCATCCGGAGGACGGAGGCGGCCGCCGCGGCCGGGGCCGACGCCGCGCTGGTCAAGCCGCCGGCCTACTACCGGGGGGCCATGACCCCGGAGGCGCTGGCGCGCCACTATCGCGCGGTGGCCGACGCGTCCCCGATCCCGGTGATCGTCTACCAGGTGCCGCTGCGCCTCTCCACCCTGGACCTTCCCACCGGGCTGGTGGCCGAGCTGTCCCACCACGGGAACATCGTGGGCATCAAGGACTCGCGAGGGAAGCTGGATCTGGTGGGGGATCTGGTGGCGCAGTGCGACCACGGCTTCCAGGTCCTGGTGGGCGCCGGATCGGTGCTCTACGGCGCCCTCGAGCTCGGAGCGGTGGGCGGCATCGTGGGGGTGGGCCTCATAGCCCCCGCGGAGGCCGCCGAGGTGAGCGTCGCCTTCTACGAGGGACGGAAGCCGGAGGCGGGCCGCGTGCAGGAGCGCATCGCGCCGGTGCACACGAAGATCGTCGGAGAGATGGGGGTGCCCGGCATCAAGGCCGCCCTCGACCTCCTGGGCCTGCACGGCGGCGCGCCCCGACCGCCCCTGGTGCCCGCGCCCGCGGCCCGCGTCGAGGAGATCCGCGGGATCCTGGAAGCCGCCGGGCTGCTGGAGACCGCGAGGGCGTAGGGGCCAGCGCCGGGCAGGTCGCGGAAGCGGGTCCTCCGGGGCTCCGCGAGGTCTGCCGCCCGCCGCCAGTGGGCGGCGGGTTCCCCCTCAGTGCCCGATCCAGTACGTCGCCTTCACCAGGAAGATGTTCGTCGCGCGCGTGGCGAAGACGCCCCGCACGTCACGCCCGAAGACGAAGTCGCCGGTTGGCACGTACCCGCTGCGCTGCTGCTGCCACACCATGTAGATGGCCGAGCCGGGGCGGTACTCCCAGCGCAGCACGGCGTTGCCCCGGAGGCTGCGCACGTTGAAATCGGGATTGAAGAACGCGAACGAGGGAGCGGCGCCGCTGCCGTCGGGGTCGACGATGTAGCTCGCGCCGGAGCGGGTGATGGTCCCGCGATCGCTCCCGTACACCGCG
>JAJDNC010000040.1 GCA_022340865.1 Gemmatimonadota bacterium
AACGTGCCGGAAGCGCCGGTCCTCTCCGCGCCGGCCGCCGGGGCCGTCTTCGACCCTCGCGATACCATCAGTTTCAGCTGGACCAGCGCGACCGATCCCGACCGCTTCGTGGTGTCGATGGGCCTCATCACCCCCGTCGGCAGCCGCTCAGACATGACCTTCCCGGTTGCGGGTACCGCGCGCGACCTCAAGATCCGCCTTCCCCCCGAGTTCGGGGCGGCGACCGGCACCACGTTCACCGTCATCGCCTACAACGACGGATCATTCACCGGGCACGTCGACCCCGACTCGCGCATGAGCGTCCGCGGCGAGAGTCCCCCGGATTCCGTGATCACCACCGGACCCGTGCCACTGTCGATCTCGGGCGAGATGGGAGCGCAGTTGCAGAATGTCAGGATCACCCGCGAAGGGGTGCCCGTCACCGACGGCGCGGTCACCGTGAACGGCGTAGCGATCCCTCATGCCGGCGCGGGCTTCTATCGAGGCCAGCTCCCTGCCGCCGTTCCCGCGGGGTCAGGGCTCAACCTCCAGGTGAGCGCCGGTGAGGCGACCGTACAGGGGACCGTCAACGTGCCGGAAGCGCCCGTCCTCACCGCGCCCGTCACCGAGGCCGACATCGACGCTGGCGGCGATTCCATCACGGTCACCTGGACCAGCGCGACGAACCCCGAACGCTTCGTCGCATCCTGGATCTTCGACGGCGTCACCGCCGGCGAGACCTTCACGGCCACGGGCACCGCGCGCGAGCTCAGGATTGCGGCTAGACCGGCGAACACCAAGCTCCCCCTCAGGCTCGCCGCCTGCAACGACGGATCGTTCAGCGGACCGGTCCACCCCGATTCCCGCATGGGTATCTGCGCCCCGAGTCTACCCAACGCAGCCTCCCCCCTTCGCATCTCGGGCGGTATGGGAGCGCAGTCCCAGAATATCTGGATCTTTCAAGGTTGGGATTTCATCTACGGCGTCGACGACGCGGTGGTCACGGTGAACGGGATGACCATACCTTTCACCGCCCGCCCCGGCCACTATCACGGCGAGCTCGCTGCCGCCGTGCCGCCCGGGTCGCCGCTCGACCTCCGGGTGAGCGCACGTGGTCTGATCGTGGAGGCGACCGGCAACGTGCCGGAAGTACCCGTCCTCACCGCCCCCGCCGCGGGGGCCGTCTTCGCCCCTGACGGTTGGATCACGTTCAACTGGACCAGTCCGACGGACCCAGACCGCTTCATGGTCAGTATGGACGGCGCCCACCTGTATCTCCCGGGCACCGCCCGCGAGCTGACGATCCCCACCAGCGGGTTGCCGGCGGGTCCCGACATCACGATCTCCGTCGTCGCCTACAACGACGGATCGTTCAGCGGACCGGCCCACTCCCTCTCGCGCATGGACATCATGTCGGTGGGCAACCCGAGGGTGATCACGATCAACCGCTGAGCACGGCCCCTGCGGGCCCGGGCGGAGCGTGTCTGGTGAAGCTCCGCCCGGGCGCCGGACCACGCTCCCCGCTCCGGGCCCGTTCTACTCCGTGGCTCCCGTCGCTTCCAGTCTCTTCGGGTCGTATGCCTCGCCCTTGCGCCACACCGCCAGCATGATCGCCGCGATCTGACGTGCCAGCGTGAGCTTCGCCAGGTTCGGCTTCGTGCCTTCGTCCAGGAGCCGCTCGTAGTGACGGTACACGGGATCGTCCTCGGCTCGGCCGATCACCGTCGTCGCCGCGCCCTTGAAGATCCGCTTCAGCGTGTGGTTGAAGTTCTGGTTCAGCCCCCGGGTGCGCTGCACCGCGGTCTTCACCCATGGGTGATCACCCATTCCCCGCTCGGCGCCCGCCGCCCAGTCCGACGAGCTCCGCATCGCGATCCCCAGCCCGCTTTACGCCCAGAATCCGCTCCGGAATCGGTACGGTGTCACGACCACCGGCAGGAGCTCGGCCGTACGGATCGGGCCCAAGCCCGGGCACGTCTTCAGCAGTTGCCACTCCCGGTGCTTGCGCGCCTCGGCCAGCAGCGTCTTCTCGGCCCTCGCCTTCAGCCCCGTCAGCGCGTCGTGCTCCTCGTACAACAGCTTGGCCAGAGGCCGGGTCGGCTCGGGCAGCGCCTCGAGCCACCGCTCGCGGTCTCGCTTCGCGTAGACCGAGCGTCCTGCCCCGTAGCCCACGCCCCGCGAGCGCAGCACGCTCTTCAGCCGGTTCTTCACCCGCGCCACGTCGACCACCACGAGCCCGTACCCTCGAGCCACACTGCCCAGCCTCCGGAACTTCCCGCGCCCCTTGTAGACCCGCGTCTCCAGGGCCCCGATCCGGAGCTGCTCCGCCAGGGCGAACGCATCGCGACCAACGCTTCGCGTCGGTGCCCTCGCTCTTCGGGCCCCGGCTCTTGCGCACCCCCGCCACCACCAGCTCCTCCACGTGAGGTTCGAGCACCTCGTGCAGCCACTCCGACAGCGTCCCCTCCTCGAGGCATACGTGTCGGTTCCGCGGGATGCCTCGAAGCACCTCGATCAGCGCCCGGGCGTTCGTCTCCACCACGTGCGAGCTCAGCCGCTTCCCGCTTGGGCCCACCACCGCCACCGTGCAGCTTGACGCATGCGCGTCCAGCCCGATATACCTCTCCATGGGCGTTCTCCTCCTCGGCCTGTGGGTTACATGCTCGCGCTAATGAAAGCGCTCCCACTCCGAGAGGTGAACGCCCTTCTTCCTTGCGGCTGATTACGAGGGGCTTGCCCGGCCCAGTAGCGGATGCCATGCCCCTATGATGCCCATCCCTGGGTACTGAATGAATGTTCATTCAGTTTCTCTCTTTTACAACGACCCTTCAACAGAGATCCCCCTGGACTGTACGGAGGTGGAGGTATAGTCTACAGTGTGATATCGCTTCCCGAGCGGGGACGGACTGGATGGGACGAGCGTTGGGTGGCTTCGAGCAGACTGTTCTTCTCGCCCTTCTCCAGTTGGGCGACGATGCCGACGGCGTTTCCATCCGGAGGAGGATCGAAGCCCGTACCGGCATGGAGACCTCGACAGGTGCCCTGTACACCACGTTGGAGCGTCTTGCGAAGCGGGGGCTGATCTCCTTCGAGCTCGGCGACTCCACGCCGGAGCGCGGTGGCCGGCGCAAGAGGCGCTATCGGCTGGAGAAGGAGGGTCTCCTGGCCCTCCGTGAGTCCTTCACCGTGTTCACGTCGATGATTCGTGGCGTCGAGGCTCTTCTCGATCTCGACGGCGAGCCGGAGCGACCATGAACCCGCCGCGCCCCCCAATCCTGCCTCGGATCCTGCTGGCGCTCTTGCTGCGCCGCGAGGAGCGCGAAGTCATCTCCGGAGATCTGGAGGAGGAGTTCCAGGCGCTCGTGAGCCAGAGCGGCGGTGGGAGTGCGGCACGCGCGTGGTATCGGCGGCAGGCGTGGAAGGCGGTGGGAGGACGGACCGTGGAGCGCTTCCGGCGCGTCGCCGGGAGCGGAGGCGCCTCGACCGAGCGAGGTGACCCGGGTCCGAGCGGCGTCGCTGGACCCGACGGGGCCGGAGGAGGGACGATGACCATGGTGAGGGAGCTGCTCAGGGACGTGCGATTCGGGGTGAGGACGTTTCGGAGACAGCCGGGCTTCGCGGCCGTCGCCGCTTTGACGCTGGCCCTCGGCGTGGGCGCCACCACGGCGGTGTTCAGCATCGTGGACGGGGTCGTGCTGCGACCCCTCGCGTATCCCCACGCCGACCGGATCATGCAGGTATGGAGCGGCCACCCTCTCTCCAAGTCGACGCTGGCCTCCATCCGCGACCGGGTGTCCGCGTTCGAGACGGTGTCCGGCTACCAGGGCGCCCGCTTTGCCCTCACCGGTGAGGGGCCGGCCGCCGAGATCGTCGGCGCCGCGGTGGCACCGGGGTATTTCGATGTGATCGGCGTGAGGCCGGCCCGGGGACGAGCGTTCTCGCCGGAGGAGTCCAAGCCGGGGCACGACGGCGTGGCCATCCTGTCGCATGCGATGTGGGTAGGGCGCTTCGGATCGGCTCCCGATGTGGTCGGACGGTCGATCCGCGTGGACGGCAGCGCCCGCACCGTGGTGGGCATCATGCCCGCGGGGTATCGCTCACTCGACCCGGCCTGGCAGATCTGGGTGCCCCAGACCGTGGATCCGACGAACTTCAGCGACTGGAAGGGCACGGCCGGGACCCGCGTCATTGCCCGGATGGCACCGGAAGCCACAGCGGAGCAGGCCGATGCCGAGCTGGCTCCCATCGCTCAGGAGCTGCACGAGGCCAACGCCGATGCCTTCGACGATGCATTCGTCGCCGCGGGCACGGTCACCCCGCTCCAGCAGGCTACCGTCGGGTCGTTTTCCAGGACCCTCTGGATCCTCTTCGGCGCGGTCAGCTTCGTCCTGCTCATCGCCTGCGCCAACGTGGCGAACCTGCTGCTGGCGCGAGGGGAGTCCAGGAGCCAGGAGTTGGCGGTACGCAGGTCCATCGGGGCGACGGCCGGTCGTCTGATCCGCCAGCTCTTGGCCGAGGGTATGCTCCTCGCCGTGGCGGGCGGGGGACTCGGGTGCGGTCTGGCGTGGCTGGCGATCTGGACCTTCCGGGAGCACGTCCCCACGGCCCTGCCGCTGGGAGACCGCGTCGCTCTGAACGGATCCGTACTGGGGTTCGCGGTGGCGACGTCCCTTCTCACCGTGGCCTTGTTCGCTCTCTGGCCCGCGGTGCGTGCCCTTCGTCCGGATCTCAGGGAGGCCCTCCAGAGCGCGGGTCACCGTGGGGGACGGAGGTCCGGAGAGCGCCGCGTGAACCGGATCCTGATGGCGTTCGAGGTCGCCCTGTCTCTGGTGCTTCTCACCGGCGCCGGCTTGCTCATCAAGAGCTCGTGGCTTCTCCAGCACGTCGACCCCGGCTTCCGGGTCGACCACCTGCTGACCATGCGGGTGAGCCTCCCCGGCGGACGGTACGAAGACGAAGCGACGCGGGTCAGCTACTTTCGCGACATCGAAGAGCGCGTGGGGGCGATCCCCGGTGTCGTCGGGGTGGGGAGCATGTCCCACCTTCCCCTGACCAGCGGATACATGTCCACGCTGTTCACCGTCGTGGGCCGGCCCCCACGTGAGGGCGAGGCACGATCCTACGCCATGGTCCAGTCGGCCATGCCCGGCCTGGGCGAGACGCTGGGGACGCGCCTGCTGCACGGCCGGTTCCTGGAGGCTTCCGACCGCGAGGATGCTCCGCGGGTGACCGTGATCAACCGAGCCCTGGCGACAAGGGCGTTCGGCAATGACGATCCCCTCGGCAAGAAGATCGAGCTGTTCGGCTGGTTCGAGGCCACCGTCGTGGGCGTCGTAAAGGACGTGCGCGACGCGGGCCTCGATCGCGTTGCGCCGCCCGAGGCGATCCTCGCCTATCCCCAGCTCTCGGGGTTCTCGTCCATGTACGTCGTCGTCCGCACGAAGGGAGATCCGGGTGCGTTGCGACAGCCCGTTGTGGCGGCGATCTCGGAGCTCGATCGCGACGTGCCCATCACTCGGGTCACGACCATGGAGGACTTTCTCCGCTCCTCTATTTCGGACTCGAGGCTCACCACCGCGGTCTTCACGCTCTTCGCTGCCGTCGCGCTCCTCCTGAGCATGGTCGGCGTCTACGGCGTGCTCTCGTACACCGTGAGTGAGCGCACGTACGAGATCGGCGTCCGGGTAGCCATGGGTGCGGGGCGCGGCACGGTGGTCCGGGAGATCATCAGGGAATCCGTGGCGCCGGTGGGGCTCGGTGTGGTGGTGGGTTGGGGTGCGGCCATGGCATTGTCCCGTGTCATGGCGAGCCTGCTCTTCGAGGTCCATCCGCGGGACCCGGTGGTGCTGGGTACGGTGACTCTCGGCCTGGTGCTCGCGGCGGCTGCGGCGGTTGTCATTCCCGCTCGGCGTGCGGCGTCCGTGGATCCCGTACGCTGCCTCGACGGATAGGGGGACAAGCCCGCGAGGGCTCAGCGGTCAGAGGGGCAGCGTCATGCGCCGCACACTCAGGACGGGCGCGGTCCCGTGACGACGCCCCGTCAACAGAGTTCCCCCCGGGCCTCTCGAAACCGGGTGGCTGTGAGCGGGAGGCGGCGACGCCTTGAAGAGTCAGGTGTCGCTGCCCACGGAGTCGGCCGGGGCGCTGCCAGGCCCCGCCGAATCGACCGGCATGCTCCGTCGTCTCAGAGAGTCCTTTTCCTCGACCATGTCGCGCCGGGCGGCCCGTAGCCACACCGAGCCCGAGTCGGCCTGGGCGCGCACGATGTCGTAGCCGATCCCGAGCCCGCGCCCGACTTCCAGTTCGACCAGTCTCCGCCCGGCGACTTCGACCACTGAGGACTCGATCCGCTCCCACGAGAGTCGCCATTCAGGCTCCGGCTCGCACCGCCCATCCGCCCATCCGCTCGGCTCCTATGAGCATCCCTCTGTTCTCACCCCTCCTCGGCCGTTCACCCTCGACCCGCCCAGGACCACCCTCGCTGCTTGCCTCCCCTCGACCCGCGGCCTGCCATGCCCTTCCGACCCAAGAGGGCCTTTCGACTACCTAGCCCCGGCGACGATCCCGCAGTGCGGCTCGCAACATGGATCTCAGAATTCATCGCCGCAGAACGATCGCGATAGTCACATTTGGTGTGCTCTGGACGATTATATTGAGAAGTCTTTCCGCAATGCGATTCCCAGTCTGCGCCGCATCCGACTGAGGACGCCATGAACACCCTGCGAACAGTCTTTGTGGCCATCGCACTCGTCGCGTTCACCGCTTGTCAACTCATCACGGGCCCCACGAACAAACACATGGGCATCGTCGAATGGGCTGCGAGCGCGAATGCAACATCGTCCATGG
>JAJDNC010000050.1 GCA_022340865.1 Gemmatimonadota bacterium
GCATGAGCGAAGTGGATGGCGAGCTCGTCGTTCGGCGGTGGGTGCCGGGTGAGGAGACGCTCGGCCACCAGCCGGTGCAAGACGACTTTCCGAGCCTCACTGAGCTGCGCGTAGATCGCGCTGCGGAACAGGGCATGCACGAAGTGCACGCCGTTGCGATCCTGATGCACGAGTTCCCACCGCGCCAACTCCTCCACCACCTCGACACAGCGGTCCACGCCCATGTCCATGACCGCTGTGAGGTCGGCGAAGGGCACCGCGCTCCCCCAGGTCGCGAGCACCGACGCGGTGCGCATGGCGTCGTCCGACAGGTGCTGCATCCTCGCGTCGACGAGCTGCTGCAGGGAGATCGGGATGGTCACTCCGTCCCCGGGGGTGTCCGGAAGGCGCAGCCTGCCGGCCACATAGTCACGGGTCAGCTCGATGAGATAGAAGGGATTGCATCCGCCGAGCTCCGTCAGATGTCTCAGCGCGTCGTCGCTCAGGGAACGGCCGGCTACCGCCGTGACCAGCCGTTGAGCTCCCTGCAGGTCCAGATCGCGTACCTCGATGGGGGTCACCGCCAGGTCCCCGCCCGGGTCGAGGTAGCGGCTCACGTCGTCGGCGCAGCGCATGGGTCTGTGACGGATCGCGGCGATGACGCCGAAGGGACCGCTTCGCCAACGGCGTTGGGTGAACTGCAGCACGGCGATGGTGGTGGCGTCAGCCCAGTGGATGTCGTCCAGTATCAGGAGGGTCGGCTCCTCGGTGGCCATGTGGGAGAAGAGGATGGAGAAGGCCTCGTAGAGCCTTCGAGACAGACTGCTCTCCTTGACTGGCGGCACCGGGATGGGCTCGTCGTCGGGATCCCGATGCGGCAGCACCGCCGACAGCACTGCCTTCCACGGGTTGTCCAGGGTCTGCACCTGGCGCTTGACGTCGGGTCCACCGAGAGCGTCCACCAGGGGGTTCAAGGGAATGCGTTGTTCGAGCTCCACTGGACTGGCCCGCAGACAGCGAAACCCTCTGAGGTGCGCTTCCTTGGCCACCTCCTCGAGCAGGCGCGTCTTGCCGACGCCGGCGTCCCCTTTCAGAAGAACGAACTCGAAGGTGCCGGCTCGCACCCGGTCGAGGGCGTCCCGGGCGGCCCCGAGCTCGATCTGCCGCCCGATGAGGGGGAAGCGCTCCTCCTGGCGTGCTTGTCTTGCCGCTTGGGGGGCGGTGACGGCTTCGCTCAGCCGACGCACACGCTCCACGAGTCGGAGGACTTCACGTGAGGGGCGCTCGCCTTCCTCGAGGGTCTCGAGGAAGGCGGTATAGGCCGCCTCGGCCGCCTCCACGCCTCCGGTCATCGCCCGAGCCTCGATGGTCACCCGCACCACCTTCTCGTTCGCGGGATCGAGAGCGTAGAGGACTTCGGCCGCATCCCGGGCGGCACTCCAGTCACCGGCCGGCTGAGCGCGATCCCAGCGCGCAGCGGCCGCTTCCCGGAGCTCCCGGCGCAGACGGCCCCGCTTTGCCTCCAGCCAGTCCTCGAACGCGTCCCCGGGGAGTCGGCGGAGCCGTCCACCGAACTCCTGACGCTGGACGCTCAGAGCGTGGCGCACGTCCCCGGCGTCGAGTGCCTTCCGGAATTCTCCCAGGTCCGATGTCGCCGCCGTGCGGCGGGCCTGGAGGAGATCTTCCGCTCCGGTGTCCACCACGTCGCAGCCGAGGCGGACCCGCAACTCGAACAAGAGCTGGCGCAGGCGCTGTCGGGCCCTGCGGTCGTCCTCCTCTTCCCACAGCAACCCGATGGCCCGCCGCCGGGTGAGGCCGGTGGCTTCCTGCCCCCAGACCAGGGTCAGCAGAAGCTCCTGGTACGGCGAGAGCTTGAGGAGTCCGCGCGCGGTCGTGACCCGCGGGCCTCCGAAGAGCTCCAGGCGTGGTGTCGATCCGTTCGGCCCCATGGTCTTCGTCCGCGCGCCCACACCGGACGGCGGGGGCAGCGGCGTGCGGCCATGGCGCTCTGAGTTCGTGCTCGAGCGGGAGGCAGAGGGCAATCTCCAGTGCGTTCCGTGCCAGGGCAAGCTCATGAGCCCGTACGTGCGTTGCGGGGGGTGCGAGTGGCACGCGCCGAAGCCTGTCGGGTCGCGGGGGCCTCACCTCGAGATCGGGTCGAGCCGGTGAGGAGATCGAAGGCATAGTCCGGGGCCAGGCCTCCGGTCCTGGCCTCCTCGCACAGCCAGGCCTCCAGCAGCCACTCCCACCCCAGGTACTCTCGCGCCTCACTGGGTCGGAATCCTGTCAGTCGGTGCATCTGGTTGCTCAGGGAGAACGCGTCCGCGTAGCCCACCTCGTATCCAATGGAGAGCACGCTTTCCGAGGAGTTCTGCAGGCGGATGGCGACACGGAGGAGCCGTCCGAGCTGGAGCCAGTGCGACGGCACGGGAAGCCCCCTGCTCAACAACCGGCGTCCGAGTGCCCTGCGGGACAGGTAGAGGCTCCTGGAGAGGGCGGAGATG
Organism: Gemmatimonadota bacterium; assembly: GCA_022340865.1. Classification (GTDB taxonomy): domain Bacteria; phylum Gemmatimonadota; class Gemmatimonadetes; order Longimicrobiales; family Gaopeijiaceae; genus SZUA-318. The sequence continues at coordinate 2,484 of JAJDNC010000050.1, forward strand.
GACCGCAGCTCCGCGGAGAGGGCCAGCGTCTTCCGCAGCACGTGCACCGTCTCCCGGTCCAGCACGACACCCCGCCAGGCGACGTACTCGGTCACCTCCGCCGCCAGGTCCTCCGGCGGCCGGCGGAGCACCTGCGCCAGGTCCTCCACGGCAACACGGTCGTGGTGCGGCAGGATCGCCTGAGGGCGGCTCGCCTCCACGATCCTCATGAGATCCGGATCGACCCTGATCCTGGGTGCGGGAGGCAGGATCACCACGAGCGCCACCCCCCCGGGGCGCTCCTGGACGACCCGTGCGTGCTCGGCCTGCGCCCCCTCGGCCAGACGCCAGATCAAGGCACACCCGGGCCGAGGCCCCTCCGCCCTGAGTTGTTTGTGGCCCGCGAGGAGGGGCCGAAGGCTGCGGTACGGGTGTGAGAGCAGGCTGAGGGGGCCAACGGACGCGGCGGGGGGCATGGCGCGCTCCAGCTGTGAGGGTGACTGGACAGCGACCGTGAACTACACATGTCATTGGAGCGTCAGGAGCCTAAGCTCCGCAGAGGTGGAGGAGCCTTCGGAGACTCCTGACACCTTTGCCACGTGCCTCTCCAGGTCCACCTGCGGTGTGCCACCGTCCATCACGAGAATCCTTGCGGCGCAACCGATAGCCAGCTATATAGAAATCAGAATTCTATTTTGATTCCGGGGACATCGATGGCAGAGGCCGAGCTGTCGCGGGTCAATCCGCCCAAGCAGTCCCGCTCCCGCAGGACCTTGGAGCGCATCGTGGGTGCGGCCCTCGAGATCCTGGAGACCGAGGGCCCCGACGGCCTCACGGTGCAGGCCATCGTGGAACGGGCGGGCTCGTCGGTGGGATCGTTCTATGCGCGCTTCTCCGGGAAGGACGATCTCCTGGAGTACCTGGGCGAGCGCGTATGGCGGGAGGCGGCGTCGCGCTGGGACGCCGCGCTGGCGGGGGAGGACTGGGCGGGCCTGGATCTCAAGGGGATCGTGGCAGGCGCAATCGCCCTCCTGGGCCAGGCCGGCCGCTCGCGGGCGTCGTACCTGAAGGCGCTGGCCCGGACTCCCGGGGCCCGGGACGACGCCTACCTGGCCTTCCACACCCACATCCTCCGGGGCATCGAGGCGCTCCTCCTGGAGCGCGCCGCCGAGATCGACCACCCCGACCCCGCCGTCGCGGTCCCGCTGGCCCTGCAGGCGGCTCTGGCGGTCCTCGAGGCACCGGTGGCCTCGGGGTTGGGGGGCGCGGCGGCCATGGAGCGCCGTGCGCAGGAGGCGCAGGCGCTGGTGCTGTCCTACCTCACGGGCCGATCGGCCCACGCACCGGAGCGTTCCGAGCAGGTCGATTTCTTCGACGTCTGGGGCTGAGCGCCGGCGGTCGCGCCGGGCGCGGGGCCGGGCCGGAGATCGACCCGGCCCCCGGCGCGAGCGGTCAGGCCGGGCGCCTCCCCTCCAGCGTCGCCCCGCTGATGGAGCCGGCGAACGCCTCCATCTCCGCCCGCTCCTCCGGATGGTCCTCGAGGAACGTCCGCACTCCGGCATCGGCCAGGATGTACTCGGCGGGATAAGGCCGCTCGGAGGAGATGCGCGCATCCGCGAAGCCCGCTCGGCGCAACTCGTCCAGGTACCGGGTTCGGTGCACGGGCAGGCAGGCGGCCACGGCGTCCAGATTGCCATGGAGGACGGCGGGTACGTCCCGATCGGACACCATGTCGGAGATGACCAGGCGGCCGCCGGGCTTCAGCACGCGGTGAGCCTCCGCCAGCACCCTGCCCTTCTCCGGGCTCAGATTGAGCACGCAGTTCGAGATGATGACGTCGACGGTGGCGTCGGCCACGGGCAGGGCCTCGATCTCCCCCAGGCGGAACTCCACGTTGTCGTATCCGCCCTTCGCGGCGTTGGCCCGCGCCCGGGCGATCATCTCGGGCGTCATGTCCACGCCGATGACCTTCCCCGTCGGGCCCACCCGCTTGGCGGCGAGGAAGCAGTCGATGCCGCCGCCGGAGCCCAGGTCGAGGACCGTCTGGCCCTCCAGGAGCGAGGCGACGGCCGTGGGATTGCCGCACCCGAGGCCCAGATCGGCGTCGGTGGGGAGCTGGGCGAGCTCCGCGGCGGTGTAGCCCACCGCCTCGCTCGTGGCGGTCCCGGTGTCGGCGCCGCCACAGCACGACGGCCCACAACACGAGGTGCTCTCGGTGGCCGCGCGGGCGTACCGGTCGCGGACCGCCTGGCGGACCTGATCTTTGGAGTGGGTCATGGTGAAGGGTCTCCTTTTCTCTCCGGTGTCCGTTGCAAGATGCAACTAGTTGCTCATTCGAAAGGGCGGGGCCCGAGCCCCGCCCGGGGTTTCCTCAACGAACCACGCAGCAGCTTCCCCCCGACGTCTCCACCCGGGCTGCGAACGACGCCGCGAGCCTCGAGACGAGGCGGATCATGGCCGCCCGCACGGAGGGCTCGAAGTCCTCCAGCATCTCGGCGTATGCCCCCGCGAGGTCGTCCTCGATGCGAACGCACAGGGTCCGGCCGGCATCCGTCGCACGGAGACGGACGATGCGCCCGTCGGCGGCGTCCCGCTCGCGGTCGACGTATCCCTTCCGCCGCAGGCCGTCGCCGACCCGGCTGGCGGTGCTCTTGTCCAGATAGAGCTGTCCCGCCAGCTCGTTCACCGTCAGGGGCCCCTCGTCCACGATCATCTTGAGGGCGTAGCACTGCGTGACGCTCACGTCGTAGCAGCATGCCCGGTCCCTGTCTCGGAACTGAACGACGCGCAGCAGCTCGTTGAGCGCGTCGTAGAGCCGGTGGCCGTCGCCCAGGGTCTCCGGGTTCGGTCTGGACTCCGCCAGAAGAGGCATCTCGATAGTTGGCATACGCAACTATCTTTCTTCCACGGCCGCCCGTCAAGAGGTGGAGCTGCTACGGCGCTCGAGGCGGCCGCCACAGGCACGCGAGGCGACGGGCGGGGCTTGTGCTCGACGTTCTTGTCATCTCCCCTGCTCCCGGCCGATCTTGCCTCCGACCCGAGCGCAAGCTCGCGCTGCCGGCAATCCTCCTGCCCCCGCATGTCATGAGCGACTTGTCCCCGCGCCCCGTCGCAGCCCCCCGGGCTCGCTACGGCTGACGGGCGGACCCAGCATGGAGCGGAAGCGGCTCGAGGCGTTCAGCGACGGGGTGCTGGCCATCCTCATCACCATCATGGTGTTGGAGCTCACCGTGCCTCACGGCACCGACCTGGCGTCGCTCCGGGCCGTGCTTCCGATCTTCCTGGGCTACGTGCTGAGCTTCGTCTACCTGGCCATCTACTGGAACAACCACCACCACATGTTCGCGGTCACCACGCGGGTGAACGGCGCGGTGCTCTGGGCGAACATGCACCTCCTGTTCTGGCTCTCGCTGGTCCCCTTCGTGACCGGCTGGATGGGCGAGAACCACTTCGCGCGGGTGCCCACCGCGATCTACGGGGTGGTGCTCCTCATGGCCGCCATCGCGTATTACATCCTCCAGGGCCGCATCCTCGCGCTGGAGGGGCGGGAGAGCGTCCTGGCCCGGGCGCTGGGGAGCGACTGGAAGGGGAAGGTGTCGCCGGTTCTGTACGTGCTGGCCATCGCCGGGGCGTTCGTCCGGCCGTCGATCGCGCAGGCGATCTATGTCCTCGTGGCCCTCATCTGGGTCGTCCCGGACCCCCGCATCGAGCGGGCGCTGACCGAGGCGGAGGGGGACGCACCGTCCACGCCGCCCTGAGGCGACGTGCGGCAGGGGGGGAGTCCCCGGAGGAGGGGGCGGGCGACCCTGGCCGGGCCGCCCGCCACACAACGCTATTTACCTACCACCACCAGCTGTCCCAGTCACAGGAGATGTTCACCTGGGGCGTGCCCGGGGCCACCGGCAGGCCCATCCAGCCCTGGCCACCCAGCCAGTCCATGCCGGGCTCCCCGATGGGATCTCCCGGCGGCATGCCGGGCGCCGCGGGCTCCGCGATGGGGGCGTGGGGCCGGTCCAGGAAACGCTTGATGTCCGAGGCCAGCATCTCGTAGTGCGCCTTGTTGCCCGCGTCGGCGGTGGCGTCGGCCTGGCCGAGCCAGCCGGCGATCTGCCCCAGCTCGTACTGCGACACCGCGCGCACCTGACCCATGGGGGCGGTCCCCGCCAACGACATGAGCCGGTCCACGAACGCGGTCTGCACCACGCGCTCCACCGCTTCTTCGTAAGGACTGTTGGTCTTCGCCTCGAACGTGGCCTTGCGCACCTGCTCGACGATGTCGTCCAGGCCGGGCAGGCTCGGATCCAGGGCGTTCTGCTCCACCATGCGGGCAGCGCGCGCCGGGTCGAACAGGTACTGGAACGTGAACGTCGCGGCTGCCGTGGCCGGCGACACGGCGTCGAAGACCAGGCCGGTCTGCCGCTTGAAGAGCTCCTGGGTGGGCGGGTACAGGTAGGGCCGGGGCGGGAGCTCGGCCAGCACGTTCCGCGGAATGGTGAGCTCGGAGGGCTTGATGGTCCGCAGGATCGCATCCAGCGCCTTCTGCTGCTCCGCGGCGGGTACCGCGCGCAGGGGCTGCTGGCCGTCACCCCGCATGGCGTAGGTGTAGTACTGCCCTGCCACGACCTTGGTCGCCGCCTCGGTCTGGTACCGGTGGTACATGAAGATCGGCACCAGCGCCTCCTCGATGGTGGCCAGGGGCGCCCCCTTCTTGATGGTGTGCTCGCCGAAGTGGTCGAGGGCCACCCGGCGCACGTCCATCATGTGCTGGAGCTCGTCGGCCGCGTTGGCGCCGTTGTCCCAGAGGTGCACGTTGGGGTGCGCGCTGGACACCGGCCGGGCGTCCTGGTCGGTGATGAACCAGATGCCGGACTTCATGCCGTCCTCGAGCATCTTGGTGAGCGCCGCGTGCTCGGCCTCCTGGCTGGTGCCCGCCGGGAACTGGGTGTAGCCGTATCGGATTGCGATCTTGTCCCACGCGCCGATCTGGTTGGCGTAGGAGTCGCGGCCCAGGTGGAGCTGCCCGTTCCGGAGGGTGACGATGGGCTGGGGGTAGTCCATGACCGACTGCACGCCGTGGGCGTCCTGGGCGCTGCTGATGTAGTTGTGCGCCAGCCCCAGCGTGTGCCCGATCTCGTGGGCGGCGAGCTGGCGGATGCGCTGCAGCGCCATGTCGGAGATGGCCGTGGGATCCTCATCGCCGTTGAGGTACGGGGAGAGCAGCCCCTGACCGATGAGGTAGTCCTGGCGCACGCGGAGTGATCCGAGGGTCACGTGCCCCGCGAGGATCTCACCGGTGCGCGGGTCCACGATGGAGTTGCCGTAGCTCCACCCCCGGGTGGAGCGGTGCACCCACTGGACCACGTTGTACCGCGCGTCCATGGGGTCGACGCTGTCCGGGAGCATCTCCATGCGGAAGGCGTTGGTGAAGCCCGCGGCGGCGAAGGCCTGGGCCCACCAGTTGCCGCCCTCGAGGAGCGCCGAGCGCACGGGCTCGGGCGTGCCCGGATCCAGGTAGTAGATGAGCGGCTTGACCGGGTCGCTCCGGGCCGCGGTGGGGTCCTTCTTCTCCAGGCGATGGCGGATGATGTAGCGCTGCTCCAGGGGCTTGTCGATGGGCTGCGCGTAGTCGTAGAAGTGGATGCTGAAGTACCCGGCCCGGGGGTCCGACCGGCGCATCTTGAAGGAACCATCCAGCGGGGGCAGCTCCACGAAGGAGTGATGCTCCCGCACCGTGACGTCCTCCGGGTACGGCGTCACGCTCCGCACCAGGGGTCCAGGCTGCGTCGAGGTGAACGTGAGCTCCACCTCGACCTCGGTGTTCTTGGGGAAGCCCTTGGTGCGGGGCAGGTAGAAGGCGCTCCGCGACACGTCGAGCTTGAAGGTGCCCTGGTGCGTGCGCCGGAGAGTCTGGATGACGCCCTGCTGGTCGCTGGTGAAGAAGTCCGTGGCGTCCACCAGCGCCCGGTCGCCGGTCTGCGCCGCCACCTTGAAGCCCCACAGCACCGAGGTGGGAAAGCCGTCGGTGACCGCCTTCTTCTCCATGGGGTTCTCGGTGATGGCGCGGTAATTGTAGTTGGGCTCCTCCATGAGGACCCGCGGGCCCACGCGCTTGAACGTCACCACGTGCTGCGGACCCAGGTCGCCGCGGTTCAGACCGATGTCGTTCTGACCCATGCCCGCGGGGAGCGAGGGGTAGTAGAGCATCTCGGTGTCCCAGCGGCCGATCTCCATCCACATCTTGCCGGCCTCGGCGTCCCAATACAGGGGCATGAAGCCGTCGATCTTCTTCATGCCCTTGGTCTTCGCCTCGATGGTGGGGAGGGGCTTCTCCTGGTCCTGCGCCTGTGCCCGCAGCCCGTTCGTGCCGAGCATCTGGGCGGCGCACAGGGCGAGCAGAAGGGTGAGCCTGGCAACGCTGCTGCGACCCATCGTCGTGCTCCTGGTCTTCGTGCGGTCGGGCGCCATGCGGACCGCGGCAACGAAGGAGGCGTCGCTCGAATGCCTACCTCGACGCGCTACGGCCCGCCGGGAGCCCCGGAGAGGGGAACGGGCCAATGTGCGTCGCGGTGCGCGGAAGGGCCAGCGATCACACGGCCGTGTTCGACGACACCCGTGGCGGTGGGCGGCTCAGGGGCCGAAGGTCGGCGTCACTTGTCGGAGCTCGTGGTGGCGTTCTGATATACCAGCGTGAGGACCTTACGGAAGGCGTCCGTGGGCAGCGCGCCCTGGAGCGGCGGATATCCAGCGATGAAGAACGTCGGGGTACCGTGTACACCCAGCTGGCGGGTCAGGGCATTCGCCGCCGCGATGCGCGACCCGCGCCGATCTTCGCTCACGCAGCTCCCATAGCGATCCGTGTCGAGCCCCAGCTCCGCTGCCCAACCCTGCAGGACCTCGGCTGCATTCCCGCTCCCCTTCCACTCGCGCTGCTCCTCCCAGAGCCGCCGGTCCATGGCATCGAAGAGGTCGCGGCCCTGTTCCAGGGCGCACTCCGCCGCGGCGGTGGCCTGGTCCGAGTTCCTGAACATGCCGGTGACGAAGGGCAGGAACTTCCACTCGATCTTCCCGGTCTCCACGAACTCCTTGTCGAGCACGGGCCAGGTCTCCAGGTGGAACTTTCGGCAGTAGCCGCACCCGTAGTCCGACATCTCCACGATGCGCACGGGGGCGTCGCGGCTGCCGGAGTTGATCCCCAGGTGGGCGATGTCCAGCTGCGTGCCCTCGGCCGGTGCCGGCGTCTGCGCTTCCGTCCGGCCCGCCGCAGCCCTTGAGCCACCGGTGTCGGCGTCCTCCGTGGCGTGCCCGCCCTGGGCGCTGCCGCCGCACGCTCCGAGGGCAACGAGGGCCAGCACGGCCGCGCATCTGCCGATTCCGGACTTCATAACGCCTCCCACGGGATGAGCCCCGAGCCCCCGACGCGGACAGATGCCGAAAGATGCGGGAAGATGCCGCAAGATGTCGAACGGAACTACAGGGTGAAATCGGTGAGGAGTCGCTTCTCTTCCTCTCCCAACTTCGCCCGGACCTGCACATACGGCTCGAGGCCGCTGCCCTTGAGCTTCTCGCGCAGAAGCTGGTCGAGCTGGAACAGCCCCGCCGAGTTGGACATGTCCACGGTCACGCAGATGGGTCGCTCGTCTCCCTTCTCCAGGGTGATGCCCTCGATGGCCGCGGCGGACACGGAGTGTATGGAGAGCGATCCACCGGAGAAGGGGATACGGGAACGGCCCTTGGCCATGTCCAGCGCGTCGGCGATGCGCACGACGCCGGCTTCCAACGTGAGGGGCCTCCCTCCCGAGCGGTGGGCGATGATGGCGTGCAGGATCTCCGCGCGCACGATGGTGGCATGCCGCTGGTCGTACACGGCGGGCAGGATCGCCCGGAGCTTGTCCTGTGCCACGAAGAGGCTGAAACCCTCGTGCTCGGCACGGTGGATGGACATCCCCACATCGTGCAGCAGAGCCGCCAGCGCCACGACGACCTCCGCGTCGTGGTGATCCATCTCGTAGTCGGTGACCACGGAAGGCTCGACGCCGGCGTCGACCAGAAGGCGGAGCAACTGGACGGCGAGGTTCATGACGATCTTCACGTGGACCGGCCCGTGGTCCGTCATGCCCAGGCGCTCCATGGCGTTCACGTTCGCGGCGAGCCAGAGCCCGTACAGGTCGTCGTCCTTGTTCACCTCTTCCAGGACGCGCCGGAGCTTGGAGTTGTGCCGGTTCGGGAGGTTGATGACCAGACGCCGCTCGAATCGCTCGTCCACGCTCCGGGGAACATCGATGACCGGCGCGTCACGCTCCGGGGCTCTGCTGCTCATATGGCGTCCTGCCAATCGAGGACCTTGGGTGCTCCGTCCTGTACTACCACGGTGCCGGAGATCCGATCGTGGATGCACTGGCGGTTGGCATCCCAATACACCTGGGCGAAGCCCAGCAGCCCCGTGGCGAAGCCGGCTGCGTATCCGCCGGCACGCTCGAACGCCGCCCACCAAGTCATGGGTTCTCCATCCAGACGCAACACCCGGATCTTCATGATGCGCTTGCCCACGGTCTGACCCCTCCACCACGAAGTCATGATGGTAAGGTAGATCGACGCCCATCCGAAGCCGAAGCCCAGCTCGTTCACGGCGCCGCTCACCACGTTCTTGATCCAGGCGAAGATGCCGCCGCCCTTCTTCTCTCCCTCGGCGGCCTTCCTGAGGGTGGTGGCCTCCGCGGCTCGCTGGGCGGCCAGCTCCCGCTCGACCTCGAGGTTGTGTTGGAGCGTCCGCATGGTATCCGCCGCCAAGCTGTCGACAAGGCGGGACCGGAGCGCGGCCAGGTTCGCCCGGGACGTCTGGTCGTCGGCTCCGGACCGGAGGAGCTTCGCATACGCGTCCAGCGCGTCGGGCGTGGAGAGTCCCGAGACATCGGGAGAGGCGGCGGGTGCCGCCGGCGTCGACGTCGCGGCAGGGGCCGCGGACAGCACCGCGTCCACGATGCTAGCCGCGCTATCCGACCACGCCTGGTCCTTGGGCACCATGTCGATGACGCTCCGGCGGATCTCCTTTTCGTCGAGGCCGAGCCTCCGGAGTCGCTCCACCACCTGGCCCAGGGCTTCCCTGGCGTCGCCGGAGGTCCTGGCACGCTGAAGAGCGGCGCTGCCGGTGACCAGGGAGATGGCGTCACCCAGACGGGCGCTGACCATACCGTTGGGGGCGCCCGGGACGGTCATGTGGGCACGTCCCCGGATCACCAGCCAGCCCACGGCCGTCCCCAGGGCGATGACGAGCCCGAGGCACCCCACCGACAGCCGCATGGCCCGGTTGAAGGCACTCCCGTGAACGGGCGTGCGCTTGAAGCCGGCGCGGACGAAGAAGACGGCCGCGACGATGCCGAGGAGGATGCCGAAGCTCTTCGTCGCCAAGGTGATGAGGCCGATGACGGCCAGGTCGATGAGGATGGCGACCAGACGCTGCCTGGGCGTGGCCAGGGGGCGTCCCAGGAGATCGGGTTCCACCTCGAAGGCGTCCGGGGTGATGATGCTCCGGGGGTCGCGTGCGTCCGCGATGACGGGCATGGGAGGATCGGGGGCGGTGTCGGGGTCAGCGGCGCCGGGCCCAGAGCACCAGCGCGAGGCCGGCGGCGGCGCCCAGCAGGGCGCCGCCGAGCATGATGCGACTGCGGCCGTCGGGGGCCGGCACCTCGGCTTCGGCGGCCGCGACTTCCTCGGGTACGGGGAACGGCACGATCCCCTCGCCGCCGACGGTGTCCGCATCGTCTTCCGCGCCCTCCCACCCGCACGCGGAGCACGCCACCAGGGAGCGCTCGCGGGCCGTACGGTTGGCGTGGACCAGCTCCTCGGCACATTCGGGGCACGCCAGGCCCGTCGGGCGGGGGCGAATGAGGCCGTAGAGCACGCTCTTGGAGAGCTCCATCTCCTCGGCGATCTGATTGACGCTCAGGTCCGAGCCCCAATACAGATCGTTGGCCTTCGCTTCGGCACGACGGTCGGCGTCCGCGCCACTCATGGACCGGCCTCCCCGTTGGCTTGACCCTCTGTCGCCCGTTGGACAACATAGCCTGCCCGTGCCGGTCCCGCACAGCGAAGCACCCGACGGAAGCACTGCGGGCCCAACGGGCGCGTGGTCGCGGCGCCCGCGTACCACGACCGCTGTGGACGTCACACCAGGCTGCTTGTGAAGATCCCGGCTTCCCACGGTTGGCTGGAGGCGGCCCTCAAGGAGCCCGACCAGACTCCGCGAGGCGCCGCCGTGGTATGTCATCCCCATCCCGTCTACGGTGGCACCATGCACACCAAGGCGGTGTACCGCGCCGCCCAGGGCCTCAACGAGGCGGGGCTGGTGGCGCTGCGCTTCAACTTCCGCGGCGTCGGGGTCAGCACCGGAAGCTTCGACGAGGGCATAGGGGAGCAGGACGACCTGCGCGTCGCCCTCGACTGGCTCGAGTCACGCTACCCCGAGCTTCCCCTGGTGGTGGGCGGACACTCCTTCGGCTCCCATGTCGGGCTCGCCCTGGGCGCCGAAGATCGGCGCGTCGTGGCCCTGTTCGGGCTGGGACTGCCCGTGGACAAGGACGAATACGACTACACCTTCCTGGGTGAGACGGACAAGCCGGTCCTGGTGGTGCAGGGCGAGCGGGACGAGTTCGGGTCCGCTGCGCGGGCGGCGGAGGTTCTCCGTCTCCTGGGGCCCCACATCACTTTGGTGCGCATCGCCGGCTCGGATCACTACTTCACCGAGCGGCTCGATGAACTGAAGGAGACGGTGCGGGGTTACTACGCCTCCGGGCCCGGCTCTCGGACGTTGGCCGTGCTGTAGACGCGTCCCGCACCGCGTCGAGCCACCTGGTTGCAAGGGAGATCCGCCATGCGAAGTCGAAGCCGGGTGCTGCAGAGCCTGGAGGGCGTCTACCGCGAGGCGTTCGAGAGCGCCAGGGAGCGCAAGGACAACGCAGAGATGGCTCGCCTGGACCTCGAGTACCAGCGTGATCAGCTTCAACTCGAAGTGCTCCTGGACCTCCGGGACCTGTTGTCGGGTCCCGAGGACGAGGAGAAGGGACCCTCACTGTTGGAGAGGGCGCAGGCGCTACGTCGTCTCACCAAGCTCCGCTGACGGAGGTGCGATGAGGATCTACACGCGCACGGGCGACGGTGGCGACACGTCCCTGTTCGGTGGGGGACGCGTACGCAAGGATCACCCCCGCGTGACGGCCTACGGCACGGTGGACGAGCTCAACGCGGCGTTGGGTTGGGCTGTGACCGTGGTGGGAGATGGCCAGACCGCGGATCGGCTGCGGTGCGTACAGAACGACCTGTTCGCGCTGGGAGCGGTTCTCGCCACCCCGCAAGCGTCAGAGGGACGCGCGATGCCGAAGGGCGTGCCGGAGCTGCCCACCGAGCGCGTGGCCGAGATGGAGACCTGGATCGACGCCGCCAACGACGAGCTACCGGCGCTGCGTGCGTTCATCCTCCCAGGCGGCACGCCGGGCTCCGCCGCGCTCCATGTCTCCCGTACGCTGTGCCGGCGGGCCGAACGCGCGGTGGTGGCGCTCGCCGCCACGGAGGCGGTGGAGGAAGGCGCGCTGGCGTACCTGAACCGGCTCTCCGATCTGCTCTTCACGTGGGCGCGGCTGGAGAACCACCGGGCCGTCGTGGCGGACGTGGAATGGCGCAGCGGTAGTGCGGAGTGATCCGTCGGCGCTTTCTCAGGGAGCCGCGTAAGGGCGACATCATCCGGGGGGATGTGCTCGTCCCGGAGGGGCCACCGCCGCGTTCGGCCGTGATTCTCGTCCACGACTTCGAGGGCTCGCGGAACTGGAGCTTCTTTCCGTGGCTCGCGGGACGGTTGGTGGGTGCGGGCCATGCGGTGGTCTCCTTCGACTTCTCCCATAACGGCATCGGCGCCGACCCGGAGTGCCTCACCGAGCTGGAGCGCTTCGGCGCCAACACCCTCTCGTTGGAACTCGAGGAGCTGCGCTTCATCCTCACCCAGGTCCTGGACGGCGACCTGCTCCCGACGTCGCCTCGGGAGGTGGGTCTGCTGGGACACGGCCGCGGAGGCTCTCAGGCCGTTCTGGCCGCCTCCGGAGAGACGCGCATCGCGGCGCTGGTGACGTGGGCGGCGTTCTCCCACTTCGACAGATGGACCGCCGAGACCAAGGCCCGCTGGCGCCGGGAACGTCGCATCTGGGTCGTCCATCGGGAGACGGGACAGCAGCTGCCCCTGGACGTCACCCTGCTGGAGGACTTCGAGGCCCGCCGCGAGGATCTCGATGTCACCGCCGCCGCCGCGCGAGTCCGGGCGCCCTGGCTCATCGTGCATGGCGCGGACGACATGCACGTATGGTCGGGCGAGGCCCGGATCCTGGCCCGCGCGAATCCCCGGGCGCGGCTGTACCTGGCTGCGGATGCGGACCACACGTTCCAGAGCGGACACCTCCTGGAGGAGCCCTCGATCTGCCTCTCCGCCGCCGCCGAGCGCGCCGTGCGGCACTTCGACGCACATCTCGGGGGGGCGCGCCTGCGGCAGAAGCACGGGTGAGCACCGAAGAGACGGGCGGCGTCGGCCGGGCGGGCGAGGACCGGGGCCTGGCCATGGCCGTGAACCTGGCGCGTGTCGCAAGGGAATTCGGCATGACCCGGGAAGGCGTGGCTCGGCTGAGCACGGCCCACGCGCTGGCCATGGCGCCGCGGGTGGCCACGTTGCGCAACCAGCGCCACCCCCTGTACCTGCATCCCGGCCATACCGTGCTGGTGCTGCTCAGGGACGTGGGGGTGGCGGACCCCGTGGTGCTCTGCGCCGCCGCGCTCACCGAATCCGAGGACGCCGAGCTCCGGGTGGGCCGCGAGCCTATCCGCAGCGAAGTGGGTCGGGACGTGGAGGCGCTGGTGGCGGAGGTGCCCATGCCCGGAAGGGAGGAGCTCGCGGAGGAGCTCGTCCGGGCGCCGGAGGCGGTGCGTCTCGTGGCCCTGGGGGAACGCCTGGACCACCTGCGACACGCCCACCTGAGAGATGCCGACGATGCGTGGCGGCGTGCCGTCCACGAGGAGGCCATGCGCGTGTACCTGCCTCTGGCGGAGCGCACCCACGTCAGGCTGGCCATGCGCTACAGGCACTGGGGCAGGGCGTTCGCCCGGAGGCTGGAACGCGGGTTGGACCTGCGCGAGGAGCCGAGGCGCCGAGGCGGAGGCAGGTAGCCGTCGCGCCGGCCGGCGTCAGCGTCTTGCGGGGTGGGGTCGCTTCTTTACACCTTCTCCTTCGCGAACAAAGAGGACGTTTCGGAGGCTCCATGACTTACATCATCACCGAGCCGTGCATCGACGTGAAGGACGCGAGTTGCGTCGAGGTCTGCCCCGTCGACTGCATCTACGAGGGGGGTGACCAGTACTACATCCACCCGGACGAATGCATCGATTGCGGTGCGTGTGAGCCCGAGTGTCCGGTCCAGGCGATCTTCCCGGACACCGATGTCCCCTCCGAGTGGACGAACTACGTCGAGAAGAACAGAGTGCACTTCGACTAGGGCCGGCCCGAGAGGGCGGAAGGAAAGGAGAGCGGCGGGGGAAGTCTGCTTCCCCCGCCGCTCTTCGTGTCACGTGGCGCTCAACCGGCCGCAGATGGCGCCGAACCTACGCACCCGGTCCCTGGCAGGTGGGTGCGAAATACCGGCTGTCCCGACCACCGCAAGGTGGCCCGGCACTGGGCTCACTCATCCGTCACAGACCGAGGGCGCGTATGCGCTCCGGGGATATGCTGACGGGCTGTGTCTCCCCTGGCGGGACCACCAGCTTCGGGCGCTCGGTCTCTTCCTCTCGGGTCGTGCGGACCAGCAGCAACCCCGCCGCTGCCAGCGCCGCCGCGCCGATGAGGCTGAAGGTCAGGTTACGACGAATGGTATCCTCCACGGTTTGAACGCGACGTTTCAGGCGTCCCGAACATAAGACGAACATAGCATGAAACGTGCCGTGACCGGAAGGCCCGGGAATGGCTTGAAACACAGTTGTTTCCAAGCTTCTACGCTCGTGGTACCGTTCGCTTACCGCATCCGCCGTTCCATTCCTGCATCGGTCATCGAAAAAGGGAGGCTCGTCCCCGTCCGTGAACGTCCAACGGCCTGACCCGAAGGCCTTCTCGGCCGCTCCTTTTCGGGACGTGAGCACCGGCGCGGCCGCCGGGGACCCGGTGGCCCTGACCCGGGCCCTGGTGGCCATCCCCTCGGTGAACCCGACCCTCGCCGACGGGGGTGCCGGCGAAGGGGCCATCGCCTCGGCCTGCGCGGCCTGGCTGGGGGGGTGGGGACTGGAGGTCCAGGTCCACGAAGTGATGCGGGGCCGCCACAACGTGGTGGCACATCTGGCCGGGCAAGGCCCGACGCTGCTCCTGAACGGGCATCTGGACACTGTGGGGGTGGAGGGCATGAGCATCGACCCCTTCGCGGCGACCCTTGCCGAGGGCCGCGTGTGGGGCCGGGGGAGCTGTGACATGAAGGCCGGCGTGGCCGCCCTCATGGCGGTGGCGGCCCGCCTGGCCCGCTCCGGGCCACGGCCGAACCTGGTGGTGGCCCTCACCGCGGACGAGGAGCACGCCAGCGCCGGGATGGACGCGCTGGTCCGGTCGGGGGTGAAGGCGGATCTGGCGGTGGTCTGCGAGCCCACCGGCCTCGCCGTCATGCCGGCCCACAAGGGATTCGTCTGGATCGAGGCGCTGTTTCGCGGGGTCGCGGCCCACGGTTCCCGCCCCGACCTGGGCGTGGACGCCGTGCGCCACGCGGCGCTCTACCTCGCGGCTCTGGACGCGTACCAGGCCGAGTTGGTGGCGCGGCCCCCCCATCCCCTCCTCGGCCACGCCTCGTTTCACGCCGGGACGATTCGCGGAGGCACGGCGGAGTCGGTGTATCCCGACACGTGCCGCCTCGCGCTGGAGCGCCGCACGCTGCCGGGCGAGACCTCCGCGGCGGTGATGGCCGAGCTCCGGGGAGTCCTGGAGAGGTTGGCCGCCGGGGTCCCGGAGCTGGATGCGGGTCTCGAGGTCACCCTCGAGCGTCCGGGAACGGAGGTGGATCTCGACTCCGGTCTTGTGCGGGGCCTGCTCCGCGCCGGCGCCGGTCACGGTGTGGAGCCGAGGGTGGAGGGCATGACGGCCTGGGTGGACGCCGCGTTTCTGAATGAGGCCGGCATTCCGGCCGTATGTTACGGGCCCGGCGACATCGCCCAGGCACACACCGACGACGAGTGGGTCACGGCAGACGACATTGCCGTGTGTGCCGACGTGCTCGAGACGTTTGCCCGCTCGCTGGCCAGGTAGTGCGGGGATCGTGTCCCGGGGTATCTTCCAGGCCTGCCCGAGAGCTCTCGTGGAGACGTGGGTGGACGGGACGGTCGCGCCGGGCGCATCGCTTTGGGTGGCCCGGTGCAGTCAATCAGGGGGAGCCAGGAACCGATGGCCAGTGAGTCCGAGGGGGCACAGCAGCCCCTGAGCCACGCCCGGCAACTGACCGTGGACGCCCTATGTGAGCACTTCGCCAACGACGTCCTGCCGGTGGAGGAGTTCGAGCGGCGGGTCGACGCGGCCCATCGGGCACAGACGGTGGACGAGCTGAAGGCGCTGCTCCGGGACCTGCCGGGCGGCAATCTTCCCGCCGTGGCGGGGGCGCAGCCGGTGCCGGCGCCACGGCCGGTGCCGCACATGGCGTCTCCCGCCCGCGTCCCCGAGCGCAACCTGGTGGTGGCTGTCATGAGCGGGGCCGTCCGCAAGGGGAGGTGGACGCCGGCGCGCAGCAACGTGGCGGTGTCCATCATGGGGGGCACGCAGCTGGATTTCCGCGAGGCCGCCCTGGGGCCGGGCGTCACGGAGGTCAAGGTCTTCGCCATGATGGGTGGGGTGGAGATCATCGTTCCTCCCGACGTGCACGTGGAGAGCCACGGGATCGGCATCATGGGGGGCTTCGACCACATCTCCGACTACGAGGAGGTGAGCGGCGACGCGCCAACCCTGCGCGTGGCGGGCCTGGCGCTCATGGGCGGTGTGGAGATCACCGTGCGCAACCCGGGCGAGAGCGCCCGCGAGGCTCGCCGGCGCCGGCGGATGGAGCACCGGGAGCGCCGGCGGGTGGAACGCGGGACGCGCCACCGGCGCCTGCGCGGGGAGTGAGGGCGGAACTCCTTGGCATCGAAGCCCCGACGTGAGGTCGCCCTGATCTCCGTGCCCATCGACCTGGGAGCCGGTCGCCGGGGCGTGGACATGGGCCCGTCCGCGCTGCGCATCGCCGGCATCACCCAGACGGTGGAGCGCCTCGGGTACGTGGTGCGCGAGTCCGGCACCGTCCCCACAGGGGCCTTCGAGACCACGGATCCCGGCGCAGAGGAGCATGCCCGCTTTCTGAACGAGATCGCGGACGTGGCGGGGCGCGTGGCCGCGGTCGTGGCTTCCGACCTGGAGAAGGGGTACCTGCCGCTGATCCTCGGGGGAGACCACTCGCTGTCCATCGGGACGGTGGCCGCCGTCGCGCGCCACTACCGGACGGAGGGCGGCACCGTCGGGCTCATCTGGGTGGATGCCCACACCGACATGAACACGCCGGCGACGACGCCCAGCGGCAACATCCACGGCATGAGCCTGGCCGTGCTCATGGGCCACGGACATCCCCGTCTTCTGGGGGTGGGCGGGTCCCGGCCCGCGGTCGCTCCGGAGAACGTGACGGTGCTGGGTGCCCGGGAGCTGGACGACGGCGAGAAGGAGCTGGTGCGACGGCTGGGCGTCCGCGTCATCACCATGTCCGAGATCGACGAGCGGGGCATCGGCTCCTGTATGGACGAGGCGCTGGAGCGAGCCAATCGGGACACCCTGGGCTTCCACCTGTCCTTCGACCTGGACTCGCTGGACCCTCACGCGGCGCCGGGCGTGGGCACGCCGGTCCAGGGGGGCCTCACGTATCGGGAAGCGCATCTCGTCTGCGAGAAGACGGCCCGCACCCAGCGTCTTGTGAGCCTCGATGTGGTCGAGCTCAACCCCGTCCTCGACCACCGCAATCATACGGCCAGGCTCGCGGTGGGGCTGGTGGCTTCCGCCCTGGGACGGTCGATCCTCTGAGAGGGGCCGTGCGCATGGGAACGCCACTTCGGGGCGCCGGCACCGCACCCCGAGCCTTAGCCCTGCCACGCGCGACGGCTCTTCGGCTCCTCCGGGTACGTCCGGTGTAGAGCTTCCACCCCCCGACTCGTTGGAAGACTCCGCCAACCCAGGACACCGCCATGGCCAGCGATGCCGTGAAGGCCCGCATCTCCGCGTTTACGCTCAACGCGATGCGCATCGTCTTTGCTCTGGACTTCATGCAGCACGGAGCCCAGAAGCTCTTCGGCGTCTGGGGATTCTCCCACCCGGTGGCGCTCGCCTCGGAGTTCGGGGTGGCCGGCATCCTGGAGTTCTTCGGGGGCGCTCTCCTGGCGCTGGGGCTCTTCACACGGCCCGTGGCGTTCATCCTCGCCGGGGAGATGGCCGTCACGTTCTTCCAGTTCCACTTTCCCAGCGGCGTGCTCCCCATCGTCAACCACGGCGAGCTCCCGGTCCTGTTCTGCTGGGCGTACCTGTTCTTCGCCGCGAACGGCGGCGGGTCGTTCAGCGTCGACGGGTGGCTGGCCGCCCGGCGGGAAAGGCGGCGGCTCGCTCAGACGTGAGGCCCGGGACGGCCGGTGGCGCCGACGGGTGGGGCTGCAGCACCCGACTCCGAGCCTTCGTCACCCGGTAGCGGGTCCGCTCAGCCGGTGGTGCCCTGGCTCCCCAGCGTCCGCTTCAGGTACGCCTTGAGGCGTTGCCAGGCATCGAGCGCCGCTGCGGTGCGACGCTGCGGGGCCTGATCCACGTGGAGCCAGAAGGCGTGGTTCACGCCGTCGTAGTCGTGGATGTCGTAGGGCACCCCGGCCCGGCGCAAACCGGCCTCGAACTTCGTGACCTCCGCGGGCGGGATGCTCCGGTCGAGGCCGGCGAACCCGGGAGGTACCTCACGGGCGTCCCCTCCAGGGGTCCGGCTTTGCCGAGGATGGCCGCCGGCAGCTCGCCGGGCGCCGTGGGGTGGAAGGGCACGCGCCGCGCCTACGGGCCACTCACGGACGCGGGCGGTCCGCGTTCGCCGTCGTGCGTCCGGGAGTTCGGCCGGGGGGACGCGAGCGTCCTCCCCGGAACGACCGAGGCCGCGGGAGCGAACGCCCCCGCGGCCTCCCACATCCGCCCCGCCCCGCCCGAGACTCAGCCGTTGGCGATCTCCACCACCGAGCGCAACAGGTCGGGCTCGACGTACATGTTCACCGCGTCCCTGCCATTCAGCTCGATGCTCCGGGTTGCGATGCCGTCCGTCGCGGGAGTCAGCGCCTCGAAAGGCGGAACAGGATACACCTCGATGTGCACCATTCCCTTGGCCGTGAGCGCCGCCGGCACCTTCATGATCTTGAAGTCCGAAGCAGCCACACGGCCCAGCATGTACAAGCCGCCGTTGGCGTCCTGGACATACACCCGCACGGTGGTTCCGTACCCGTTCACCACCCGGAGCTCGTGGTCCGCCGGAGCGGCGGACTGCGTCTGCGCGCTCGCGGTTCCTGCGTTGAGGGCCGCCAGGCAGACGGCCAGGGCAACGCTCAGGGTCCCCTTCCTCATCGTCCCATCCTCCCCTGTGGGTCCTCCCCACATCACGTCACGTCACACCCTTCAATCCCCTAGACGGGCGGAAGGCTCCTGAAGTTGCACTCCGCACGCCGTCTCACTCTCCTGATACGGAGTCGAGGCCGGGAGATTACGCACCGGTGGGCGCCGGTGCGTCCGTCCGTCCGCGGATGCACCGCGGACTCCGCCGTCGAAGAGTCGCGGCGAAGGATGAAGCGACTGGGAGGCGCTAGCAGGGTGCTTCCCTTCTTCAGTACTCTGCTAGCAGTGCTCCACGTACGCGGCGCGCAGATCCTGGGCGATCTCCTCCGGCGCACGTCCCTCGATTTGGTGACGCTCCATCATGTACACCAGCTCGCCTTCCTTGAACAGCGCGACGGACGGGGAGGAGGGGGGATACCCGGTGATGTACTCGCGGGCACGGACGGTGGCGTCGACGTCCTGCCCCGCGAAGACCGTCGTGAGGACCTCGGGCCTGGTGTCGCCCTGGAGGGACAGGTAGACCCCGGGACGCATCATCCCGGCGGCGCACCCGCAAACCGAGTTCACGGCCAGCAGCGTGGTTCGTTTCTCCTGTCCGAGAACGGCGTCCACCTCGGCGGGGGTGCGCAGCTCTTTGAAACCGATCTTCACAAGGTCCTGGCGCATGGGCGCCACGATCATCTCGGGATACGGCATGGTGCAACCTCTCGCTGTGCGTGGGGTCAGACTTACCCCGGGCGCTCTCGCCGGATCCGCCCGGCGTTGCCGGCCTTCGGAGCCTCGGCCAACTTGGGGAACGATGCCTCCTGCCACAGAGATCGTCTGCCTGAACGTCAACGGTGACCGTCGCGAAGTCGGCGTCCCGGGCCACTACACCCTCCTGGAGACCCTTCGCTACGGCCTCGGTCTGACGGGGTCGAAGCAGGGGTGCGACAAGGGGGACTGCGGCGCGTGCACCGTCCTGGTGGACGGCGAGCCCACGCTTTCGTGCATCACGCCGGTTCACGAAGCGGAAGGGCACGAGGTCGTGACGGTGGAGGGGTTGGCCACCCCCTCCGGCCCCCACCCCCTGCAGGACGAGTTCGACCTCCACGGCGCGGCGCAGTGCGGCTTCTGCACTCCGGGGATCCTCTGCTCGGCGGCGGCGCTGCTGGGCCGGAGCCCGGAGCCCACCCGGGAGGAGATCCGCGATGCCCTGGCCGGAAACCTCTGCCGGTGCACGGGCTACACGAAGATCTACGACGCTGTGGAGGCCGCGGCCGCCCGGATTCGGGGGGAAGGACGGTCCGGTGGTGCCTCCGAGGCCGGCGCCCGGTCGGGGAAGGTGGACGGAGGAGATCTCCATCCCGGCGCCGCGGGCGGGGTCGGCGTCGGCCCGGCGGGAGGCTGACCGATGGCTCGCAAGGTGTCCAAGTCCAAGTCGGACTTCAACTTGATAGGAAAGCCCCAGCGCAAGATCGAGGGCCTTGAGAAGTCCACCGGGCGGGCCGTCTACACCGACGACATCCGGCTCCCGGACATGCTCCACGGCAAGATCCTCCGCAGCCCGCACCCCCACGCCCGCATCGTCTCCATCGACACCTCCGCGGCCGAGGCCCTGGAGGGCGTCCACGCGGTGGTGACCGGGCGGGACATGCCCGTCACGTACGGCATCATCCCCTGGACGCCGGACGAGTACCCCCTGGCGCTGGACCGCGTCCGGTACATCGGGGACGGGGTGGCGGCGGTGGCCGCCGTGGACGAGGACACGGCCATACGGGCGCTGGATCTCATCCGGGTCGAGTACGAGGAGCTGCCCGCTTTCCTGGACCCCTTCGACGCCCTCGCGGCCGACGGGTCCACGCCGTACGTCCACGATCCCAGGAAGGAAGGGCGGAACGGCAACGTCACCAAGAACGTCCACCTGGAGTTCGGCGAGGTGGACGCGCTCATGGAAGCGTCGGACGTGGTGGTGGAGGGGGAGTACTTCTTCGAAGGCACCACACACACGCCCATCGAGCCCCACTGCGCCATCGGCCTCTGGCAGCCCGACGGAGAGAGCGGGGACGGCGCCGGCCCGTCCGCCGGCCGTGGGACGGGAGCGCCGAGGAGCGGAGGAGACGGTGGGGCCGCGACCCCGGTGTCCGCCCCCGGGAAGCTCACGGTCTGGTCGGCCACCCAGGTGCCCCACTATCTGCACCGGGAGCTGGCGCGCGTGCTGGGTGTGGAGCCCGCCCGGGTGCGGGTGATCCAGCCCCTGGTCGGCGGCGCCTTCGGGGGCAAGAGCGAGCCTTTCGACCTGGAGTTCTGCGTGGCGAAGCTCGCCATGAAGGCGGGCCGGCCGGTGAAGATCCTCTACACCCGCGAAGAGGTGTTCTACGCCCACCGTGGCAGGCACCCGTACCACATGAAATACCGCACGGGGTGCGACGCCGGAGGGCGGCTGAAGAGCGTGGACGCCGAGATCGTGCTGGACGGGGGGGCGTACGCGTCCTTCGGGCTGGTGACGACGTACTACTCCGGCCAGCTCCTGTGCGCGCCCTACGCCATGCCGGCGTATCGCTTCGACTCGACGCGGGTGTACACGAACAAGCCCGCGTGCGGGCCGAAGCGGGGCCACGGTTCGGTACAGCCGCGTTTCGCCTTCGAGGTGCAGCTGGACAAGCTGGCGGAACAGGTGGGCCTCGACCCCATCGACATGCGCCGGCGCAACTTCATCGGCGAGAACACGCGCACGGTGAACGAGCTACGGGTCACCTCCAACGGCTTCCTGGAGTGCCTGGACGCCGTGGAGCGCTCCAGCGCCTGGCGGGAGAAGTTCCGCAAGCTCCCCTTCGGTCGCGGCGTGGGCGTGGCGGGCTCCACGTACATCTCGGGCACGAACTACCCGATCTATCCGAACGAGATGCCCCAGTCGGCCGTGCAGATGCAGATCGACCGTTCCGGCCGATTGGCGATCTTCAGCGGAGCCAGCGAGATCGGCCAGGGGTGTGACTCCACGGTGGCCTACATCGCCGCCGAGGAGCTCGGCGTGCCGCTGGAGCACGTGCGCGTCTACCGGGGGGACACCGACTTCACGCCGGTGGACCTGGGAGCCTACTCCAGCCGCGTCACCTTCATGTTGGGCAACGCGGCCATCCAGGCGGCGCGCAAACTGCGCAAGCTGGTGCAGCGAGCCGTCGCGGAAGCGTGGGAGGTGAAGCCCCGCGAGGTGCTGCTCGCCGCCGGACGCGCGCTGTGGGCGCCGGACACCCAGCGTCAGATGACCCTCCGGGAGGCGTTCAACCTGGCGGAGGCGAAGTTCGGGACGCTGGGAGCCCAGGGTTGGTACAACACGCCCAAGGACATCCACGGCGAGTACCCGGGCGGCACCATCGGCGCGTCGCCTGCCTACTCGTTCACGGCTCACGTCGCCGAGGTGGAGGTGGACGTGGCCACGGGCTTCGTGGACGTGAAGAAAATCTGGGTGGCTCACGACTGCGGCCGGGCGCTGAACCCCGTCCTGGTCGAGGGTCAGATGGAGGGCTCGGCGTACATGGGGTTCGCCGAGGCCCTCATGGAAGAGCACGTGTTCAAGGACTCCGGGCACGGGCGAGCCGGTCTGCACAATGCGCCTTCACTGCTTGACTATAGGATTCCCACGAGCCTGGACACGCCGGAGCTGGAGTCGCTCATCATCGAGTCCATCGATCGCGAAGGGCCATACGGCGCCAAGGAAGCCGGTGAGGGCCCGCTGCACCCGTCCATTCCCGCCATCTCCAACGCCATCTACGACGCGGTGGGCGTGCGCATGGACCGGCTGCCGTTCTCGCCGCCGGCCGTGTGGCGTGGGATCGAGGCCGCGCGTGTGGCGGGAACGCTGCGCAAGCCGTCGGCCCCGTCGCTGCCGGGCACCGACGGGACCCGCGACCCAAGGACGGGCCGTGCCGCGGTCTCCGAGCCCGTGACGGCCGACTGAGACGCCGACCATGGCGATGCAAGGCACATGCTGAGGCTGCCGCCTTTCCGCTATCACCGTCCGGCGACGGTGGACGAGGCCGTGGCGCTTCTCGCCGCCCACGCGGGGGACGTCCTTCCGGTGGCCGGGGGCACCGACCTGGTGCCCAACATGAAGCACCGCCTCTTCGAGCCGGGCCACCTGGTTGCCCTCAAGGGCATCGCCGAGCTGAAGGGCATCCGCGAGGAGGACGGCCGGCTCAGGATCGGCGCGGCGGAGACCCTCACCTCCGTGGCCGGGAGCGCCGTCGTCCGGGAGCGCTTCCCCTCGCTGGCGGACGCCGCGGGGCACGTGGCGGGGCCCCAGCTTCGCAACATGGGCACGCTGGGCGGCAACGTGTGCCTGGACACGCGCTGCACCTACTACAACCAGACGGCGTTCTGGCGGGGCGCCCTGGGTCACTGCCTGAAGAAGGGCGGCACCGTGTGCCACGTCACGCAGGTGGGCAAGAAGTGCGTGGCGGCTCACTCGGCGGACACGCCGCCGGTGCTCATGACCCTGGACGCCACCGTGGCGCTGGTGGGTGCGGAGGGGCGTCGGGAGATTCCGGTGCGGGACTTCTTCGTCACCGACGGCATCGCCAACACGCGGCGCGAGCCGGGGGAGATCCTCACGGAGGTGTGCATTCCCCTGGCGTCGGCCAGGAAGCGGGCGGCCTACGCGAAGCTGCGCCGGCGGAAGTCCATCGACTTTCCGCTGCTCACCGTGGCGGTAGCCGCGGACGTGGAGAACGACGGCACGGTCCGATCCATCACCGGCGTGGTGACCGGCTTGGGCGCGAGACCGCGAGAGCTGACGGGGTGGCAGGAGGCCGCCGCGGGACGCACCCTCGACGACGAGGTGATGACGGAGCTCGCGGAGCGCGCCTTCAAGCAGTGCCACCCCCTGGAGAACATCATCGTGGACACAGAGTGGCGGCACGCCATGGTGCCGGTGTACGTGCGCCGGGCGCTGGAGGGGATCCGGGCGTGAGGCGCGCCGGGCGAGCGGTAGCGCCAGGGCCCGGAACGGTGGCGGCCGCGGGGCGAGCGCGGGATGCCCCGGATGCCCCGGAAGCCCGGGAACGCCGGGACGCGGTGGGATCGTGAGCGTGCTGCTCGGTGGAGTCGGCGCGGCGGCCGCAGCGGGTGGTCTGTATGCCCTCGATCGGGTGGCGATCTCGGTGGTGCGTCCCGTTCCCGGGGACCCTCCCGTCACCGTGCCGTCGCTGGGCATCCGCTACGAGGACCTGGACATCCCGTCGGGGGGACGCACCCTGAAGGGATGGCTCCTCCCGGGTGACGACGAACCCGGGCCGGAGCGACGACCGGTGGTGATCATGACCCATGGATGGGCCGCGAGCTACGGCACCGTGCTCCAGCTCGCTCTTCCGGTAGTGACCGCAGGGTACGACGTAGTTCTGTTCGACGTGCGCGGACACGGCCGCAACGAGAAGGCGCCGGTCGCGACCGTGAGGCACTTCCGCGACGACGTCGAGGCGGTGGTGGCCTACACACACACGCGCTTCGCCGGGCGACCCCTGGTGGTGCTGGGTCATTCGATGGGGGCGGCAGCCACGGTCTTGGCGGCGGCGCGCGGGGCGCCGGTGGACGGGGTGGTGCTCGTCGCGTGTCCGGCGGAGGTGTTCGAGGTGACCGCCGAATACCTGAGTGACAGGGGCCTCCCGGGCCATTTCATGGTCGTCGCGCTGCGGCCGTTCTGGTGGGTGCGGATGGGCGGCTCGTTCCGGGATCTCGTGCCGGAGCGGGAGGTTGCCCGGGTCCGCCAGCCGCTCCTCATCATCCAGGCCGGACGAGACCGCCGCGTGCCGGCGGAGCACGCCGAGCGTCTGTCGCGCGCCTCCGGGCGGCCGGTGCACATGGTGGAAGGGGCGGGCCACACGGAGGTGCTGGGCGACCCGGAGACGCACCGCCTGGTGGTGGAGTTCCTGGAGGAGCTGGCGGCGCCTCGACATTCCGGGACGAGACCGTGAGAAGGAAACCGGCCCGCTGATCGTATGCCGGAGATGAACGGCGCGCGGCTCCTGCCGGTGCCCGGAAACGGGCCGCCGCGCGCAGCCAAACGAACGTCGGCAGGGAGGGGCGCATGGCCACGAGAGGGCGTCCGATCTACACGGAATCGAGTCGGTGGCCCGGTTGGATCCAGATCATCTTCTGGGGAACGATGCTCCTCTCCATCGCGGCCATGGCCGCATCCCCGAGCAAGAGTCCGGTTGGTCGCATGGTCGGCGTGGTATCGCTGGTGGCGGTGCTCGTGCTCACCGAGTGGCTGGTGGCCGGCCTGAAGGTGCGACTGTACCCGGAGCACATGGAGGTGGGGCTCGGGAACGCGGGGCTGATCCACAAGCGTGTCCGCTACGAGGACATCGAAGAGCTGGAATCGGTGAAGTACCACCCTCTCGCGGAGTTCGGCGGCTGGGGGGTCCGCTTCTCGGGCAAGAAGCGAGCGTGGACGGCTCGGGGCGACAGGGCCGTGGTGCTGCACATGGCCGACGGCATCCTGCTCTACGTGGGAAGCGACAAGCCTCAGCGCCTCGAGGAGCGCATACGGGCCGTCGGGGGCGCACGCATGGGCCGGAAGGAGAGGGGCTGAGCCCGGAAGCGGCCGGCGGTGTGGCCGGGGGAATTCGTCGGTGGCCGTCGACATGCGCCCCTCTTCGGCAGCACCGTGACATCCACGTCGGCTCTCGCGAGAACCCGGCGATCCGCGGGGGGTAACCCGCGCCATGCCACCCACCGACCTTACCCCGCGCACGCCCGACGCATCCGAGTCCACCGTGTCGGAGCTGATGATGCCCCACCAGGTGAACAACCTGGGCCACGTCTTTGGCGGCGAGCTGCTCTCCATGGTGGACCGCGCGGCGGCGGTGGCGGCCATGCGTCACGCCGGAGGGCCCGTGGTCACCGTGTCCATCGACCGCGTGGACTTCAAGGAGCCCATCTTCTCCGGTGAGCTGGTGACGTGTCACGCGCGGGTCAACTACGTGGGACGCACGTCGATAGAGGTCGGCGTGGACGTCGTGGCGGAGGACCTGCTCACCGGAGTGAAGCGCAGCACCAACTCGTGTCTGCTCACCTTCGTGGCCATCGACGAGAACCACCGCCCGTGCCCGGTGCCTCCGCTGGCGCTGACGAATGCCGACGACGAGCGCCGCCACCGTCAGGCGAAGCGTCGCCGGGAGGTGCGTGAGCAGCTGGACCAGGAGTTGGGCGGCAAGGAGTAGCGGCGGTGACGGCGGAGCGGCGCGGACGTCCGCGTCCCCTACCTCCGCTCCACCACCATGGCGAAGCCCATGCCGCCGGCGGCGCACACCGTGATCAGCCCGAACTCCACGTCACGGCGCTCCATCTCGTTGAGGATCGTCACGGTGAGGCGCCCGCCGGTGGCGCCGAAGGGATGGCCGAGGGAGACCGATCCCCCCATGACGTTGATGAGCTCCGGATCCGGGTGGCCTACTGCCTCGCTCCTGCCCAGCTCCTTCTGGGCGAACGACTTCGACGCCAGGCCCCGGAGGTTGGAGAGCACCTGAGCCGCGAAGGCCTCGTGCATCTCCATGAGGCCGATGTCCCTCATGGAGAGCCCGGCCCGGTCCAGCGCCAGGGGGGCCGCCCATGCCGGACCCTGAAGGAGCTGGGCCGCCGGATCTACCGCCGCCCAGGCCCAGCTCCGGACCCAGCCCAGGGGACGGATCCCCTCGGCCCGTGCCTTGTCGGCGTTCATGAGCACGACGGCCGAAGCGCCGTCGGTGAGGGGCGAGGAGTTGCCCGCCGTCACCGAGCCGTGCTTCCGGTCGAAGACCGGATGGAGCTTCGCCAGCGCATCGAGGCTCGTGTCGGTGCGGACACCGTTGTCCACCTCGACCACGGTCCCGTAGTCGGGGGGCACGTAGACGGGCGCGATCTCGGCGGTGAGACGCCCGTCGGCGATGCCCGCGGCGGCGAGCTGGTGGGAGCGCAGCGCCCACGCGTCCTGATCCTCGCGGCGGATGCCGTTCTCCTTGGCCATGCGCTCCGCCGCCTGGCCCATGGTCTCGCCCGTGGTGGGCTCGGCGATGGCCGGCGCCTGGGGCACGAGGTCCTTCGGGCGGATCCGCTTGAAGGGCGCCAGGCGCTGACCCAGGGTCCTGGCCTTGGATGCCTCCACCAGCGATTTCGCGAGCTTGTCGGTGGCGGTGATGGGAATGCGAGACAGCGATTCGGCACCGCCGGCCACCACCACGTCGGCCTGGCCCACCTCGATGAGCGCGGCGGCGTCCGCGATGGCCTGGTTCGCCGACGCGCACGCCCGCGACACCGTCACCGCCGGGACCGTCTTGGGAAGCACGCCCAGGCCCACCTCCCGGGCGATGTTGGGTGCCTTGGTGTCGTGGACCACCGTGCCGTATACGAGGTGGTCGACACGGGAGCCCGGCAACCCACTGCGGCCCAGAGCGTCGCGCACGGCCACCTTGCCCAGCTCGATAGCCGGAAGGTCGGCGAAGTCGGTGCCAGAGCGGAGGAAGGCCGTGCGGCACCCGGCCACGATGGCGGCTTTCATGGAGCGCTCCCGTTCGATGCGTGCGCCGATAAGATGGCACGAGGGGAGTCGGGAGGGCAGCGGAGCTCGAAGGCGCGGGCGGCAGGTAAGACCCCATCCGGCCGACAATGGCCGGATGGCGATCCCTCCCCTTCCCCAGGGGTGCGCGCCGGCGCATGCCCTTGTAGATGTACCTGCGTGCCCGCATCAGACGGACTTCCGCGTTCGACGCGTCAGGAGGGAATCGGGATGAGAAGCCACGGACGATGGCTGGAGGTGGGCCGAACCTCTTCCTTCACCATGGATCCGACATGATCTCCGCCTCCCAAGCGCTGGAGCGCCTGCGTGCCGGCAACGCCCGCTTCGTGGCGGGCGTCCGCGACCCCGAGGCCCTCGCCCACGAAGCCCGCCGGAGCGAGCTCGTCTCCGGTCAGGAGCCCTTCGCCATCGTCCTCGGGTGCTCGGACTCGCGGGTCCCGGCCGAGATCGTCTTCGACCAGGGGCTGGGGGACCTCTTCGTCATCCGTGTGGCCGGCAACGTGGTGGCACCGTCGCTCCTGGGCAGCGTGGAGTTCGCCGCCGATCGGTTCGGCACGCGCCTCGTGGTGGTCCTCGGCCACTCCAGCTGCGGTGCGGTGACCGCGACGGCGGACGAGCTCGAGCGCCCTTCGGAGAGCCGCTCGCCGAACCTCCGCTCCATCGTGGATCGGATCCGGCCCGCGGTGGAGCCGCTTCTCGAGACCGAGCTGGCCCTGGACAGGACGGCGCTGATCAGGGCCGCCGTGCGAGCCAACGTGCGGGCGTCGGTGAGCCAGGTGCGGCACGGCTCCCGCATCCTCGAGGATCTCATCGAGAAGGACGGCCTGTCGGTGGTGGGTGCCGAGTACTCGCTGGAGACCGGGGCGGTGGAGCTTCTCGACGGGGCATGACCGCGGACTACTTCCTCACCACCGAACGCCTCGGGTTCCGCCTCTGGACGGAAGACGATCTCGGCCTGGCGGTCAGCCTGTGGGGCGATCCGCGGGTCACGCGGCTCATCGACGCACGGCCGCAGCTCACCCGGGACGAGGTGCGTCAGCGCCTGGATCTGGAGATCCGCAACCAGCGGGACCTGGGCGTCCAGTACTGGCCCTTCTTCGTGCTCGGGTCGGGGGACTTCGCGGGCTGCTGCGGCCTCAAGCCGTACGAGGGCGACCCGGCCCTCTACGAGATGGGCTTTCACGTGCGCTTCCGCCACTGGGGAAGAGGCCTGGCCACCGAAGCGGCGCGCGCCGTCATCGGACATGCCGGCGCGGTGCTCCACCTTCCCCTCGTCCTGGCGGGGCACAACCCGGAGAACCACGCCTCGAAGCGGATCCTCGAGAAGCTCGGGTTCCGGCACGTCCGCGACGAGGTCTTCTCCGGCACGGGGCTGGTCCACCCCCTCTACGAGCTCAGCCTCGGCATCGAGCCGGGCATGCGTTGAGCTCCCTGTCGACGGGGCTCCTACGTTCATCGCCCCCGCGGCGTCCGGACGACGTCGGCGCGAAGCGCCGAAGCGGTGGTCGAAGGCGGTCCAACGCGCTCCGCATGGCCGGGGGGCGCCGCGATGGGTATCGTGCGGTGTGGTGGGTCGCGCGATCCCCAACCCCCGAGGATCCGATGCGCCGTCGTGTTACCCGTACCGCTCTGGCCTGCGTGGCTCTGGCCGCAGCCGCCTGTGGCCGGGGCCCGCCCACCGGCGTGACGGTCAGGGACAGCGCCGGGGTGCGCATCACCTTGAGCCACGACGTGCCGCACGCCTTCGCGATGGTGGACACCCCGGCCATCCTCAGCCTGGGCGGCCCGGACGCCGGGGGTCCCACCCAGTTCGCCAACGTACAGGGCGTGCACGTGGACCGGCGGGGGAACCTCTGGGTGGCCGACGGCCAGTCCGACGAGGTGCGCCTCTTCCACGCCGACGGCTCGTTCTGGAAGTCGGTGGGCGGCCGCGGCGAGGGTCCCGGCGAGTTCATGAGCGTGCGCCTCCTGGGCAGCTTCCGGGGAGATAGCGTGGCGGTCTGGGACGACGCCCAGGGACGTCTGACGGTGCTGGATTCGGCGGGGGAAATGGCCAGGATCGTCACGGCCCACGGCGGCGATGCGTATCCCCCCAACGCGTTCCACGTGTTCGCCGACGGGACCGCGCTGGCGCGGATCCGGCCGGTGGTCAAGGCGGGTGCACTGGAGCCGGGGACCATCCTCCCCGACACGGCGATCTACGCGCGGGTGGACTACGCCGCCGCGAGCACGGCGCCGGAGGGGGGCGCACCTGCGCCGAAGTGGCTGTGGACCGGGCACAGCACCGTGCCCATCCCCTTCACCGTGAACCCGGGCTTCGACGTCTCGGGAGACGAGGTGCAGACCACCAGCGGCAGCGCCTTCCGCCTCCGCGTGTTCCGGGACGGGCGCCTCGTGGAGAGCTACGGTCTCGACCGGGATCCCGAGCCCGTGACGGCCAGGGACCGGCAGGACTATGCCGACATCTTCGGCCACGGCGACTCCCCCCGCGCCGAGGAGTACCTGTCGGTCCTGCGCGACCCGCACGTCCCGAAGCTCCTTCCCGCATACCGGAGCCTCGTGGTGGCCGACGACGGAAGCGTGTGGGCCGAGCGCTACCGGTACGGCACCTTCGACGTGTACGGCGCGGACCGCGCGTTCCTCGGCACGGTGCAGGCGCCTGTCCAGCTGACGCAGGTGGTGGGCTCGAAGCTGGTGGGCGTCTGGCGTGACGCGATGAACGTGGAATACGTGCGCGTCTACCGGTTCCGGCGCGTGCGTCCATGAGGGACGGGCTCCTTCGCGGATGGGCCGATGCTCCGTGGGGGGCCGGCCGCTTCGTCCGAGGACCCGTGGGGGTGGACGTCTCCCCGACAGTGGGCCCCTCCCCGAGGGAGGCAGTGATGCTTGGGTGACTACGGGAAGGCCGCCGACCTCTACGATCTGCTCTACCACGGGATCAAGGACTACCGGGCCGAGGCGCAGCGGTTGGCGGAGCTCATCCGGGAGCGGCGTCCCGGTGCCCACCGGCTCCTGGACGTCGGGTGCGGCACGGGGGAGCACGCGCGCCACCTGTCCGCCCTGGGATTCGAGGTGGACGGCGTCGACCTGGAGCCGGCGTTCGTGGAGATCGCGCGGGAGAAGTGCCCGCAGGGCCGCTTCGAGGTCGCGGACATGAGCGTGTTCGACCTGCCGGGGCGCTACGACGTGGTGCTGAGCCTCTTCTCGGCCATCGGCTACGTGCGCACTCCGGACGCTCTCCGGAGGACCCTGGTGCGGATGGCGGCGCACCTGGCCCCCGACGGCATCCTCGTCGTCGAGCCGTGGTTCGAGCCGGGCCAGCTCACGGACCGCTTCGTGACCCTGGCCACGGGAGAGAAGGAGGACCTGAAGGTGTGCCGCATGTCCCGCACCGTCATCGAAGGGACGATCTCGCGGCTGGAGTTCGAGTACCTCGTCGGCCGCCCCGGAGGCATCGAGCGGCGCTCGGAGGTACACGAGCTGGGGATCTTCACCCGGACGGAGATGGAGGAGGCCTTCCGGGGAGCCGGGCTCGGCGTGGAGCATGTCCCCGAAGGGCTGGACCGGAGGGGGCTGTACGTGGGATGGCCGGCGAACGAGGACTCGGGGAGGGGGCCGGCCTGAAGGCGGGCAGGCGACCATGGCGTCGCGCCGGGCGCGCGATGGTGGAGAGCGACACCCTCGCGGGGATGCAGGAGTGACGCCGCCGGGTCTATCTTGAGAGCCCGGCGGGGCGCGCCCGCCGCCCCCGCAGATCGAGCCCCCAGGAGCCAGACCCCATGCTCTCCGATCTCAAGAAGAGGAAGCTCACGCGCTACTTCCGGGTCTGCGACATCGACGACGACGGCCGCATCTCGCGCCCCGACTTCGAGCGCGTGGTGGAAAACGTGCGCATGCTCCACGGGGTGGGGGACAACTCCCCCGGGCACCGTGCGCTGCTGGACGGCTACCTGCGCCGCTGGGAGGGGATCCGTGCCTCGGCCGATGCCGACAGCGACGGGAGCGTGGACCTGGACGAGTGGCTCGCATACTGGGACGCCGTTCTGGCCGACGAGGGGCGCTACCAGGCCGAGATCGCACAGGTCACGGACCAGCTCTTCGAGCTGTTCGACAGTGACGCCGACGGTGCCCTCGACGCCGACGAGTTCTGCAACTTCTACGGCGTACACGGGCTCAAGTCCGATGTCGCCCGTGAGGTCTTCGCCGATCTGGACCTGGACGGCGACGGCGTGGTGACGCGTGCGGAGCTCATGGAGATGGCCCACCAGTTCTACCGGAGCGACGATCCCGACGCGCCGGGGAACCGCCTCTTCGGATCTACCGGCTGACGGCCGCTGATTTCATGCGCGCCGTCTCGTTCAACGTCAGCATCCCCGGCTTCGTGCTGGGCAAGACCCTGGGGCGGGTCACCGAGTCCGCCGTCTTCGGGGGCCTGAGCGGCGTGCGGTTCCGCGATGTGCCGGAGCCGCCCCTCCCTGCGGCCGACTGGGTCCGCGTGGAGGTGATGAAGGCGGGGATCTGCGGCACCGACATCGGCACGCTGACCTTCAAGGCCAGCCCGGCCATGGAGCCCTTCGGCTCGTTTCCCGCCGTGCTGGGGCACGAGATCCTGGCCCGGGTGACCGAGGTGGGGCCCGCCGTGCGCGGCTTCGAGCGCGGACAGCGCGTCGCCGTGGATCCCATGATCTCCTGCACGGTGCGAGGCTTTCCCCGCGACCAGGCGTGCCCGTCGTGCGCGGAGGGGCTGCACTGCACGTGTGCCCGCATGGGTGAGGACGGAGAGCTCCAGGTGGCGGGTCGGCCGCTGCGCCGGGGCGCCACCGTGGGCTATCACTCCGACCTGCCCGGCGGGTGGAGCGAACGCATCATCGCCCACGAGAGCCAGCTCTTTCCAGTGGACGACGCCCTGGACGACCGCACCGCTGCGCTCATAGAGCCTCTCTCGGTGGGCATGCACGCCGCGCTGCGTATGCGCCCGTGGGGAGAGGGTCCGGTGCTGGTGGTGGGAAGCGGCCCCATCGCGCTGGGCACCATCTGGTCGCTGCGAGCCGCCGGTTACCGCGGCGAGCTGGTGGCGCAGATCAAGCGCGGCAACGAAGCCACCATCGCACGGCGCCTGGGTGCCTCGTCGGTGGTCGCTCCCGGCGACGAGGCCCGGGACGCTCTGGTGGATACCGGCGCACAGGCGTACATGCCCATCGTCGGCGACGAGGTGTACGCCGGCGGCGGCTTCCCGCTGATCTTCGACTGCGTGGGGAGCGGCCAGACGCTGAGCCAGGCCATGCGCTTCGCGGCGCCCCGGGGACGGCTGGTCATGCTCGGTTGCGCCGCGGAGATCAGGAAGCTGGACCTCACGTTCGTGTGGGCCCACGAGCTGGACGTAAAGGGCTTCGTCGGCTACGGACGGGAGCGCTGGCGGGACGGCCACGCCCACACGTTCCAGATCACCCACGAGCTGCTTCTGGAGACCCGCGCGCCGGTCTCGGAGATGGTGACCCACGTCTTCCCGCTGCGCCAGTACCGCGACGCGCTGTCCACCGCCGCCAATCGCCGCCGGACCGGCTCCATCAAGGTGCTCTTCGATCCGCAGGTGAGGTGATGGGACGGGAGTGCGCGAGCATGCGTGAGGCCTGGCCCCGGCCGCCGGGCCGGCTTCCTCCGGCGATGGGAAAGGACCCATGAGCACGCGGGTCGTGGTGGTGGGTGGCGGGGTCATCGGGGTGAGCTGCGCGTATTGGCTGCGTCTGCGCGGCGCCGACGTGACGCTTCTGGAGCGGGACCGTCTCGCCGCGGGCGCCTCGGAGGGCAATGCCGGAACGGTCTCGGCGGGGCACCCCCCGCTGAACAGGCCGGGGCGCCTCCCGCAGGCGCTGAAGCAGCTCGCCGACCCCACCGGGCCGCTGTACGTGGCGCCACGGTGGGATCCCGACCTCATGCGCTGGCTGGCCGACTTCGCGCTCCACTGCACCGACGACCACGTCCAGGCGTGCATGCGCGCCATGGCGCCCTTCGGTCTGGAGGCGCTGCGGCTGTTCGACGAAGTCGTCGCCGACGAGCACCTGGCGTGTGGCTACGAGCGCCAGGGCTACTTCGACGTATGTCGCACGGAGCCGGCGTTGAAGGGCGCGCGCCACGAGGCGGACATCGTGCGGGCGCACGGATACCACCCGGACCTGATGGACGGCGACACCCTCCGCAGAACCGAGCCGGCGCTGGCCCCCGACGTGCTGGGAGGTGTCTTCTATCCCGAGGCCGCGACGCTGGACCCGTATCGGTTCGTCATGGAGCTGGCGGGCCGGGCCGGCACCCGGGGCGTCGACGTCCGTGAAGGCGTGGACGTGGCGGAGGTGGTGGTCCGCTCCGGGAAGGCCGCGGGCGTTCGTACCGCCACCGGCGACGACGTGGGTGCCGACGTGGTGGTGCTGGCCACGGGACCCTTCAGCCTCGAGCTGGCCCGTCGTCTGGGCACCCGGCTTCCGGTACAGCCGGGCAAGGGGTATCACCGGGACCTCCCGGTGGGCGACGGCGCGGCGCCGCCGTTGCGCATGGCCTGCGTCCTCAACGAGACCTCGGTGTTCTGCACGCCCATGGAAGGCTTCGTGCGGTTCGCCGGAACGATGGAGTTCAGCGGCCTGAACCACGAGATGCGCCGCCCGCGGCTGGAGCAGCTCACCCGCGCGGCGCGCCGGTATCTGCCGGCGTTGGGGGAGGCCGAGCCCCTCTCCGAGTGGTGTGGCTTGAGGCCCATGGCCTCGGACGGGCTTCCCATCATCGGCCCGCTGCCGGACGTGGAGGGCGTCCTCGTGGCCACCGGCCACGGGATGCTCGGTCTCACGCTGGGACCGGCCACGGGTGCGCTGGTGGCGGACTATGCGCTGGACGGCGCCGTCGACACGCGGTGGCGGGCCTTCTCACCGGAGCGCTTCGCATAGGGGATCCTGCGAACCAGACCATGGACGTGAGGCGGGGACGTCGGTGAGACGGGACCGCCGCACGACACCGGCGAGTCCCTCCCGCAGCCCCGAGTGTGCAGCCTACAGCTCCAGCCGAAGCACCTCCGGTCGCACCTTGCTGGAGGGGAGCTGGCCGTCCACCTCGACGCCCTCGAGGCGCAGGAGCGCGACCTTGGCGGGCAGGCCGCCTCCGAAGCCCACGAGCTTGCCGTCCGAAGCCACCACCCGGTGGCACGGAACCACGATGGGCAGGGGATTCGCGCCCACCGCCTGGCCCACGGCCCGCGCCAGCTCCGGCCGGCCCACCGCCGCGGCCACGTCGCCGTAGGAAGTGACGTGCCCGTATTCGATCTTCGTCAGTTCGCCGTAGACCGACTTCTGGAAGTCCGTGGCCTCCATGTCCAGCGGCAGGTCGAAGGTCCGGCGCTCGCGCCGGAAGTACTGCCGGAGCTGCCGGACGGTCTCGCGGAGCAGCGACGGCCACGTGCTCTCCGGGTCCGCATGTGTCTCGCCGGGGAGCGGTCCGAACTCGACGCGGCGCACGCCCGCCTCGGACACCCAGATGGTGAGGGGACCCGCCGGCGTGTCGGCGAGGTGGGCCGAGTGCACGGGTGACGTGCTCATGCCATGATCAGGGTGCCGCGCCGCCCGCGGTCTTCTTGAGGGCTTCCTGGAGGGCATCGAACCCCAACAGCGCGCATTTTACACGCACAGGGAACTTGCTCACCCCCGCCAGAGCCCGCAGGTCACCCATGCTCCTGTCCTTCGCGGCGGCCTCGTCGCCGTGCATCATCTGCTTGAAGCGCTCGGCCAACGCGTCGGCTTCGTCCAGGGCGCGACCCTTGATGAGCGCGGTCATCATGCTTACCGACGCCTGGGAGATGGAGCATCCGGAGCCCACGAACGTCGCGTCGGCGATGTGGCCGTCCTCGATGCGGAGCTGCAGACGGATCTCGTCCCCGCACGACGGATTGCGCATGTGGATCTCCACGGTCTTGTCCGGGAGATCGCCCTTGTTCCGGGGGCTCCGGTAGTGCTCGAGGATGAGCTGCTGGTAAAGCGAAGAGAGCTTCGGTGTTTCCATAACGATTTCAATCTAGCGGGATGGGCAATGCGGTGCAGGCGTGCGCGGGGCCACAAGCGCGACCAGGCATGGCTGCCTGCGCCAGACGGTCAGCGGCCTACAGCGACTCGAGAATGGCGGCGTGGACTGCTCGGGTCTCGGGAGAAGGAGACACGCCCAGCTCCTCGGATACCAGCACGCGACATCGCTCGTAGACCCGAAGGGCCTCCGCGGTGTTCCCCGCCGCCGCATGGGCGCGCATGAGGAGTCGGTAGGCGCTCTCCCTGAACGGGTGCGAGGTCACGGCGTCACGGGCCGTCTCCACCGCCAACGTCGACTCGCCGTTCCAGAGATAGACCTCCGCACGGCACTCGAGGGCGCGGATGAGAATGCTGCCGAGCTTCTCGCGGCGCTCGTCGATCCAGGGAGCATCGCCTCCCGGCAGGAACGGGCGACGCGCAATGTGATGGGCCACGGCCGACGGCCCGTATGCGCGCGCAGGGTCTCCTGCCGCCAAAGCCGATTCGGCCGCGTGAATGGCGTCGGCCGCGGCTTCATGATCGATCCAGGATCCGTCGGGGAGGCGGAGCTCGTGACAGCCTGCGCCCGTGGACAGGACGGCAGCACCGTCGAGACCCACCCGCCCGAGAAGTGAGCGCAGCTTGCTGACGATGGCGCTCAGCGACGTCCCCCATGCCTCGGGAAGGCGACTGCCCCACAAGGCGTCGGCGAGCTCGGAACGGGACACGGGCCCTTCCCGGTTGCACACCAGGTACGCGAACACCTCCCGCCCCTGCTGGCCGGGAAACTCACGGGCCTCGACCAGCACTTCCTCCTGGTCGAGGCTCATGCCTCCGGAGAGGTAGATGCGCAGCATTCCCCGCTTCAAGGTTCCACCAAGGTCTCACCACACCAGAAGCAAGCACCGCCGGTTATACAGGTAACGTCAGGCCACCACAACAGCCTCGCAAAGGAGAACACCATGGCCCAGAAGCAAGTTTCGTGCGACTGCGGGAAGGTCATCCGGAAGAAGACCGACGACGAGCTCGTGACAGCGGTGCAGGAGCATGCCCGGCAGGTGCATAGCATGGACCTGAAGCGGGAGGAGGTGCTGTCGATGGCGGAGGTCGTGGCGGACTGACCTGTAGGTTCCCGGCTCACGATACGAGCGACGACCTCGGCTGCGGGGGCCACGCCGCCACCCAACTTGCAGCGTCGGGTGGCCCCCCGTAGCCTCCCCCTCGAACATTCTCGTGCCGGGGGCGAAACCATGAAGACACAGGTAGCGGTGCTTGCAGGCGTGCTGGCGCTGTTCGCGATGGCGCCGGGAGCGCGCGCGCAGAGCGGGATGCGGGCGGAGGACACGTTCCAGCCGCTGGACGTGTTCCAGCTGGAGTGGGCGTCGGATCCCGAGATCTCACCCGACGGGCGACAGGTCGTGTTCGTGCGCCAGGGCTACGACATCATGAAGGACGACACGCGCTCGGCCCTGTGGATCATGAACGTGGACGGCACGGGGATGCGAGCCCTGGGCAGCGGAGACCAGAGCTACGGATCGCCCCGCTGGTCTCCGGACGGTGGACGGCTGCTGTTCGTGTCGAACAAGGGCGGCTCCAGGCAGCTCTGGATGCGCTGGATGGACACCGGACAGGAGGCGGAGCTCACGCACCTGGCCGATCAGTCTCCGAGCGGCATCACCTGGTCTCCCGACGGCAAGTGGATCGCGCTCACGATGTTCGTGGCGCAGGCGCAGAAGCCCATGATCACGATGCCCCCCGAGCCCAAGGGCGCCGACTGGGGCCCGCCGTGGAGGGTCATCGACCGGCTGCACTACCGCCAGGATGAGATCGGCTGGCTGCCGCGGGGCTACACCCACGTCTTCGTGCTGCCTGCCGAGGGCGGCACGCCTCGCCAGATCACGTTCGGCGACTACAACGACGGGTCGCCCGCATGGTCGGCGGACGGCAAGTCGCTGTTCTTCGTCTCCGACCGGCACGAGGACTGGCAGTACGACCCGGCGAACTCCGAGATCTACGAGGTGTCGCTTGCCGGGGGTGAGCCGCACGCCCTCACGAGCCGACAGGGACCCGACAACGAGCCGACGGTGTCGCCCGACGGGCGGCTCATCGCCTACACGGGCTACGACGACAAGTACGTGGGCTATCAGGTCACGCATCTGTACGTCATGAACCGAGACGGCAGCGGCAAGCGCGAGGTGGCGGGGAGCTTCGACCGCGACTTCCGCGGCCTGAGCTGGAGCCGGGACGGCAAGGGACTCTTCTTCCAGTACGACGATCAGGGCGACACCAAGATCGGCTACGTGGACGTGTCCACCGGAAAGGTCACGAAGCTCGCCGACCACGTGGGAGGCCTCTCCATCGGCCGGCCCTACGGCGGCGGCTCGTACTCGGTATCCAACACCGGCGTATACGCCTTCACCCACAGCCTGCCGGACCACCCCGCGGACGTAGCCGTGGGGAGCCAGGGGCGGCCGGAACGCCGGATCACCTATCTGAACGCCGACCTCCTCGACCACAAGACGCTGGCGACGTCGGAGGAGATCCACTTCAAGTCGTCGTACGACGGGCGGGACATCCAGGGATGGATCCTCAAGCCGCCCCACTTCGACCCGTCCCACAAGTATCCGCTCATTCTCGAGATCCACGGCGGTCCCTTCGCCAACTACGGTGACCGCTTCGCCGCCGAGGACCAGCTCTACGCGGCTCCCGGCAATGTCGTCCTCTACCTGAACCCGCGGGGGAGCACCAGCTACGGTGCGGAGTTCGGGAACCTCATCGACCGCGACTACCCGGACCACGACTTCGACGACCTGATGTCCGGCGTGGACGCCGTGGTGGCCAAGGGATACGTGGACCCGAGCCGGCTCTACGTAACCGGGGGCAGCGGCGGCGGCGTGCTCACCGCCTGGATCGTGGGCCACACGGACCGCTTCAAGGCCGCGGTGGTGCAGAAGCCGGTGATCAACTGGTACAGCTTCGTCCTCAACTCCGACGAGATCCCCTTCTTCTACAAGTACTGGATGCCGGGCCTGCCCTGGGACAACCTCCAGAAGTACATGGCGCGCTCGCCCATCAGCTACGCCGGCAACGTGAAGACGCCGACCATGCTGATCACGGGCGAGGAGGACCATCGCACGCCCACCGACGAGGCCGAGCAGTTCTATGGGGCGCTGAAGATCCGCAAGGTCCCCACGGTGATGGTGAAGGTCCCGGACTCCGGGCACGAGATCTCTCTCAAGCCGAGCAACCTCGTCGAGAAGACCGTGTACGTGCTGGCCTGGTTCCGGAAGTGGGGGATGTCCGGCGGCTGATCCCCGTCAGCGCGGTCGGTGACCTCCTGCGGGAACCGGTACGCCCAGCTCCCGGGCCTGGCCTGCCAGCCGGGCGTCGGAGGGAAAGCGCGCGAGACCCGCGCGCACGGCGGCGCGCGCTTCGTCCAGGCGCCCGAGCTGGATGAGGCTCTGGGTGAGATAGACGTCCCGGGCGGGATCGAGCGGCGGCACGCCGGATACCTCGTCGTAGGCTTCCTTGGAGCGTCCGGCCAGAAGGAGGCCCCTGACGTAGCCCAGGCGGAGCTGGAGGTCG